>JARKUW010000073.1 GCA_029851965.1 Bacteroidota bacterium | reverse complement strand
TCGGTGACCTGGCGCTAAAAAATCAAAAACCATCGATCACTGCTGAAGCATCAGTAAAGGATGTCATTGTAGAAATCAGCCGTAACCGGCTGGGTGCGGTCGTGGTTACTGCAGCGGATCAGATTCTGGGCATTATCACCGATGGAGACATACGGCGTATGTTAGAAAAACACAGCAATTTGCTCAACATCAAGGCCAAAGACATCATGAATGTCGATCCGAAGAAGGTTGACAAGGAAGTTTTGGCTTTCGAGGCCTTGCAGATTATCAAACAGAATAACATTACCCAATTGCTTGTTACGCAAAATAATTCGTATTATGGCCTTGTTCACCTTCACGATTTGCTTCAGGAAGGGATCATTTAACCAAAACAAGATTTAAAATCAATATAGCGCTCTAAACTTTTTTTACAGACATGGATAAAAATAATTTTGCCTTGATAATGGCTGGCGGTGTCGGCAGTCGTTTTTGGCCGGTAAGCAGGACAGAACATCCTAAACAGTTCATAGATTTCTTCGGTGTTGGGAAAACACTCATTCAGAGTACTTATGAAAGGTTCCTTAAGATCTGTCCGCCTGAAAACATTTTTATCGTTACGAATGAGATCTATGTTGATCTGGTTAAGGAACAACTGCCTGATATTTCAGAAAACCAAATCCTCGCAGAGCCGATCATGCGCAATACGGCTCCATGTATCGCTTATGGATCGATGAAAATTGCGCAGATCAATCAAAATGCAACAATTGTTGTGGCACCATCGGATCACACGATAGCAAACCAGCCCGCCTTTGTAGAGGCTATAGAGCAGTCCTTGAAGGCTGCTGCAGGGAATGATTGCTTGATCACGCTCGGCATCAAGCCCAGCAGACCCGATACCGGTTACGGATATATTCAATATACAGAGAATACGCTGAATACAGACGATCAGATTCACAAAGTAAAGCTGTTTACAGAAAAACCGAATTATGATCTGGCGAAATCGTTTCTTCAAAGCGGCGACTTCCTTTGGAATGCCGGAATTTTCATCTGGTCTGCCAAAGCCATAAACAACTCCTTTAGAAAGCATCTTCCAGAGATGCATGATATTTTCCAGTCAGGTCATTCCGCATACAACTCAGGTGACGAGAAGGCCTTCATTGGAAACGCCTATCAGCAATGTACCAACATTTCCATCGACTTTGCAATTATGGAGAAAGCAGACAATGTTTACGTTCTGCCCACTGACTTTGGCTGGTCTGATCTTGGGACCTGGGCTTCGATATATGAAATGGCAGAAAAGGATTATGTTGGCAATGCGGTCATTCCATCAGAACAGGTGATGATGTTCAATTCCTCAAATTGCATGGTGAACGTTCCAAAAGAAAAGCTCGTTATCCTGCAGGGGCTGCACGACTACATCGTTGTGGAATCCAATAACACCTTACTGATCTGTCCGAGACCTGAAGAACAATCTGTTAAACAGATCGTTGCGGACGTAAAGTCCAGGTTTGGCACAAAATTCATTTAAATATAAGGCGGCAATCAGGACAGGCCTCTCTGCCTGATTGCCTCATATAAGATTACTCCGGTAGACACCGAAACATTTAAAGAACCAATCTCCCCAAACATCGGAATCTTTGCGAGATGGTTTGCCATGCGCATGATTTCATTGGAAATGCCTTCATCCTCTGCGCCCATGACAATTGCCGTAGGAACAGTATAATCCGGCGCGTAGATCAAATCATTTGTCTTTTCTGTACAGGCGACAATTTGCAACCCACATTCCTGCAGAAACAATGCAGTCTTATGTAAATTTGGATGGCGGCAAACCGGAATCGTAAATAAAGCACCTGCAGATGTTTTAATGGCATCTGCGTTGATTTGAGCTGAATTTTTGGTGGGTACCACGATTGCGTGTACCCCCGTGCACGCTGCCGTCCGGGCAATTGCACCCATATTTCGAACATCCGTAATACCGTCCAGAATCAGGATCAGGGGCGTCTCGCCCTTTTCGTAAATGGCAGGGATAATATCTTCAATCTTCTGAAAAGTAATGGAAGAAACCACAGCGATGACCCCCTGGTGGTTCTTCTGCGTCATTCTGTTCAGCTTTTCGACGGGAACATGATGAACAGGTGCATCAAGATCTTTCAAATAACTTTTAAGCTCAATAATCAATTCTCCATTCAAGCTGCGTTGCAAATAAATACTCTCGATATCCTTTCCAGCCTTAATCGCTTCAATAACAGCCCGAATACCAAATATAAACTCATTATTTTCTTTAGGTCTTGCGGACCTTCTGTTGTGCTCCATTCTTACTTTGTTATGGGGCAAAAATAGTTCAAATAATAGGAATAACAACATGCTTATTTCTGTGGATTGATCTGCTTTATGAAAATTATGACTCCTGATCTCCGGCGACAACACCATAGAAGCGGCCCACGCAACGCCGATAATTCCTAACGATTGTTCAAAAAGAAATCAAGCGGAGACCTGAATTTTGCATAATTTTGTATAATGATAATCGACAACGGCACCCAGGGTCAGGAGAAAACGAATTTCAGCTCCTCCCGCAAAAACAGACTAACCAATACCGTGAGTACTATGGGGAGAATTCCGCCCCAGGCTATTGATTTAGAGGAAGCTGTTCTGGGTGCACTGATGTTGGAGAAAGATGCACTTTCTACCGTTATCGATATCTTAAAGCCGGAAGTTTTCTATCAAGAATCACATAAGAAGATCTTCGAAGCAATTCAATTGTTGTTTCAGAAGTCTAAACCTGTTGATATTCTTACAGTCACCTCTGAACTCCGGACACTCGGCCTGCTCGAGATGGTTGGAGGTGCATATTACATTACCAACCTGACAAATCGTGTTGCATCTGCTGCGAACATCGAATATCATGCACGGATCATTTCCCAAAAGTACATTCAAAGAGAGTTGATCCGGATCTCTTCTGAGATCATACAGAATGCGTACGAAGACACGACAGATATCTTTGATCTTTTGGATCATGCCGAAAAGAACCTTTTCGACATCGCACAGAATAACCTGCGCCGCGATACGCAGAAGATGGATGAAATCATTAAGCAATCCCTGGCGACACTTGAGGAACTCCGCACCAAGACGGATGGACTTACTGGTGTACCGTCAGGCTTTACTGCGCTCGATAGAATAACTGGTGGTTGGCAGAAATCAGATCTGGTCATCATTGCGGCGCGTCCGGCAATGGGAAAGACGGCCTTTGTACTGACCTGTGCACGGAACGCAGCTGTGGATTTCAAAAAGCCTGTCGTTGTATTCTCCCTGGAGATGTCATCGGTACAGCTGGTAAATCGTCTGATCTCCGGAGAAACGGAGATTGACCAGGAGAAGATAAGAAAAGGAAACCTCGCAGACTGGGAATGGCAGCAGCTACACAGTAAGATTGGTACCTTAACAGAAGCACCCTTGCTTATTGATGATACCCCCGCTTTGAACATTTTTGAGTTCAGAGCAAAATGCCGTCGTTTAAAGTCTCAATACGACATCCAGATGGTCATCATCGATTACTTGCAATTGATGCACGGTAAGGGCGAAGGACAAAGTGGTGGCGGAAACAGGGAACAGGAAATTGGTAGTATATCGCGGGCACTTAAGTCGGTAGCGAAAGAATTGGAAGTTCCTGTACTGGCGTTATCTCAGTTGAGCCGTGCCGTTGAGAACAGGCCTGGACAAAATGGTAAGCGGCCATTGCTGTCAGATTTAAGGGAATCCGGTTCCATTGAGCAGGATGCGGATATGGTACTCTTCCTATACCGCCCTGAATATTATGGAATTATGGAAGATGAACAAGGCCGTTCTCAGGCAGGTGTTGGTGAGGTCATTATTGCCAAACACAGAAATGGTGAAACCGGAATTGTGCCTCTGCGATTTATCGGTAAATACGTGAAGTTTGCGGATCTTGAAGAAGACTTCGCTCCTCAAAACTCCTTCTCGATGGACAGCCCCGGAGCTGGCATGCAACCTTCACCTGATTTTGACAGGTCGTTCGGCAATGTGATCATAAAGCCATCCAGAATGGATGACATGCATGATGAGGACGCACCTTTTTAAGATAATCCGACGCTAAAGCTATAGAAAGTAGCCGAATA
This sequence comes from Bacteroidota bacterium, assembly GCA_029851965.1. Taxonomy (GTDB): domain Bacteria; phylum Bacteroidota; class Bacteroidia; order Sphingobacteriales; family Sphingobacteriaceae; genus Pedobacter. Next base: position 16,854 of record JARKUW010000073.1, on the reverse strand, counting down.
TAATGCCTGCAACAACGATAACCGGCGGACTGATCCTCGTGTAATTCAGCACGAGGAATGTAATGACAATGATGAAGATTGCCGTCAGATCCAAACCGATTGGCTTGACGAGCAAAACAAAGGCGGCAAATATAAAGCCTACACTTACCGCATTTACTCCTGAGAGTGAGTATTTTATGCGGCTTACCTTCTTTAGGTCGTCCCAAAAAGGAACGATAAAAAGCACCAGAATCACCCCCGGAAGATTGATCCCCATCACCCCTATTATACCACCGACGATCTGACCATATACTCCGTAGCCAAAGTTTTTCATACTTAAGGCACTTAGGTAGCTTGTAAAAGAAAACGTCGGACCAGGAAGTGCTTGCTGCAAAGCAAACCCGGAAAGGAATTCGGATGATTGCAGATAATGTTTCATCTGAACAAACTCAGTGAACATCAGCGGAACGAGTACCTGCCCCCCACCAAAGATCATAATACCATTCCGGTAAAAATTTTCAAATAACCTGATCGGCAAGCTGAAAGGTGACGTTGTATTGATGATTGCACCCAGTAGAGCGAGAAGCAGCAGAACGCCGAAGAAATAGATCAGCTTCTTACGGTTGATGTTCGAGAAAAGCCTTGTTCTGAGTTCTGTTTCCTCAGGTGGGGTCTCTATTGATGAAGATATCATCCCTCCAATCAAAATCGAGATCGGAAATACATAGGCATTTCGCAACACCAGAGTTGCAATGACAGCGGAAACCGCCAGAAATATAGAAAGCTGCGAATGAACAACCTTTTTGGCCAGATTAAAAGCACCATAAGCAACAATTCCCAGCGCAATGGGCTGAATATACTGTATTACTTCATTAAATCTACCCTTGTGATCCAGGGTAGCATATCTGACTGCAGCGGCGGTCATCACTGCCGCTGATGGAAAAATCCAAATGAGAAACGTCAACATAGATAGACGGATTCCTCCCACCTTGTAAGCAATACCAATTAGCGTCTGTGTGGATGCTGGCCCTGGCAATACCTGCGCAAGTGCATTCAGTTCCAGTAAATCTTCTTCAGAAATAAAGCGATTATCCTTAACAAAATACTTCAGTAAAAGGGCCATATGTGCCTGTGCACCACCGAAAGCAGTTAACGTAAACAGGACAACGCTCTTGAGAAATGCGAGCTTTCCGGTGGCAAGTGCCCCGGGTTTAGTCATCCTCATAGTCTAATCCCATTGCTGAATTGTATGCACCCTGCAGTTCGGAGAACGCATGATTGTCATTCTTGGCGCGGGCGGCAACTAGCCCTCTCTTATATATATCAACTGCCTTATCAGTCTGCGATTCCTTTTCGTAAAGCTTACCCAAATGGTAGTAGGTACCTACGTAGTCCGGATGCTCATCGATAAGTTTATGGTAGTATTCAAAAGCCTTTTCTGCGTCGTTCAGGGAATTGTATTCGGTCGCCAAAGCATATAACAGGAAGGGATCGTTGGGCTCTGCAGCGAAAAATTCTAATAACTTGGTTAATCGGGTAGATTGCATTTTTAATCCTTGCTTTTTTAGTTAGATTTGCAAAAAGACATTTTTATGAAAATACTAGTTTGTATAAGTAATGTGCCAGACACAACCACAAAAATAACTTTTACCAACGATAATACACAATTCAATACTGCCGGGGTACAATTTATTGTAAACCCTTATGATGAGATCGCGCTTTCAAAGGCGATTGCACTTTGCGAGGGTGGAAAGGGAACTGTAACTGTTATCAATGTTGGAGACAATAGCACTGAACCAACGATCAGAAAAGCACTTGCAATCGGCGCAGATGAAGCTATTCGTATTAATGCTGCACCACGTGACGCCTGGTTCACTGCCTATCAAATTGCAGAATATGCAAAGACCACGGACTTCGATATGATATTATTTGGACGGGAATCTATTGACTACAATGGTGCACAGGTTCCAGCGATGGTTGGAGAATTCCTCGACATTCCATCGGTGTCCATTATAAAAAAACTTGAATATGATGGAACAACGGCAACCATGGAGCGGGAAATAGAAGGCGGAAAAGAAGTGGTCTCCGTAGCTGGTAAATTTGTTGCCAGTTGTGCTGAAGGGGTTGCTGAACCGAAGATCCCGAATATGCGCGGCATCATGTCTGCGAGAACCAAACCCCTACAAGTCGTAGAAGCGAAAGAAGTCGAGTCCTTCTCAAAAATTACGGTATTTGAAACACCAGCACCACGTGGAAGCGTTAAGTTGGTATCCGCTGAAGAAGTCGAAAAACTTGTAGATTTGTTACATCAGGAAGCAAAAGTTATCTAATCTTCCATTTTATATAGAACCCTTAAACGTTTATATGTCAGTATTAGTATATGTAGAGCACGCAGATGGAAAGTTTAAGAAATCTGCTTTTGAAGCGGTCTCTTACGCAAAAGCCATTGCAGCACAAAAAGGAACAAACCTCACCGCAATATCTATAGGGAATGTTGAAGTAGAGCAACTAAACGAACTTGGGAAGTATGGCGCCTCCAAAGTTTTGAATGTTACTTCGGACCAACTGAAAAACTTTATAAACCAGGCTTACGCTTCTGTAATTTCCGCCGCAGTTGCGGCTGAGAATGCCGATGTAGTGGTTCTGTCAAATTCTTTCTCCGGTAAGGGACTGGCACCACGTCTGGCTGTAAAGTTGAAAGCTGGTCTTGTCGATGGCGCAACAGAATTGCCAGTGCTGAACGGTGAAAGCTTTTCAGTAAAGAAAACTGCCTTCTCTGGAAAAGCCTTTGCTGTCACCGAATTGACATCTGCCATAAAGATTCTTGCTCTAAATCCAAATGCATTCGGCGTTAAAGAAACACCGGAAGCAGCAAGTATCGAAAACTTTGATGCACCTACAGGTGCAGGCGATTTCGCAGCTATGGTGACGGACATTGTAAGAGCAACAGACAAGGTATCGCTAGCTGATGCGGAGTTGGTTGTCTCGGCAGGGAGAGGCTTAAAAGGACCTGAAAACTGGGGAATGATTGAAGAACTGGCAGACTTACTGGGAGCGGCAACGGCGTGTTCAAAGCCAGTCTCAGATGCCGATTGGAGACCACACACAGAGCATGTTGGACAAACCGGGATCACCATTAGTCCCAACCTTTATATTGCAATCGGTATTTCAGGTGCCATACAGCATTTGGCGGGAATTAGCTCCTCAAAGGTCATTGTAGTCATCAATAAAGATCCGGAAGCACCTTTCTTCAAAGTTGCAGATTATGGCATAGTTGGTGATGCATTTGAAGTGGTACCTAAATTAATCCAGGCGATAAAAGCACACAAGGGATAAAAGTATTGGGTTGGATATAATGTCTAACCCAGTATACTTTAATATGAAAAAAGTAAAACTAGATATTGTAGGATTATCCTATAGCCAAACCCAATCTGGCGCCTACGCGCTTGTACTTGGAGAAGTGAATGGAAGAAGACGACTGCCAATCATCATTGGCGCGTTTGAAGCCCAGGCGATTGCTATTGAAATGGAAAAGATGACCCCAAGCAGGCCGCTTACCCACGATCTATTCAAAACTTTCGCCCAAACATACCACATTGAGATTCGGGAGGTACTCATATATAATCTCGTAGATGGGGTATTCTTTGCCAAACTCATTTGTACAGATGGCCAAAAGGTGCAGGAAATTGATGCAAGAACATCTGATGCCATTGCACTGGCCGTTCGTTTCAATTCAAACATATACACCTACGAGTTTATTTTATCTTCTGCAGGGATTGTGATTGAAGGAGATGACTTCCTGTTTCTGGAGAATATGGACAGCATTTCAAAAGAGCAAGGCACCGAAGATATCAATACCTCCATGCCGGGCACCAACTATAAATCCTTTTCTGTGGAAGAACTGCAGCAAAAGCTGCAGGAAGCCATTGCCGAAGAAGCTTACGAGAAAGCTGCCAGAATAAGAGATGAACTCAGCCGGAGAAATTCGGCCTAACCCTTTTGATTACCGACAACTGAAACAATGGACAAGTTGATATATCAGCTTATTAATTTCATTTTACTTAATAGGGCAAGATTGCCCCATACTCAACTTTCCTTAAAAAGTCAAACAATCAAAAATGATGAACGTTAAGTTTCGCTTAACTCTAATGAACTTCCTTCAATTCTTTATCTGGGGTTCATGGCTAATTACAATAGGAGTCTACTGGTTTCAAAACAAACAATGGTCGGGTACTGAATTTGGAGCAATATTCTCGACCATGGGAATAGCTTCGATCTTTATGCCGGCGCTCACCGGCATCATTTCAGACCGCTGGATCAACGCCGAGAAACTCCTCGGCATGTTACACATACTTGGGTCCGTAACCTTATTCACACTACCGTTAGTATCTAATCCAACTGCTTTTTTCTGGGTTATCCTGCTGAATATGATATTCTATATGCCCACCCTAAGTTTATCAATTACAGTAGCTTATTCTGCATTACGCAATGCAGGAAAGGACGTTGTAACGGATTACCCGCCGATCCGAATCTGGGGAACAATAGGATTTATCGCGGCACTTTGGGTGGTAAGTCTGACTGACAATGAAGCCTCTTCCAACCAGTTCTACATCGCGTCAGCAGTTTCATTGTTCCTGGGCATCTATGCTTTCACCTTACCAAAATGTCCTCCACTTGCAAAAGAGATCAACACGCGCTCGTTTGTTGATGCATTTGGTTTACGTGCGTTTACTTTATTTAAACAGAAGAAATTCGCAGTATTTTTCTTGTTCTCGATGTTGCTCGGCGCAGCCTTACAGCTGACGAATGCTTATGGTGACACTTATCTCCATGACTTCAAAAATGTCTCCGCATATCGTGATCTACTTGCCGTGAAATATCCGGCGATTATCATGTCGATCTCTCAGATTTCTGAAACACTATTTATTTTGGCCATACCGTTCTTCCTCCGGAAATTCGGCATTAAATACGTCATGCTTTTCAGTATGCTCGCCTGGGTTCTACGCTTTGGTCTTTTCGCCTTCGGTGATCCTGCAGGCGGATTGTGGATGATTGTTTTATCTTGTATCATTTATGGTATGGCTTTCGACTTCTTCAATATCTCTGGTTCGCTCTTCGTGGAAACTCAGATCGATGAAAAGATGAGAGGAAGTGCTCAGGGGCTGTTTATGATGATGGTAAACGGTTTTGGCGCTTTATTCGGAAGTTTTACGAGTGGATTTATCATTCAGGAATTCTTCACCTTAGCAGATCAAAGTAAAGACTGGAGGAGCATCTGGATTACGTTTGCTGCTTATACTCTATTACTCGCAATTGTTTTTCCACTCATTTTTAAATACAAACATAACCGTGCAGAGGAAACAGCCATCAATAAACTTGGGCAGTAAATTCAGAGATTTTAAAGGTGAATAATAAAGTCGTATATGTCAACAGGTAATTACAGAACCGAACACAACTGCTTAAATTGCGGGCGCCATGTAGAAGAACATTTTTGTACGCATTGCGGTCAGGAGAACATCGAACTCCGCGAGAATGCCCTTCACATGATCAGTCACGCCATTGCGGACTACTTTCATTTCGAATCCAAATTCTTTGGAACGGTCAAACCTTTATTACTCCAGCCAGGCGTGTTGACGGCACAATACGTTGCAGGGAAAAGGGTATCCTTTATCAATCCGATACGGCTATATATCTTCATCAGTATTGTTTTTTTCATCGTTACGTTAAGCGGAACACACATTAACAAAGGGTCTAAAGCGGAACATGAGACCGCTGTTGACCAGCCGAAAGCAGATAGCCTTGCAAAAGCAAAGGAAGTGGAACTCAGAAAAACGCTTGCCAACACGCCCCTCCCCGTGGCGCTTAAGGATAGCTTGATTAATGCAACCGTGGCAGAGATTAAAGCCAGCGGGAAAGCCACTGAGAAAAGCAGCAAAACCAACAACTTCCAAATCTATAGCAAATGGCTTCTTGATTCCGATAGTACGATATCCGCCTATGAGAATAGACAGCAGCTGCTACCAGCTGCAAAACGGGATAATTTTTTGAAACATTATATCATCCGGCGAAATATTGAACTGCAAAAATACCCCAACGTCCGGGAAAAGATCAAAGAGGATATTGTTCACAATATTCCTAAAATGATGTTCATCCTGCTTCCATTGTTCGCTTTGATCCTCAAATTGGTTTATTTCAATAAGGACAAGTACTATTATGAGCACCTGATCTATTCGTTCCATGTGCATTCAGCGTTGTTCCTGAGTGTTTTAATTCTCACCTTATTTCAACGCATCTTCGATCTACTTCACGTGTGGGACGCCTGGTTATCCTTCCTCTGGATCATTTACATCTTTTGGTATATCTACAGATCACTAAGAACATTCTATGGCAGTCGGCGCTGGACCACGGTTTTGAAGATTTTCTTCCTGATGTTCAGCTATACTCTTGTCTTTACAATCTCTACAATCATCGTTATCGCAGTAACGGTTATAATCCTGTAGAGTGGCAATACCAGGACAACAATCTATATCATCTTTAACATCACATAAAAAAAGACCCGCTGTTCACAACAACGGGTCTTTTTTCGTAAGTAAAAGAAGGTGCTCTGCTCCTCCTTTGTCCTGAATTGTTTATCGCTGTCCGATCTCCACAAACTCCCTGTTGGTATGACCAACATAGATCTGACGCGGACGACCAATAGGCTCTTTATTCTCATGCATTTCTTTCCATTGTGCAATCCAACCTGGTAGACGACCCAGGGCAAACAGAACGGTAAACATATCCGTTGGAAATCCAAGTGCTCTGTATATGATTCCCGAGTAAAAATCCACGTTTGGATACAACTTACGTTCTACAAAATATGGATCGCTTAAAGCTGCCTCTTCTAACTTCTTCGCAATTTCAAGTACCGGATCATTAATGCCAAGTTTCTCCAGAATATCATCGCAGGCTTTCTTTATGATCTTAGCCCGTGGATCAAAGTTCTTGTAAACACGGTGTCCGAAGCCCATCATACGGAAAGGATCATTCTTATCCTTCGCCTTGTTAATCCACTTCTCTGTATCACCACCATCTTCCTTGATTTTCTCCAGCATCTCAATTACAGCCTGGTTTGCTCCCCCATGTAGAGGACCCCATAATGCATCAATACCACCGGATACGGAAGCATACAGATTACAATCCGATGAGCCCACCATTCTAACTGTTGAAGCAGAACAATTCTGTTCGTGATCAGCGTGTAAAATCAACAATGTGTTCATTGCATTAACAACCACTGGATCAATTACAGTTTCTTCTGTCCGCTGGCCAAAAATCATATGAATGAAATTGCTCACGTAATCATATTTGTTTTTTGGATAAATTAGCGGATGGCCTAATGATTTTTTATAAATAAAAGATACGATCGTCGGGAACTTTGCCAATAATTTGATCATGGTTTGATCCATGGTCTCAGGCGAAGAATTTGCATTTAGTGATTCCGGATAAAATGTCGAAAGTGAACACACCAGGGATGAAAGCTGTGCCATCGGATGTGATTTAGAAGGATAGCCATCCAGAAACTTCTTCATGTCTTCATGAATAAGCGTATGCATGCTAATCTCCGACTGGAATCCATCAACTTGTTGCTGAGTCGGCAGATCGCCATAAATCAAGAGGTAAGCAACTTCCAGAAACGTTGATTTCTCTGCAAGTTCTTCAATTGAATAGCCGCGATATTTTAAAATTCCTTTTTCACCATCGAGGAAAGTGATTGCGCTTTTTGTAGATCCTGTATTTTTATATCCAAGATCCAAAGTTATGTGACCAGTTAAATCCCTTAACTTGGAAATATCTATAGCCCGCTCCCCTTCGGTGCCGGTAATAACGGGAAATTCGTATACCTTCCCGTCAATTTTAATTTCTGCAATATCTGACATATCTTATAATTTATAGTAACAAAAGTAATTATTCTATTCTTAAATAGTGTTCAATTTTAACCATGAAAGCCATTAAACCTTCGTAAAATGATCATAATAGTGGAGGTTTCAAGAATCTTTAAGACCCTTTTTTGACCTCATCTATTACAGCCCCACACTCCAGCATTTCCGATCCATAATAAGGATTTTGAATCTTCTTTTCTGCCGATAACCAGTCTCCTCCTTGCCCCTTGTTGGCCATCGGACAATGCTGAACGTATATGACACCTTCTTTCACTGATGCATGTTTAAACATAGCAATTAGATCTGAACTTAGCGCAGTAAAGTGCTTCCGTTGTTCTGTAACATCTTTGGCAGATGCCACATTCTTAGCAATTACTGAGGTGCTCTCGCAACCTTGCTGGTCTGCAAGTGCCACACTAAGTTCACCAGCTGTTGCTCTGGCATCATCAAATTTGCCGGCTACTAATGCATCTTTCAGATGAAGATAGTTATCGAAAATTGACTGTGATTTCGGGTCTTCCAGTCGGATACCAGTACGCGCTGCGGAGACTGCAGACGTCTGTTCGGAGGGAACAGCTGGTTTTTTAGCATTGGTGCAGGAGGTAAGTGCTATGATCAGCATAACTCCAATGTAATTCCTCATATTGTCTATTATGTATATTTTGATACGGGTAAATACCGTACGCTCAAATTAGCAATAATTTCCTGTTAATAAAAAAAAGCCCCCCGACATCGGGAGGCTTTTATGAGATATTGGATTTAAATTATAATTTAAATCCGTAGGCAATGCGCAAAGCAACCTGTCCGGTCGTACCCGGAGCATAGGTAGTTGCTTTAGAAATACCTTCGTATTTAACACCTAGATCTAAACCATTGCTCCATGAATAACCAATTGCAGGAGAATACAAAAATGCAGTTTTAGCATGATCTGTTACACCAAACGCAGCACCTGCTTCAGCCAATCCGTATAAACCAGAACCGGAAGGTGAAAAGAAGTACTTAAGACCAACTTTTGCAGGAATAAATCCATAATCCTGACCCTCAATTTTCACACCAGCAGCTTCGAAATCTTTTGCAAAGAAGTTCGTGTAACCTACAGTCACAGGGATCGAAAGTTGTTTTGCAACGTCAAACTGGAAACGTGCATCAGCACCCAATGTGAAGTTGAAATAATCATCATTTGTCGGTACACCTACGTTAATACCTATACCTAGTTTTGGAGCTTGTGCGTTAGCGTTAGTAGAAAAGAACAGAGCGACTACAGCTGCTGCAGACGCTAGAATTTTAGTAACTTTTTTCATTTTTAATTTGATTTCGTTTAATTATTGCAAATGCAATAACTCTTTGTTTGTTATCTGCACTTAAACAAATTGCATGCCAAGCAACAAAACGGGTCTTTATTTCACTAATTAGAAAGTGGCTCCTGCCCTCGTAAATCGTCTTTCAGGGCGCTTAGAATGAATTCACACAGCTCATGCGCCGGCGTACCTGCCTGATACCAACGTATGTTAACCCCGTCCTTCTCCATTTTTCTGAAAAATGTCATTTGTCGTTTTGCATATTGACAGATGCCAATAAAAAGCTTTTCCTTCAGCTCCTGATATGTCATGTCATGTTTCAAATAAGAAACAACCATTTTATACTCCAGACCATAGAAGGTCAGCATTTCTTCAGAGACGCCCTGTTCCAGTAAAGCGTCGACCTCCGCAATCAGGCCTTGTTCAAACCGTTGCTCCAGCCGGTTGTAGATTCGTTCCCGCCTGCTCTGGACGCTGTCTTCCAGACCAATGATTGTGGGGCGAAGACGTGGCCTTTGTTTAGAAACCAAGCTTCCGGTTTTCAGGTACTCGGCAATTTCAATCGCTCGGATCAGTCGCTTTTTAGTCGACTGATCTGCCTGAATGGTTAATGCTGACGGATAAGCTGCCAGCTTACCACGCAAAACCTCAATCGGGATCTCCAGTAGGTCCGCCCTTAAAGCCGGATTTACCGGGATAGAGGTGTAATCGTGGCTTTGGAGTATACTGTGAATGTACATTCCTGTACCGCCGCATAAGATCGGAAGCTTTCCGCCGCCGGTTATGGTTTCAAACGCTGTATAGAAATCTTCTTTGAACCGGTCGACATTGTATTTTTCACCGGCGTCACAAATATCAATCAAATGGTGCGGCACCGTTCGCTCTCCAACCGTATATTCGTCCAGATCCTTCCCGGTACCGATGTTCATCCCTCTGAATACCTGCCGGCTGTCCGCGCTAATGATCTCGCCATCAAGTTCAAGCGCCATTTGCACGGCAAGTTTGGTCTTGCCGGATGCGGTCGGGCCAAGAACAATCAGTAAAGGATACTCCTGCATGCTACAAGTATAAGACGTATTTGAGATTTCCCGTGTTAAAAATTTGAAGTAACTGCTCGTTTGGGACGCCTGGCGGCAGACGGTGCGGAAAGTAACGGGTATAGTCTCTAACGTCAAGCCACAACCTGGAAGGGGCTTGTATGCTGTCAAGTGTAAATCCTAAAGACTCGTATGCTTTTCCCTGCGACCAGTCCCGGTCTGCATAACTCATCAAGTCATTTGGATGAACAAGATTAACATAATGTCTGATCAACTTGGTCAGCCCGCCGATCACGGTAAATCCAGATTTGGATGCGAATCTGATTAACTCAGCGGAGCGATAACCAGGGGCCTTATGTTTCATCAGCCGGGTGCCACTGAAAGTGGCAACAGCCACAACTTCCTCATCACAGATCAGCCCAAATTTATACCGCGCCTTTACCGCACCCTGAAGGTGGTGTTCAGATAAAAAAGCATCGCTTCTTTGCTTATCCAGAATGCCAATCTTTGTTTTTCGGGCATGTATTCTTTTATTCATGCCCAGAAGTGAGGTAATGCGGCCCAAGACCTGGGCCTTTCTGCTCAGCCAAATATCTTCCCAAAGTTGAACCATCAGCACACCTTTGGATTGATAAAAGGCCTGCCGCTCAATCAGGAACTCCGGACTGAGCGCTGTTCCTGCCGGTATCAGGTTGATGACCAAATTCCCGCTTGCCGGTGCGAGTAGTACCAGTTTTGGGTCGTCCAGAAATGATGTAACAATGTCCAATGTTTCTAAAGAATAAATCAGATCATTGAACCAGTCAGGCTTTAAACCCACTCCTGCTCTTTGAAAACCTTATACGTAGCAGAAAGATCATCTTCAATTTTCTTCATTGCCACATCATCAAGTTGACTCACCTCTTCCTTGATCACATCATCGCCCCTGAGTGTGGAATAGCTAAAGGATACCTGTTGCGCTTCAATCTTTACTGCTGCAAAGAAACGCTCGGTGATGTTCTCGGCTTTGATATTCTTTTCACTCCATAGGTCGTAAGTTTCCTCACTGTTAATTCTGTTTGCAAAGCCAAGAGCGGCATAAGGCTGAAGTGCTGCCCGTATGGTTTGGAATATTTCTATAAGATCGGTTTTCATACTATAATGAATATTTTCATTCAATAACATGGGATTTTTTTCATTGTTTGATCTCAAAGGTATAAATTCTCTATGGGATCACGCTGCTCCGCAGGACGCAGCGGGCTGGTCGAATATTCGGCGGGAAAAAGATCAGCAGATTGGCTGGGCGCAATCCGGGATCACAAGGATCTATTTAGATAGAATTCTATTTTGCCTAAAAGCTCCTCCATGTCAAAAGGTTTTTCCAGGAAATCATCAGCCCCCGCCTCTTTCGCAGACCGCTCCAATTCCGTACTGGCAGAAATCATAATGATGGGCATATGTTTGCTGATTTCTTCTGACTTCAAGGCTTTGCATACATCCCTTCCGTCGGTTCCGGACATCCATATGTCCAGTAAAAGCAGATCCGGCAGATCAGATTTCATTTCAAGAACTGTCGCGCCGTCGCATGTTGAACGCACATCATAACCGCCAAATTCAAGCATTGCCTGCACAGCATCCAGGATTCCGGGGTCATCGTCCGCAATCATTACCTTCTTTTGTGTGTTCATTTAGTAGAGTCTATCCATAAAAAGAATAAACATCAACAAAAACGGTACCACTAAGCTGGCGTCGGCTTTGTTTCCTCAGGTGCCTTAATCACCGGGGAGCTGCTCAACAGCTCGTTTGTGATCGCCCGGGTATAGGCCGTGATCTCTGCCTTGAAATCAACCACAGAAGCACCGGAGCGAATTTCTTCCAGTCGCTTCTCCCACTGACCGGTGAGCTCTGCCTGCGCAATCTTTTGATCCTTAACAACCTCATAAACAGCTAATCCCTTATCTGTAGGCACGAGATTTCTTTTTTCCCGCTTGATGTAATCTCTCGTAATCAGCGTCTCAATAATGGATGCGCGGGTTGCCGGCGTACCGAGCCCGCTGTCTTTCATCGCATATCTTAATTCTTCATCTTCAATCTCCTTACCGGACGTTTCCAGTGCTTTCAATAAGGAGGCTTCATTGAACAACGGCTTCGGTTTTGTCTGTTTCTCTACAAGTGCTTTCTCAATAATGGGCAAAGTTTCACCTTTTTTCACTTTAGGTAGGGAAAGACTTTCCTCATCTTTCTGCTCATCGTCTGCATCATTTAGCACAGACCGCCATCCCGCGGAACGGATTACCGTGCCATTTGCAACAAAGGCGGAGCCAGACTCAATGGCTATTTTGGTAAGTTCCTTTAGACATTCTTTGTGAAATGCCTCCAACATACGACCAACAACCATATCGTATATCGCCTGTTTGTCGCTGCTCAGCTGGTACGGAACTTCGCCTGTGGGAAGAATAGCATGGTGATCGGTAACTTTCTTTGTGTTTACACTGCGTTTGTTCAATGGCACCGTAAGCAGGTATTCAGCCGTCTTTCCAAAAGCCGGATGGTTCGTTAGGGTACCAATCAGCTTGGGCACACCAGCAAATACGTCATCACCGATGTAACGGCTTCCTGTTCTTGGATACGACACAAGTTTGCTTTCATATAAGTTCTGTAGTAAGTTCAAGGTTTGATCTGCAGTGAATCCCTTGCGCTTATTGGCTTCCTGCTGTATGCTGCTGAGGTCGTGCAACAGCGGTGGCGGTTCCTTCCTGGGTTTAGATTCTACCTCGACAATTGCACCCCCCAATGGAAAACCTGCGGAGACATCCTGAATCTGATCATAAAGCACCTGGGCATCCTCCTTTTTATCGAAGTTCGCCACAGAGATCGCCTTAAACTGTTGTCCGTCTTTATCGAGAAGAATGCTAAGCTGATAAAAAAGCTTCGGCACAAAGTTTTTGGTATCTAAATAACGCGCACATATCATGGCCAGTGTTGGCGTCTGTACCCGTCCCAAAGATAAAACCGTTCTATTGCCGGCCGCTATACTTAGCGCCTGCGTGGCGTTCATGCCGACCAGCCAGTCCGATTCGGAGCGGCAGTGGGCCGAATTAAATAGTGTATCATAATCTGTTCCGGGTTTGAGATTGCGAAAACCCTCTTTGATGGCTTCATCTGTCTGAGATGAGATCCAGAGCCGCTTGAAAGGCTTTTTGCATTTCAGATAGTAATAGATATACCTGAAGATCAATTCCCCTTCTCGCCCGGCATCTGTTGCCACAATGATCTCCGTGGCCTCATCAAACAACATTTTAATCGTGTTCAGCTGTTTTCTGACCGATGGGTCTTCCACAACGCCGTCCTTAGTTTTGATCTTCCGTACCGCAAGCTTGAATTTTTGGGGAAGCATCGGCAGATGCTGGCGCCGCCAACCTATGAAACCATATTCTTGTGGTGGTGCGAGCTGAAGCAGGTGCCCGAAGGCCCATGTAAAAGAATACCCTTTCCCCTCTATATAGCCATCCCGTTTTGTTGTAGCTCCAAAAACCTTTGCCAACTCACGTGCTACTGATGGCTTCTCCGCAATTACAATCTTCATAATTGCTCAAAAATATCAAATCCTGCTTTAAAAGTGTTGCAATGTGCATCAACAATATCTTTTATTTGCGGAGAATACCCGCCGCCCATGCTGACCTGCACGGGTAAATGATGCGCCTTACATAGCTCGAAAACATACCGGTCCCTGGCTTCACATCCTGATTTTGAAAGCTTTAATTTGCCTAGTTTATCGCTTTCCAAAACGTCCACACCGGAAAGATAGAAGACAAAGTCGGGACGGAAACGTTCCACAACTAAGGGCAAATGCAGATCAAGCAGGGTTAGGTATTCATCATCACCGGTGCCATCATTTAAAGGAACATCCAAATCCGACTGTTCCTTTCTAAATGGAAAGTTCTTCTCTCCATGCATGGAAAAAGTAAACACCCGGTCCTCATGGGCAAATAGCTGAGCGGTCCCGTTGCCCTGATGTACATCCAGATCGATGATCAGTATCTTGAACGCCAAACCATTTTCAAGCAGATAATTGGCGGCTATCGCCTGATCATTCAACAGGCAGAAACCTTCGCCCCAATTGCGCCCCGCATGATGCGTTCCACCAGCTACATTAAAGGAAATGCCATCCCGCATCGCATACCTGGCTCCGTCAATTGTGCCTCTTGCAATCCGGATCTCACGTTCTACCAGTTCAGGAGAAAGCGGAAAGCCGATTCTTCTTTGTTCACGTGCCGGAAGTTTTAAATATTTAAGACTTTCCCAGTACACCGGATCATGTGTAAGCATGATCACCTCCTCTTCCAAAGGTTCCGGAGCAAACAGGTTTGGTACCTCGATCAGGCCGATATGCAGCAATTGCGCAGGAATCAGCTCGTACTTCAGCATCGGAAAGCGGTGCCCCTCAGGAAGCGGGTGCGCATACATATCATGAAATGCAATCTTGATCATTCGTGTTGCAATATACAATCTAAGTATTGTAGATCAATGAACGCTAGGATCGTTTAAAGGATCTCAACATGATGAGTCAATGCCATGCGGCAGTCACCGGGCTAAAAAAAAGAGACAGGTATCGAATACCTGCCTCCTTTAAACATATACTGTAGCCTACCCAGTTAGAAGCTGAGTTTATCATGCTCGCCCAGGTCATCTTTCTTCCCGGTCACAATTGCTTTGATCATTTGATAGGCAACTACCATCTTTGAAGAACTGCTGTCCCAATATTCCGCCACTTTCGGTGTCACCTTAATCAGCGTTAAGTTCGGATCTTCCACTCCATCAGGGAACCAAACCTTTACAGGCGCTACAAAATAAGCTTCTTTCCGCGCCTGATCGTCTACCAGTTCTGCACGTCCATTTACATATATATAGGTGTTATTTGATGGGTTGCTGTAAGAAAGTAAGACTTCGTTGTCTTTCGAGATTTCTTTGGATTTCAGCGAATACTCATTGGTAAAAAACCAGATGCTTCCATCCTCTTCAACTTTAGCGGTACCCATTGGACGACTGGACAGATGCCCCTCCATATCCAGCGTTGTAAACATGCAGATATGAACATCGTTGATCTTGTCCTTCAGAATGGTGATATCGTTTTCATTTTCCATAGCAATAACTTTTGAATTAATAAAGTTAGTCAACAGAATGAAGCGGAATATTGTTTTAACTATTGGGTTTACTGACAAACCGGTTGCCCGCAACATAGTATCTCCAGGGCAGCAGTGCATGATCCCCAGCATAGGCTACACCTACCCGTGGCACGGCCACAATCTCCTGTGATTGAAACCGGATGCCATTGTCTTCAATCCAGATCTCATCGCCCGTAAGGTCCTTTGCGTTTAAATTCTTATCGATGCCCAGTGCCTTAGATAACGCTCCCGGACCGGCCGTAAGATTGGGCTTTAACGCTGACATACTACGGCGGCGCAGCATAATGTCCAAACCCGCATACGGCTCCAGCCCACGTATCAAAACTGCGTGCGGTGTATTTGATGGAGCAGTGACCACATTAAAGAGGTGATGAATGCCGTAGCAAAGGTAAACGTAAGAGATACCACCAGCTTCATACATCGTGCTTGTGCGGTTGGTGAACCGACCGCCATAGGCGTGTGAAGCCTTGTCTATAATGCCTTTGTATGCTTCTGTTTCAACAATTGTTCCACCAGTAAGCTCACCATTTATGCATGTAAACAACTGTTTACCGAGCAGCTGGACAGCAAGTGAATTTACGTCCTCTTCCTGGTAAAATGAAAAGGGTAGTTTAGGCATACAATAACTTCACTATTTTATTCAGATAGAGACGATCAACATCGTCAAAATGATCAAGTTGATCACTATCGACGTCGAGCACACCTACAACCTGGGCACCACTAAATAAGGGAACAACAATCTCGGATTTAGAAGCTGAGCTGCAGGCAATATGTCCCGGGAACTGGTCTACATCCGCTACAATTATGGTCTCAGCCTTCTCCCATGCGCTGCCGCATACCCCACGTCCTTTTTGTATCCGGGTGCATGCAACCGGGCCCTGAAAAGGTCCTAAAACAAGCGTTTCATTCTTCACCAGGTAAAAGCCCACCCAAAACCAGTTAAACTGCTCCTTCAATGCAGCAGCAACATTTGCCAGGTTGGCGATCAGATCATCTTCACCAAATAGGAGTCCTTCTATTTGCGGAAGCAACGATATGTATTGTTCTTCTTTGGTTGAATTTACAACGATTTTTAAGTCTTCTGCCATTTGAAATGTGTCACGATTAAAGCCCGAAAATACCATTAAGTGCCGACAAAGCTGCCATAACCTGGTAAAACCGCAAAAATTATTAGATTTGGCGTTGTATGAGAATAATAGCTGAACTACCACATCCCAGTTGCAAGATTTCAATCTTCAATATGAACCAGAAGTACATTGTCAAGTTTGAACAAGGTGCGCTGGAACAAAGTTATAAATTGTCCGAACTGGATCTTTCCGGCGGCGGTGTAAACGAGATTTTTCAAATCCTTGATGAGGAGTTTATTGCCACGGTTGTCGAGCGCTTCAAAAGCATGAGAACAGATTTCAACAGCGCTTACAAACGTCAACAACTGTAACACATAGACCTCACTAGG
>JARKUW010000048.1 GCA_029851965.1 Bacteroidota bacterium | reverse complement strand
AAATTATCCCTGCATCCGGTAAAACGGGTTTGGGCATTGAAGCCATTCTTCAAGCTATTGTGGACAGGGTCCCTGCTCCTGTTGGTGATCCTGATGCGCCTTTACAGGCATTAATCTTTGATTCCGTTTTCAACTCCTTCCGGGGAATTATCGCTTACTATAAGGTGGTTAATGGCGAGATCAGAAAAGGAGATAAAGTCAAATTCATCAATACGGACAAAGAATATCTCGCCGATGAAGTTGGCGTTCTAAAACTAAATATGCTGCCAAAACCGGTTGTCAAAACCGGCGATGTTGGATACATTATATCTGGTATAAAAGAAGCCAGAGAAGTAAAAGTTGGAGATACGATCACCAACGTTGCAAGACCATCGCTGGATGTCATTCAGGGATTTGAGGAAGTAAAACCGATGGTATTCGCCGGGATTTATCCGGTAGATACCGATGAGTTCGAAGAGCTCCGCGAAGCCATGCACAAGCTTCAGCTAAACGATGCTTCTATTGTTTTTGAACCGGAAAGCTCTGCGGCACTTGGTTTCGGCTTTCGCTGCGGGTTCCTGGGCATGCTCCACATGGAGATTATACAGGAGCGTCTGGAACGTGAGTTCGACATGACGGTAATCACAACGGTGCCCAACGTGTCGTATATTGCTATGACAACCAAAGGTGAGGAGATCATCGTTAATAATCCATCAGACCTTCCGGATCCAAGTAAGATGGAATATGTGGAGGAGCCTTTTATCAAAGCAAACATCATCACAAAGGCTGAATTTGTTGGTCCTGTGATGTCACTTTGTATACAGAAGCGCGGTACAATCGTCAACCAGTCCTATCTTACTGCAGACCGCGTGGAACTGGTCTTTGAAATCCCAATGGGTGAAATCGTATTTGATTTTTACGATAAGCTGAAAACCATTTCGAAGGGTTATGCATCATTTGATTACCATCAGATTGGTTACCGTAAATCTGACCTGGTTCGTCTTGATATATTATTAAACGGTGAACACGTTGACGCGCTGTCATCGTTGATCCACCGGAACAACTCATATGACTTTGGAAAACGTATTTGTGAGAAGTTGAGGGAGTTGATTCCAAGACAGCAGTTTGAAATTGCCATTCAGGCATCCATTGGCGCCAAGGTAATTGCAAGAGAGAACGTCCGCGCATTGCGTAAAGACGTTACGGCAAAATGTTACGGTGGTGATATCTCCCGTAAGCGCAAGTTGCTTGAAAAACAGAAAAAAGGTAAGAAACGTATGCGTCAGGTTGGAAATGTGGAAATTCCGCAGACCGCTTTCATGGCTGTATTAAAATTAGATTAATAAAAATTAGAATATGCAATTACTAGACGGGAAATTCGCTTCAGAGCAAATTAAAACACAGATTACTGAAGAAGCTGCAGACTTTTTAAAAGTGAGCGGACGAAAGCCCCATCTACTTGCAGTTCTGGTTGGAAACGACGGTGGAAGTGAGACCTATGTCGCAAGCAAAATGAAAAACTGCGAGAAGGTTGGATTTAAGTCTTCGCTGATCCGTTATGACGATTCGGTAACGGAGGAAGAATTGCTCACCAGGATCAAAGAGATCAATTCCGATCCGGATGTAGACGGCGTGATTGTTCAGCTTCCTTTACCAAAACACATCGACCCGGAGAAAGTGACGGATGCGATCGATTACAAAAAAGATGTAGACGGTTTTCATCCGGTTAATCTCGGCCGTATGATGCGGAACCTTCCTTGTTTCATCCCGGCTACGCCTTATGGTATACTCTTAATGTTGGAGGCATACAAAATTGAGACTGCTGGTAAACACTGCGTGGTTGTTGGCAGAAGCAATATCGTTGGTAGCCCAATGAGCATTTTGATGGCGCGGAATGCAGAGCCGGGGAACTGTACGGTCACCTTAACCCACAGTAAAACCAGGAACCTTAAAGAGCTTGTTTTACAAGCGGATATCATTGTTGCGGCAATTGGAAGAAAGAACTTTGTTACCGCAGATATGGTGAAACCGGATGCAATTGTCATTGACGTAGGTATCAATCGGGAAACCTCAGAGACAACGAAGTCGGGCTTTAAGCTTTATGGCGATGTGGACTTTGAAAATGTTTCGGAAAAGGCATCATGGATAACCCCGGTGCCCGGAGGTGTTGGCTTGATGACGATTGTAGGTTTACTGAAAAACACTCTCGCATCTGCTAAAAAAGAGATCTATATCTAGCTAAGCTGTTTCAATTTGGACGCCGCGGCAGCAGCGGACAACATTGTGAATGATGCTCTAGTTTTCCGGGCGTTTAAACAGCGTCTTAAGCCAGCCTTGCTTCAATTCGACATATACCCCGTCGGGCCTTGTTTCAACGGGGTAGGTATAGATGTAGTCGCCTTGACCCTCACCACCCCTGCCGGTTTTTAAATCATACACCCAGCGGTGTATGGGGCAAACAATTTGCCCGTTTGTACACCAACCTCCACTAAGTATTCCTCCTGCGTGGGGGCAGGTATTCTCAACGGCATACAAATGTCCCTGATCCCTTACAAGACACAACTGCTTCGGGCCGACGCGAACCTGGGTAACGAAATCAGCCTCGTGAAGTACAGCGTCTACTTTGAACCATTTTTTCATATATCGGTCATATAAATTGGCCCAAGGTACATAATATCTGATTGGGCCTTTTATTTTATTTAACTTTGAACCCTTATATATGGCGCACGAAATACCAACAGACGGGACTTTACTTCCATTGATGGAAGAATTCTATACAATACAAGGCGAAGGCTACAATACAGGTAAAGCGGCTTACTTTATCCGTCTTGGCGGTTGTGACGTAGGCTGCCATTGGTGCGATGTGAAAGAAAGCTGGGATGCAGAATCACATCCCCTGACCCATGCGGACGCCATCGTTGCCAAAGCGGAAACGTTTCCTGGAAAGGCCGTCGTCATTACCGGTGGTGAACCATTGATATATAACATGGATTACCTGACGGCGCGGTTGCAGGAGAAGAATATTCTAACCTTTATAGAAACTTCAGGGGCCTATCCCCTTTCTGGCTCATGGGATTGGATTTGCTTGTCGCCAAAAAAATTTAAAGCTCCCCGGCCGGACATTACGCCATTTGCGAACGAGCTGAAGGTGATTGTTTTTAACAAGAGTGACTTCGAGTGGGCTGAGAAATATGCGCAATCGGTTTCTCAAAGCTGTAAACTTTATTTACAACCGGAATGGTCAAAATCTAAGGAAATTACCCCATTAATCATTGATTATGTTATGGCAAATCCAAAGTGGGAAATTTCGTTACAAACGCACAAATACCTGAACATTCCCTGATCCTTTTCTATTTGTTTCTATATTTAGATTACCAATATAGATAATGAATAAACTTTTGCTTCTTTTCTTTTCCATCTGCCTGATCGGTCCAGTCTTTGCCCAGACTTCTGATAATGGAAAAGCGCAGAGAAGCTTCAATAGAGCGCAAAGTTTGTTGGACCAGCGGGCGTATACAGATGCAATCGAGGCACTAAAGCAAGCTGTTTCAGAAGATTCAAACTTTCAGTTTGCCTACATACAGCTCGGGGATGTGTACAGACGCGTTAAATCTTTTTCCAAAAGTAAGGAGGCCTATTCGAAAGCGCTTACCATCAGTCCGGCGGTTGACGCACGACTGTTCTACTCTCTGGGCGAGTCTCAGCTGAACACGGGTGAATATGAGCCCGCAACAAAAAACTTCAAAAACTTTCTGTCCAAATACACTGGTTCCGACCAGAACCTGATCGCAAGAGCCAAAAAGTATCTTGCAGATTGTGAATTCTCAATTGTTGCGATGCATAGGCCGCAACCTTACGAGCCAATTAATCTTGGTGAATCCATCAATTCAAAATACCACGAGTATTTTCCTGCATTGACCGCGGATGGCGGAACCATGATCTTCAGCCGGGTAATTGACGAGAACGAGGATTTCTTCATTACCCAAAAAACCAAATCAGGCACATGGAGTCCGGCCGTGCCTATGAGTAAAGTGATCAATACGCCCAATTACAATGAGGGTGCACAATCCATATCGCCAGATGGCATGTATTTGTTTTTCACAGGTTGCAACCGGCCGGAGAGTTTTGGAAGCTGTGACCTCTATGTAAGTCATAAGCAAGGCAATACCTGGGCCGCACCTTTCAACCTGGGTGCAGCTGTAAATTCAAAGTTCTGGGAGTCACAGCCGGCGATCAGTCCTGATGGCAGCACTTTATATTTTTCCAGCAATCGCAGTGGCGGCTTTGGTGGCTATGACCTATGGAAGACGACACTGACGGATGAAGGAACCTGGACAAAGCCTGTAAACCTTGGGCCGAACATTAATACAGCCTATGATGAAAACACCCCATTCGTACATCCGGACGGACAAACGCTTTATTTCTCCTCCGACGGCTGGCCGGGCTTTGGTGACAAAGATATTTTCTACAGCCGGATAGATGAAAATCAGAATTGGTCTAAACCCATGAATCTTGGTTATCCAATAAACACCTTTAATGAAGAATCAGGGCTTATTGTTACTCCGGATGGTGAGGAAGGTATCTTTTCAAGTAACTTGAAGGATGGCTATGGTGATCTGGATCTATATCACTTTAAGATGCCTAAACAGGCGAAACCACAAAAGATTACTTACGTGAAAGGCCTCGTGATGGATAAAGAAACCAAGCAGCCGCTGGAGTCAACGGTGTTGGTGGTGAACTTGAAAACAAAGAAAAAGCAGTACGATGATTTTACTTCGAAAGAGACAGGTACGTTTTTATCGGTATTACCGATCGGAAGCAGTTATGCATTGAATGTATCTGCTGATGGATACCTTTTCTACTCCGATCACTTTGAGTTGAAAGACAGCCTGAAGACGGCCACACCAGTTGAATTAAAAGTTTATTTGGAGAAGATTAAAACCGGTGCAAATATTACGCTTAGGAACATCTTTTTTGACACCAATAAGTATGAGCTGCTACCGCCTTCTATGACAGAACTGCTCACGCTTGTAGAGCTCTTGAATGACAATACAGGGCTGTCTATTGAGATTCAGGGACATACAGACGATATTGGAAATGACAACCAGAACTTACAGCTTTCGAACAGCCGCGCAAAGTCTGTGTATGATTTCCTTGTTTCGAAGAACATAAAGCCAGAAAGGTTAAGTTATAAAGGCTATGGTGAAAGTAAGCCCATCGCTCCCAACAGTACTGAAGACGGGCGGAAGAAAAACAGACGTACTTCTTTCGTGATTACAAAGACGTAATAAGAAAAGCGGTTAAATTACCGCTTTTCTTATTTTAATCAATTGTATGAGCAGCTCCTCCAGGCGATCGAGATGTAACATGTTCGCGCCGTCGGATTTTGCACAGGCCGGATCGGGATGGGTCTCTATGAACAAGCCATCCGCTCCAACGGCAATCGCTGCTTTCGCAATCGTTCCGATGAGTTCCGGCTTACCTCCGGTAACGCCGGAGCTTTGGTTTGGCTGCTGCAAAGAATGCGTGCAATCCATTACGACGGGTACATTAAATGTCTGCATTTCCGGAAGACCGCGGTAATCAACAATCAGGTCCTGATAGCCGAATGTATTTCCGCGATCGGTTAAGATCACACGGTTGTTCCCAGCTTCCATCACTTTGTCTACTGCAAACCGCATGGAACCCGCCGAAAGGAACTGGCCTTTCTTCACATTTACCACTTTATTGGTCTTTGCTGCTGCAATCAACAGGTCTGTTTGGCGGCAAAGAAATGCCGGGATCTGTAATACATCTACGTAGGCAGCGGCCATTGCAGCCTCAGCACTCTCGTGAATATCTGTGACGGTAGGAATATCAAAGGTTTTACCGACTCTTTCTAAAATCCGAAGGGCTTTCTCATCGCCGATGCCGGTAAAAGAATCACCTTTAGAGCGATTGGCTTTACGGTAAGAACCTTTGAAAATGTAAGGGATATTTAGCTTATCAGTGATGGTAACAATCCGGTCCGCTATTCTCATGGCAATTTCCTCACCCTCAATCGCGCAGGGACCCGCCATAAGGAAAAAATTACCGGAAGTGGTATACTTTAATTTATCTAATTCGAAATTTATCATTCTTGATTTTAGCTTAATTTCCTAATTCAGACATAAACTTGATCCGCATCAACTGAATCTCTTCACGCGTATAGTCTGTTTCCCCTAAATCCTTCAATGCGGAGTCTATGGAGTCATTTTCTGCGGAACGGAAGTAATCAAATACTTCATCCTGGCGATCATCATCGAGCACTTCATCAACGAAGTAGTTCAGGTTTAACTTTGTTCCAGAGTTTACGATGGCCTCAATCTCTTTCAGAATCTCGTCGTAAGTGATGCCCTTCGACTTTGCAATGTCCTCGAGTCCAATCTTACGGTCGACATTTTGGATGATCGAAACCTTTAACTGTGATTTATTCGCCTGAGTTTTAATAACCAGATCTACAGGACGTTCAATATCATTGTCTGTGACATACTTCTTAATCAGCTCTATAAATGGTGTTCCGAACTTAAGGGCTTTACCATTTCCAACACCGGAAATCTGCTTAAGTTCTTCCATGGTAATCGGATAATGCGTACACATCTCCTCTAAAGAAGGGTCCTGGAAAACGACAAATGGGGGAACATTTTTTTGTTTGGCTATCTTCTTTCTGAGGTCCTTCAGCAATTGCAGTAGCTGGGTATCCAGTGCGCCAGTACCATGCTTTACGTCATCCTCATCATCGTCCGTAGCATTCTCAATTGGCTCATTCAAGATGAACTTCAAGCTGTATGGGCTTTCGATGAAATTTTTTCCGGAGCTGGTTAAGCTGAGAAGGCCATAGTTATCTATATCTTTTTCTATGAAGTTGTTTAGAAGCGCCTGACGGATTAAAGATTTCCAAAGGTTTTCCCCCTCTACTTTGCCATACCCGAATTCACGAAGCTTGCGGTGCTCGTAGGCAATCGTCTGGGCTGTCTCCAGTCCGAGTAGTACATTCAGGATGTGTGCATCATCAAAGCGGGCACCTATGTTTTTGATCAACGTTAGTAAAGTGATCAAAGGCTCCTCCGCATCGAAATAGGTCTTGGTTTTTTTACAGTTGTCGCACATACAGTTACAACCCGCCTCGTTGAAGTTTTCCCCGAAGTAGTGGAGAATCTGTTTTCTTCTACAAACACCGGACTCCACGTAGTCGATCACCTCCTTCAAGATCTGGGTACCGATCTCCCGTTCCGATACCGGCTTGTCTTTCATGAACTTAGCCAGTTTATCTACATCTTTCTGTGCATAGAATGCAATGCAGACGCCTTCGCCACCATCTCGTCCTGCGCGGCCGGTTTCCTGGTAGTAACCTTCCATACTCTTGGGGATGTCGTGATGAATAACAAACCGCACATCAGGTTTATCGATTCCCATTCCGAAGGCGATGGTCGCGACGATCACCTCTGCGTCTTCCATAAGAAACTTGTCTTGCGTTTCTGCACGAACCTTCGGTTCCAGACCAGCATGGTATGGAAGAGCTTTGATTCCATTAAGATTAAGTGCTTCCGCGACTTCTTCTACCTTCTTCCTGCTCAAACAATAGATGATACCTGATTTGCCGGTATTCTGCTTGATGTATCGTATGATCTCTTTCAGAACATCACGTTTAGGGCGGATCTCGTAAAATAGGTTGGGTCTGTTAAATGAAGACTTAAAGAGAGTGGCATCCCCCATTTGAAGATTTTTGATAATGTCCAGCTGTACCTTTGGTGTTGCCGTGGCAGTTAAAGCAATGATTGGGATCTTGTCTCCCAGCCCGGCAACAACCTGGCGGATCTTTCTGTATTCCGGACGGAAGTCATGACCCCATTCAGAAATACAATGCGCTTCATCGACGGCCACAAAGGATATTTTGATCAGCCTCAGGAACTCCATGTTGTCCGGCTTGGATAGTGACTCCGGGGCCACGTATAAAAGTTTAGTTTGTCCGCTAAGCAGGTCGCTTTTTACCTGAGCGATTTCGGACTTATTTAAAGAAGAGTTGAGAAAATGTGCGATACTATCACTTCCGCCGAAAGCTCGTAACTGATCTACTTGATTCTTCATCAGTGCGATGAGTGGAGAGATGACGATGGCGGTTCCCTCACTCATTAAGGCTGGTAGTTGGTAACAGATGGATTTGCCCCCACCTGTAGGCATTATGACAAAGGTGTTCTTCCTTTCTAAAACATTGGTGATGATCGACTCCTGATCACCTTTAAAATTATTAAACCCAAAAAAGGTTTGTAAGTTGTCAAACAACGACTTTTTCACATCCATCCCGTGTATCAAATATTCAGTGCTATATTTGATTCAAAATAACATAATTTTGCATCAATTAAAGCATTAATACACTAAATAATTCTCTTTGAAAAGTAAAAAATCAATATTCGAAACTGCGATCAATACATTCCAATTAGAAGCCCAGGCCATTTTAAACCTTATTCCAAATATTAACGACGACTTTGCGGAAGCAGTCGAAGTTATAAAAGCGAGTACCGGCCGGGTTATTGTTACGGGCATCGGCAAGAGTGCAATTATCGCACAGAAGATTGTTGCGACATTCAATTCAACGGGAACACCTGCAATTTTCATGCACGCGGGCGACGCTGTTCATGGGGATCTTGGAATGATCCAGAAAACCGATATTGTGATATGTATATCCAAAAGTGGGAATACACCTGAGATAAAAGTTCTGGCACCATTACTGAAACAAACCGGCAATTTTCTCATTGGAATGGTCGGACAGGTAAACTCCGATCTGGCTCGGCTTGCCGATCTGGTCCTGAACGTTTCGGTAGAAAAAGAAGCCTGTCCAAACAACCTTGCTCCGACCACAAGTACCACCGCACAACTCGCCATGGGCGATGCGCTAGCGCTTTGCTTGCTACACGCACGCGATTTTAACGAAGACGACTTCGCCAGGTATCATCCGGGCGGCGCGCTTGGAAAACGTTTGTATCTAAAGGTCGGTGACCTGGCGCTAAAAAATCAAAAACCATCGATCAATGCTGAAGCATCAGTAAAGGATGTCATTGTAGAAATCAGCCGTAACCGGCTGGGTGCGGTCG
>JARKUW010000040.1 GCA_029851965.1 Bacteroidota bacterium | reverse complement strand
CCGGGAAATACGACTAAGGCACATCTCGATACACTTTATGCGCTCGGATTTAAACGGCTTAGCCTGGGCATTCAGGATTTTGATCCCAGGGTGCAGCTGGCGATCAACCGCATTCAATCCGTTCCGGAGGTGCAGCAGATTACAAGTCTGGCAAGAAGGGCCGGCTACCAATCTATAAACTATGATCTCATTTATGGTCTGCCACTTCAGACCATAGAAGGCCTCACGGAAACCATAGATTCGGTGCTGACGCTTCGCCCGGATCGCATTGCCTTTTACAGCTACGCGCATGTGCCATGGGTTAAACCCGGGCAGCGCCGATATACAGAAGCGGATCTTCCTGATGCCGCTGTAAAGCAACAACTCTATGAGACCGGTCGCGCCATGCTTAAAGCCGGAGGCTATGTTGAGATCGGCATGGACCATTTTACGCTGAAAACAGACTCCCTTTATGCTTCTGCACAAAGCGGAAAGCTGCACCGCAACTTCATGGGGTATAGCGACCAGTTCAGTCACCTGATGATAGGCCTGGGTGTCTCAGCCATTAGCGATTCCTGGACAGGTTTTGCACAGAATGAAAAGAAGGTGGAAACCTACCTGGAAATGATTTCTAAAGGAACAATACCCGTTGTAAAAGGCCATCTCCTAAACAAAGAGGATCTGATTCTGCGTAAGCATATCTTAAATGTGATGTGTAAAGGGTATACCTCGTGGCATTCGGAGGAGCAAAGGTGCCCTGCATTGTATGACGGACTGCTGCGTATGAAGTTGCTGCAAGACGATGGACTGGTGGAAATACAAGCGGAAAGCCTTGTTGTTACGCCGATGGGTAAACGCTTTTTAAGAAATATATGTATGGCTTTTGATGCACGGTTGTGGAACAACCAGCCCAAAACACAGCTGTTCAGTACGGCTGGATAAGATGTTTACCTGCAGACTTCTGCAGCAGAAGACGGTTTGGATGGACTTAAGTAGGGGATACTTAGGTCCATTCCGCGTAAAATGAACCAGATCCCGAGGCACAACATGAGGTACGGAACTACTTTATTGATGCGCATGCGTAGGAGCGGGCTGCTAAAGCCTACTGTCATTGCAGCAAGCAGCATCAGCGGTGCAGTGCCGATTCCAAACCAGAACATGTACGCAACAGCCAGGCCCGGGGAACTGGTGTTTATTGCACCGGCAAGGGCAAGGTAAACGAATCCGCAAGGCAACAGTCCGTTGAGCATACCGATGATCAGGTGGTTTGCCTTGTGTTTCAGCGCAAAGCCAAATAGCTTATTAAAAGGCTTCAGTAAGTAATTGAAGCGCATGCCGGAACTTGTTTTTAGGATTCTTGAACCAGCGGCAAGGAGGATCAAAATCCCGCTGAAGATACTCAGGCCCTGCTGCAATCCCGCCATCCACAGTTGCCGTCCAACCAGCCCGATAAGTGCACCAAGGATGCAGTAAGAAATGATTCGCCCGGTCTGGTAGAGGACCTTATCTAAGATCAGGTAAAAGCCGCCCTTTTTCAATGACGGTACTGCAAACGCTAGCGGCCCGCACATCCCGATGCAATGTACACTTCCCAAAAGCCCGATCATAAAGGCGAGGTATTGATCGCTCATGGCAGCATCACCTCCTTTTCATAAAGATACGGAGTGCCTGAAGCCATCCAGTCCATCTCGAGCCTCCACAATCCGCTGTCTTTACCACGGATGGAGATTTGAAACTGATTGGCCGCATCTGTTTCCATGGGAAAGCTCCGATCCATGGTCTTGTCTGCGGTGCGGATCAGCTTGAGTGTGCCAACCGCAGCAGCAGGAAAAGTAATCAGGAGACTGTCGTTGTGCAGCACTACGCCTGGCTCCATGTGATTGCGCTTTACGTTTTCCTTCTTCTTGTAGTCTATATCGTAATTTATCCCCTTCTCGTAGTAATCTTTGTCGACCAGCTCATCTGATTTGCTGGTCATCATTAAATAGGCATACGTGCCGATCATGGTCATGAAACACAGCATGACTATCGTGATTTTCGTTCCCCAATTCATATTTTTAATTGTTTGGTGGTGCAATGAAAGTGCTTGTAAAATGTTCTATTACTTTGCCTTCGGAGATCAGTTTAAACCCCACTTCAGACTTGTACACGGTAATGTCGGCCTGCGGACGGATCACAAAGAAGGTGATCTTGGCACTTCCTCCGTAAAGGAGTTCATCTGCAGCCTGTATGTATTCAATTTTTGTAGATGGATCGTCCGGCAGGATCTTGAACTTCAGACTGCTGCCGGTTTTATTTACCAGTTCCGCATTGTAGAGATTGCTCACGGTACGGTCTTTATCGCGCATCTGATAGAGTGTGCCGCTGGCACGTAGTATCGTCGTCTTCACGTCGCTTCGGCTCGCCAGCAGATAGGTCAGGGCTCCCGTCAAAATGAGCAGGACCGCACTGTAGGCATAAATCCTGCTGCTCATCCGGAAAGGTTTCCCGGACTTAATTGATTCTTCGGATTTAAAGCCAATCAAGTTCAAGGGCCGGTCTATCTTAGCCATAACCATATCGCAGGCATCAATACATGCAGTACAGTTGATGCACTCGAGCTGAGTGCCGTTCCGGATGTCAATCCCGGTGGGGCAGACCTGAACGCATAGCTTACAGTCAATGCAATCGCCTTTGCTGCTGGCGATTTCCTTCTCACGCTTTCCCCGTGGTTCCCCCCGGTTGTAATCGTACGCCACAATGATACTCTGGTCGTCCAGCAAAACGTTCTGCAGACGTCCGTATGGGCACACTACGGTACAAACGAGTTCCCGAAGCCTGGAAAAGACGAAGTAAAACAACAAAGTGAATACTGAAATGGACAAAAATCCACTCCAATGACTGGTAACGGGTTCTTTAATGATTTTCAACAAAGTGTCTGAACCAATCAGATACGCCAGGAAGATGTTCGCTATGAAAAAGGATATCAGTATAAAGATACTGTGTTTAGCCGTTTTCTTCAATAGCTTTTCGGTTGTCAGCGGTCCTTCATCCAGCTTACGTTGTTTCAAATGATCTCCCTCGATCAAGCGTTCCACTTTCCGGAACACCATCTCCAGGAAGATGGTCTGCGGGCATACCCAGCCGCAAAATACCCTGCCGAAGACCACTGTAAACAGGACAATGAAAACGATGAAGTCCAGCAGTGCCAGCACGAAGAGAAAGAAGTCCTGTGGCCAGAAAACCAGTCCGAAGAAAACAAACTTTCTTTCCAGCACATTCAGCAGGATGAGCTGCTCACCGTTTATCCGGAGGAAAGGTGCTGCAAAAAGCAGCACCAGGCAAAAGTAACTTACAAGGGTGCGGTATTTATACAGCTGACCTTTTATGATTCTCGGATAAACTGACATGGCTATTTTTGTTTGTCTCCCTGAGCAGCTTTTGCCCCTGCGGGATTTGTTCCCTGAAGGGACATTACATAGTTGGTGATGTCAGAGATCTGCTGGGCGCTCAATGACTTTTCCCAGGCGATCATTCCCTTTTCGGGAACACCATACTTTATGGTTTTGAACACATCCTTTACATCGCCGCCATGAATCCAGTACTCATCCGTTAGATTGGGACCAACAATACCTTCGCCATGCTCGCCATGACAAGGCGTACACCTGCTGGCATACAGCGCCGCACCCGCGGTCAATACTGCTTGATCTGTACTTAGAACCATATTGTTCTCGTTGACAGCACTTTTTGCGTTTGCTGGATTCAGCAGAAATGCTTCTTTGTCCAGCGCCGCCTGCTCGGTCTCCGCAACATACTCCTGTTCCTGATTCGGCCCAAAACCAAAGACCTCATAGTTGAGAAAGTAAACAACGGCAAAGATTATTGATCCGTAAAAAAGGACCATAAACCAGCCAGGTGTCGGGTTGTTCAGCTCGGTGATGCCGTCGAACTCGTGCTCCATAACGAGATCTTTCTCTTCGGAGATGGGCCGAAGGCCCATAAGGCGGTTGATTAGCGCAGGCTTCGGTTTTATCAAAGCTTTTGCTTCCACTTCCAATCGCAGCTTTCTGGCTTTTTCTTCCGGACTGGCAAAAGGAGTAGGGTTAAGTGATTCTTTAACAAACAGCTTAACGACGTGAAGCATCAGTATGGAAACACCCACCACAATTACTGCGGTGAGACATAGGGTGGCGATTAGTATATCTGCGTAACTCATATCAGAATTCATTTTCGTTTAAAGGAAGTTCACTCATGTATTGCACTTCATCCTTACGCATATACAGGAGCACAATGCCGACGATTACGAAGAAGAACACAAATATTCCGAGGGAGCAAAGTAAATACACTTCGTTTCCGTTGATCAGGGTTGAAAATTGCTTAAACATATCTGTAGTTATTATTTGGCTTTAATGTCAGTTCCCAGGCGTTGCAGGTAGGCAATCAGGGCGATGATCTCTTTATCACTTTTTACCTTCACATTGTTCTTCTGCAGATCAAGCGCGATTTCTTTAGCCTGTCTGTCCAGATCACGATTGGCCTGGTGCTCATATCCTTCCGCATACGGCACACCAAGGGTACGCATGGCATTGATCTTCGAAATCGTTGTTGTGGTGTCTAATGTTTGTGTGGTCAGCCACTCATAAGGAGGCATGATACTTCCCGGAGACATGGTCTGCGGATCAAACAAGTGGTTATAGTGCCAGGCATTGGAATACTTTCCACCCTCACGCTGCAAGTCTGGTCCGGTTCGTTTGGAACCCCATAAATGCGGATGGTCGTACACAAACTCGCCAGCTTTACTGTACTCGCCGTAGCGCTCGGTCTCCGAACGGAAAGGGCGGATCATTTGTGAGTGGCAGTTTACACAGCCTTCTTTGATGTAAATATCACGGCCCTGCAGCTCCAGTGGGGAATACGGCTTGACACTGCTGATCGTTGGAATATTGGACTCAATGGTGAATGTTGGCATCATCTCGATCATTCCACCAATCAGGATCACGATCAGTGACAGCACCATAAATACCATTGGTTTGCGTTCCAGGATACGATGTACTTTCCGGTCTGATCCAACGGGTACATATTCCGGCGCCAGCGCCATCGCTTCTGCGGGTTCATTGGCAAGAAGTTTACCGGCACGGGCGGTCTTGATGATGTTGTACGTCATCACGATTACACCGATCAGGTAGAACAATCCCCCCAGCGCCCTAAGCCTGTACATCGGGATGATTTGCAAGACGGTTTCCAGAAAGTTGGGGTACCGCAGTACACCTTCAGGCGTAAATTCTTTCCACATCAGTCCTTGTGTGAAACCTGCAAAATAGAGCGGCACTGCATAAAAGATGATCCCCAGGGTTCCGATCCAGAAGTGAAAAGCTGCAAGTTTCTTAGAGTATAATGGCGTTTTGTAGATTCTCGGGATCAACCAGTACAGAATACCGAAGGTTAAAAAACCATTCCAACCCAATGCACCTACGTGAACGTGTGCAACGATCCAGTCGGTATAGTGCGCAATGGCATTGATCTGTTTAAAGGCAAGCATCGGACCTTCAAAGGTGGCCATACCGTATGCGGTAAGTCCGACAACCATAAATTTCAATGTTGCATCATCACGAACTTTGTCCCAGGCACCGCGAAGTGTCAGCAAGCCGTTGATCATTCCACCCCAGCTTGGCGCAATGAGCATCACCGAAAAGGCAACACCTAAAGACTGTGCCCATCCCGGAAGGGAAGTGTACAGCAAGTGGTGTGGCCCGGCCCAGATGTAGATGAATATCAGCGACCAGAAGTGTAGAATGCTCAGTTTGTAGGAGTATATCGGGCGTTGTGCCATTTTCGGAAGAAAGTAATACATCATTCCCAGGTATGGCGTGGTCAAAAAGAACGCTACAGCATTGTGGCCGTACCACCATTGTACCAGGGCGTCCTGTACACCGGCGAACAGGTAATAACTTTTAAAGGCAGATATTGGCAGCTGGAAAGAGTTTACAATATGCAGCACTGCAATGGTTACGAAGGTGGCAATGTAGAACCAAATCGCTACATACATGTGCTTCTCGCGGCGTTTAAAGATGGTTCCAAACATGTTTACGCCAAAAACGACCCAAATCAGCGTGATCGCAATGTCTATCGGCCATTCCAGCTCTGCGTATTCATGAGAGGAGGTGAGCCCTAGTGGAAGGGTAATTACCGCAGCAACAATAATAAGCTGCCAGCCCCAGAAGTGAATCTTACTGAGTGTATCATTAAACATCCGGGCTTTGAGCAGACGCTGCAGGGAGTAGTAAACACCCATAAAGATGGCATTGCCGACAAAAGCAAAGATGACCGCATTTGTGTGTAAGGGCCGGATCCGGCCAAAAGTCGTATACTGATTACCCATGTTCAGGCTTGGGTTCACGAGCTGCATGGCAACAAGCAGCCCGACAGTCATACCAATAATTCCCCATACGATCGTCGCGATGGCGAAGTTCCGGACAATCTTATTGTCGTAGTAAAATTTTTCAGTCATACTCAGCAGTGATTCATTTTTGTGTGCTGCAAAAGTAGGCAAGGCAGGATCGGGGGTTCGTGATTCCTGCGGTGTTAAAAGCTGATCTTGGTCACTATTCTTCATCAGTAATTATGTTTAAATGGATATCAGGCTATTATATCTTGGTATTATCGTCTGCCGCATTTGCATTGGGCAGTGGCAGTTCATCATCAAAGAGAATCCGTACTGCGGGCGTGTACGTGTCGTCATTCTGACCGGTCTTGCTCGCCCAGAAGAAGGCAGCCAGAAAGATCAGTGCGAGTAAAATGCTGATTCCGATCAGCATGAATATCATGTTCATAACAGGTTGTTTTTACGTGCATAAAGTCTGGCCATGATGCTGGTAAACAGGATGATGGTCACCGTACTTGCAGGCATAAGAATGGCTGCAATAAGGGGGGAGAGCATGCCCTGGACGGCAAATGACAGTCCCAGGAAGTTGTAGATCAGCGATATGGCGAAGCTCATGTGGATGATCTTTACGGCGTCTTTCGCCTGTTGGATAAAGTCCGGGATCTTACTGAAACTTGCACCATCCAGGATGGCTTCGCAGCCGGGCGTGAAGTTGTTGATGTTGTCCGTCACGGCCACCCCGAGATCACTTTGTTTCAGTGCACCCGCATC
Source organism: Bacteroidota bacterium (assembly GCA_029851965.1). Lineage (GTDB taxonomy): Bacteria > Bacteroidota > Bacteroidia > Sphingobacteriales > Sphingobacteriaceae > Pedobacter. Next base: position 25,650 of record JARKUW010000040.1, on the reverse strand, counting down.
GTTCAGCCCATCGCCGAACATCAATACCTTGTGCTTCGCTTTCTGCAGTTCGAGGATGTAGTCCAGCTTATCTTGTGGCGACTGCCGGAAATGCATTTGTTTTTCATCCGGGAAGAAGGAAACGAGGCTCTTGCGGTCCTGATCCTGATCGCCAGACAGCAGGTGCAGCGAGGCGATTTTGCGCAGCCTAACAATAAGCTCTTTCAGGCGCGGGCGCCATTTCTGAACAAACAGGAAGTAACCCAGGTAATTTTCATCCATAACCAGGTGCACAACGCTTCCCTCGACAGCATGCGGTGCGTCAATGCCCAGAAATGCAGCACTGCCCATCTTTACCGCCCGGCCATTCACGATACCTTTTGTTCCCCGTCCCACCATCTCGCGGTAGTCGGCCACCGTAAACTTCGGCGCCAGGCCGATCCACTTCACCAGCTCCCGGCTCAATGGGTGTCCGGAATTCCGCGCCAGGTCGCTGACCAGTTGCTTCTCCGTATCAGTGATGCTGCCCTTAAACGTAAATCCTGATGCCTCCGGATTGCTTATTGTGCCCGTCTTATCAAATACAAACGTGTCAATACGGGCGAGTTCTTCAATCACGGATGTGTTTTTCAGGTAAAACTTGTTCTTGTCGAAAATGCTTAACACCGCAGCGAGGGTAAAGGGGGAACTTAGCGCCAATGCACATGGGCAGGCGATAATGAGTACGGCAGAAAAAGCCGCGAGTCCCTTTGAGAGGTCACCGGAAAATATCCAGAAGATACCACTTGAGAACGCAACAGTCAGCAGTGCAATGCTGAAATATTTACTTGCCCTGCCTGAAAAGGTACTGATGCGATCTTTATCGATGGAAAAGGTCTCATTGTTCCAGAGCCTGGTTAAATAACTTTGAGAAACGGGCTTTACAACTTCGAGTTCAATGGCGCCTTCAAGCTGTCGCCCGCCGGCATAAACGATCTCACCCAATACTTTTGGCGCGGGATTGGATTCTCCGGTCACGAAGCTGAAGTCGAGCACAGCATTGCCTTTCAGCAGGATCGCGTCCGCAGGAATAATCTCATTGCTCCGGATCAGGATCCGGTCGCCTTTATGCAGCTGATCCAACGGTACGGCTTGCTCAAGACCATTTTTAAGTACGGTCACCGCCACCGGGAAATAGGAACGGTAGTCCCGTTCGAAAGATAGGTGATGGTACGTATGCTGCTGCATCCACTTGCCAATGAGTAAGAAAAATACAAGTCCGCAGAGTGTGTCAACAAATCCGGCACCGCTGCCTGTTGCAATCTCTGCAATGGAACGCAGGAACATGATCAGAATGCCTAAAGCCAACGGGAAATCCAGGTTCAGGACACCGTTCTTCAGGTTCAGCCAGGCTGATGTGAAATAATCACGGCCACTGTAGAACACCACCGGCAGTGCAAAGGCAAGGTTAAGTATGCCGAAGAACTGTTTAAATTCATGCTCAAGGCCCGACAATCCGAAGTAATCGGGGAAGCTGAGCAGCATGGTATTGCCAAAGCAAAATCCCGCCACAGCGATTTGCCTGATCAGCTTGCGATCGCTTTTTGGATCCTGCTGTTCTTTGACCACATCCTGCAGGCTGATCAGCGGTTCGTATCCGATACCAACCAGAGTTTCGACCAGGCCTTTTAGGGATAATGCTTTGTTTTGGAAGGTCACAACAACCTGTTTTTTCAGGAAATCCACCCTGGAGTTGCTGATGTTGGGGTTCAGCTTATGCAGGCTTTCCAGCAGCCAGATGCAGGAACTGCAGTGTATTGCGGGTATGTATAAAGTGATAATGGTAATTCGATCGTCCATATAGTCCACAAGTTCTGCGGCAATGGCGGGCTCATCCAGGTAACCATAATGAATGTTTTTGCTTTTCTGCGATTGCCCCGGAACATCGTTGTACAGGTAGTAGTCGCCAAGATTATTTTCGCTCAGAATCTTGTATACGCCTACGCAGCCAACGCAGCAAAATTCCTTTTCCTGGAGCTGGTATGGTGCTGCAGGAAGTGCATCCCCGCAATGGAAGCACCTGGTAGCCAACTGGATTTCTTTTGTCTGTAACATGCCATCGGATTATGTCCAAAGGTGGCACATACCGGCATGTCATAAAATGATATCAGCAGCTGCAAAAATGTGATAACGATCATATTCTTAAGTAGTGCCCTATCACCATTCCAGCAGCTGTAATAATGCCCTAAACTGCTGATTTACTAAAATAAACCTACATTAGTGATTTAGAATATGCATTACTCTTGAAAGAATACTACATCTACATCAAACAACTGTTGCGTTGGGCGGCGCTGATTGTCCCGGTTGCCTTTATAATCGGCAGTATTGTCGCACTGTTTTTATGGCTGTTAAGTGTCGCAATTCATTTCCGGTTCGACCATAAATGGCTGCTGTTCCTGTTGCCACTGGCCGGCCTGCTTATTTACTTCATCTATAAGACCGCTGGCCGTGCGGCCGAAAAAGGGAACAGCCTCATCCTGGAGCAGATCTATCTGGAGCAGGGCCATGTACCCGAGCGTATGGCGCCGGTGATCCTTGCAACAACTATTATTACCCATTTATTTGGCGGTTCTGCAGGCCGTGAAGGCACAGCCGTGCAGATCGGCGGCAGTATCGCTGCCGGGTATGCGAACTGGCTGAAGTTAACGGGAACTGATATGCGCATGCTCCTGACTGCCGGCGTTGCCGCCGGCTTTGGGGCGGTTTTTGGGACGCCACTCACCGGAGCCATCTTCGCGCTTGAAGTTGTTACCATCGGGCGCATCCGCTATGATGCATGGCTGCCGGCGGTGGTCGGGGGAGTGGTCGGGGACATGGCGGTAAAGCTTTGGCAGATTGCCCATGTGCATTACCAGATAGATGCCGTGGTAAGCACCAGTATCGACTTGCCGCATTATCGCGAAACCTTGCTGCTGGTTGCGAAGATTATCCTTTCTTCCGCTGCCTTCGGCCTTGCAAGTTTGTTGTTTATCCGGATGGTCACAGCGGTGAAAAACGCTTCCCAGCGTTTGTTTAAATACAAGTGGATGATCCCTGTTTTCGGAGGGTTGGTTATTATCGGATTAACGGCGCTACTCGCTAAACCCGACTACCTGAGCTTAGGGGTGAATCCGGAATACCCGGGTGCAGTAACCATCACTTCGGCTTTTCATGCAGGCGGCTCAGACAGCTGGAGCTGGCTCTGGAAAACCATATACACCGCAGTTACCCTTGGTACCGGTTTCAAAGGAGGAGAAGTGACACCGTTGTTTTACATCGGCTCCACGCTGGGCAATACCTTGTCGGATCTTTTAACTGCGCCGGCAAGCTTGTTTGCCGCATTGGGATTTATCGCTGTATTTGCAGGGGCCACAAACACGCCATTGGCCTGTACCATGATGGGGGTGGAACTCTTCGGTGCAGAACATGCGGTGCTGTTTGCATTGGCTTGCTTCACGGCCTTTATATGTAGTGGGCACGCGGGAATCTACGGAATGCATAGGTTGGATAAAGACCACGATAATCCCGATGGCTTACAAACAAGCGGCCCCAGTAGCGACGGTTATTTTACAAAGAAATTAAGAAAGTATCGCTGGGCCAAAGCGTAAAAAGCTTCCCGCGCTGCAGATCTTAAGTTATTTCTGAAAATTGCTCCAGAACAAGCACCCGTATTTACTTCTTTAATCAGTTCATCAACGTCAAATGGACTGGCAATAAAGCCGTCTGCTTTGCAGCTTTCAGCGATTAAAGATGTATTTTGGGTGTGATCAGGGAAGTCACAAAGGTACTCGATATAAACCGCTATACTTGCATCACGACCATTTCCATCCCACGATTTCAGGCATATCTTCCCCATGTTTATTGATGTAGAACTTGTGTTCAATAAGTTTGTCCTGAAGCTGTTGCTTGAGGTATATGCCTTTGCTTCCAACATCCGGCAGCCGGTCTATGACATCTATGGCCAGGTGAAACCGGTCCATATCATTTAACACCGTCATGTTGAACGCTGTCGTCACCGTTCCTTCTTCTTTATATCCGCGTACATGCATGTTGCTGTTGTTTGCCCGGTTGTAGGTTAGCCGGTGTATCAGCCATGGGTAACCATGAAAAGCAAAAATGACCGGCTTATCCTTTGTAAACAGGGAATCGAAGTCCTTGTCCGACAGGCCATGCGGATGTTCTGTGTTCTTCTGTAGCTTCAGCAAATCAACCACATTAACAACCCTGATCTTCAGGTTTGGCAGATGTTCCTTCAATATGGTTACCGCAGCGAGGATTTCGAGGGTAGGGACATCGCCCGCGCAGGCCATCACCACGTCGGGCTCCGCACCCTGATCCGAACTCGCCCAGCTCCACACACCAATCCCGCGGGCACAGTGGTCCACAGCCTCATTCATGGTAAGCCACTGCGGCGAGGGGTGTTTACCAGCGATGATCACATTCACATAGTGGTGGCTCCTCAGACAATGATCCATGATCGACAGCAGGCAGTTCGCATCCGGCGCCAGGTAAATACGCACAATCTCCGCTTTCTTATTGACGACATGATCTATAAATCCAGGGTCCTGATGGGTGAATCCGTTGTGGTCCTGCCGCCACACGGTCGATGTCAGCAGTATATTTAACGACGCTATTCTCCGCCTCCAGGAGATATGACTTGTCATTTTCAACCATTTGGCATGCTGGTTAAACATGGAATCCACGATGTGAATGAACGCCTCGTAAGAATTCAACAAGCCATGTCTGCCGGTCAGCAGGTAACCTTCGAGCCATCCCTCGCACTGGTGTTCACTCAGCATTTCCATCACCCTGCCGGATGGCGCGAGATATTCATCGCTGTCCACGACATCGGTGTTCCACTGGCGGTTTGTGACGGCGAATACCTCATCCAGCCGATTGGAAGCGGTTTCATCCGGACCAAATATCCTGAAGTTGCGGTTGTCCTCATTCCTTACGATCACATCGCGGAGAAATCTTCCGCAAACATGTACATCACCTTCACCAATTGTGCCGTATACAGGTACGTCGACGGCATATTCCGTATAATCGGGAATCTTCAATTCCTTCAATAACAATCCGCCATTTGTATGCGGATTGGCGCCCATGCGGCGCGCACCCTTGGGGGCCAGTGCCGCAAGCTCAGGCCTCAGCTTCCCATTCTCGTCAAACAGTTCTTCTGGCCCATAACTTTTAAGCCAGCTTTCCAGCTGTTGCAGGTGGTCATCTCCGCCGCCTGCGGAAATAAGGATTGGAATCTGGTGCGAACGGAAGTTGCCCTCAATCTTGTGGCCATCTACAACCTTGGGTCCTGTCCAGCCCTTTGGCGAGCGTAACACGATCATCGGCCAGCGTGCGCGTGTGCAAGGGTCTGTTAGCGCATCTTCTTTGATCTTCCGGATGAGCGCAACCGACTGGTCCATTGCTGCAGCCATCGTTTCGTGCATCAGCTCCGGATCATCCCCCTCCACAAAAATCGGCGTCCAGCCATAACCAAAGAAAAGCTGCTGCAGTTCCTCGTGTGAGATCCGTGCAAGCACCGTTGGGTTGGAGATCTTATAGCCATTTAAATGTAGTATGGGCAACACCACACCGTCCGATAGCGTATTGGTAAACTTGTTGGAATGCCATGCCGTTGCCAATGGGCCGGTCTCTGCTTCGCCATCGCCCACCACGCAGGCAACAATCAGGTCCGGGTTGTCCAGCACTGCCCCGAAGGCATGACTTAAGGAGTAGCCAAGCTCGCCGCCCTCATGTATGGAACCTGGTGTTTCCGGAGAGGCATGACTGGAGATGCCACCGGGGAAGGAAAACTGCCGGAACAGGTGTTTAAGCCCTTCTTCATCCTGCGTGATCTCCGGGTAAACCTCACTATACGTACCTTCCAGGTACGTGCCCGATACAACTGCGGGGCCACCATGCCCGGGACCGGATATGTAGATCATGTCCAGGTCGTACTTTACAATGATGCGGTTCAGGTGTGTATAGATGAAGTTCTGACCTGGCGTGGTTCCCCAGTGGCCGAGGAGCATACTTTTTATATGTTCTGGTTTCAACGGTTCCTTCAGCAGGGGATTGTCTTTTAGATAAAGTTGGCCGACCGACAGGTAGTTTGCTGCGCGCCAGTACGCATCAATGGCATGCAACATTTCTGGAGACAATGTTTTGAGCGCCGGGCTTTCGCCAATTTGTGAATCAGCCATAGGTTTGGAGTTGATTAATAGTAAGATACACTTATTTTTCTGTGCTTCGATGCAATATGTGCGGCTCCCTGAACCAGCGGACGCCAGGGCACTGGGATTTCTGTTCTTGCAAGCCCCGGAATTTTGACCAGACAAATTCGATGTTGAGCCTGGGTTGGTAGGGCCATATTTCTTAGCTTTGCCTCCCCATCAAATAGGAATCAGACAGAAAACACCGGAAGAATGAACGCACATATCGAAAGCATAAAGTCAGCCACCGAACCACTAAGACTTCAAATTGTAAACCATAACATCTACCAGGCAATCCATAGTGTTGAAGACCTGCAGCTCTTTATGCAGTACCATATATTTGCCGTCTGGGATTTCATGTCTATCCTAAAAGCCCTTCAGAACAACTTAACCTGCACAACAGTGCCCTGGTTCCCCCAAGGGTCCGGTGATACCAGATACCTGATCAATGAAATTGTAGCCGGTGAGGAGTCTGATGTGGATGCTTTTGGAATTCGTAAAAGTCATTTTGAACTATATCTGGAGGCCATGCAACAATGTGGCGCCGATACCACAGCGATCGATAAATTTATTTCTGTGTTAAAAAATACCGGCGATCTGAAGCTGGCCTATGAGGGAGCTTCGGTGCCGCAGGCGGCACGCAGTTTTGTCGACTACACTTTCAGTATTATCAATAGTGGAAAAAGCCATTTGCAGGCCGCAATCTTTACGTTCGGACGGGAAGACCTGATCCCCGGAATGTTCCATGCCATTATAAACGACATCCACAAGGATCTGCCGGACCGGGTTTCTATATTTAAATATTACCTCGACAGGCATATCGAAGTGGATGGCGATCACCATAGCCATCTGGCGCTGGAGATGACCTCCAGCCTCTGTGGCGGCGACGAGCAGCGCTGGGCCGAAGCTGAGGAGGCAACCATCGCATGCCTCCAGCAACGGATTGACCTTTGGGATGGTGCCTACGCGGAGATCATGGCCAACAGGGCAGTTGCTACCCGGGCATTGTAGGTCTGATCTCTACTTTGCTTGGAAGTGTTCTTGCAGGCATGTTGAGCAGATCCACAACCAGCTGTCCGATGTCTTCCGGTTGTATTTTCCAGGCATCTTTTTCTGCATCCGGCTCATGCTCGTTGAAATATGTGGCTACCGAACCCGGCATGATGGTGGTTACTTTCACGTTGTATTTTCTTAGATCCAGCATGATCGCCTGTGAGAAACCCGTCAGCCCAAACTTACTGGCATTGTATGCCGAGCCATTCGCGAAGAAGTTGGTGCCGGCCAGGCTGGATATTGTAATAATGTACCCTTGTGCCTTCTTGATCTCCTCTACCGAAGCTTTAACACTGTTGAACACCCCGGTGAGGTTGGTATCTATTGTATCCTGCCAGATCTTCGGGTCCATCTCATCGATGGGAGCGAAATAGCCCACGCCAGCATTGGCCACGAGAACATCAAGTTGCCCCCAGGCTTCCTTTACGGAAGCGACGACTTTTTCCTGTGAGGACAGGTCTTTCACATCTGCCGCAAGGCCGATAACAGACCCAAATGCTTTCAGCTTCTCTGCCGCAGCATCGGCACTTTCCTGTGAACGGCTGGTGATCGCTACTTTATATCCGTTTTTTAACAATGATTCCGCTACGGAATTGCCTATACCTTTACTTGCTCCTGTGATCAGGGCAACCTTATTTGTTTGATTCTCCATATGGAAAGATAACTCCTAACCGTGGAAAAAGTTTGCGGGGAAGTGATAGTTGCTGCAAAGATTTGGTGTGTTCATGACAATCGTTATCTTACTGCAGATTTATCGATTTAATAACGACCAGACCAAAGAAATGAATTGTAAAAAAGAGTTAGCCCTGCTTCTGTTCGGTTCTATATTCGGAACGATACAGGCACAAACCATCATCCCGCTGGAGAGCAAAGACAATGCAGTTGTCCTGCAGGTGGATTCCAACAAGAACCTCGGATTGATCTACCTCGGACAAAAGCTCGGAGATACTTCCGAGTACAAAGATGTAGCCTCCATGTATAAACAAGCGGAGGATTACACGAATGTCCTGAATTCAGCGTATACACCCGCAGGTTCCAGAAACCTCATGGAACCCGCAATTACGGTTACCCATGCTGATGGCAACAATTCCCTGGATCTTAAATATGTAAGTCATAGTGTCAAACAGCTTGGGAACCAGGTGTCCTTACTCAGCATCGTATTGAAAGATCCGGCGTACAATTTTCAGGTGACATTGCATTATAAATCCTGGTTCAACGAGAATGTCGTTGAACAGTGGTCGACCATAAAACACACCGAAAAAGGGAGTGTAACGCTACACAAGTATGCCTCTGCGAATCTGCACCTCAAAGGCAAAGCGTTCTGGTTGAACCAGTATCATGGCGACTGGGCCAAGGAAATGCTGCCGGAGGAATCCAGGCTTACCCACGGCATAAAGACGCTGGACACGAAGCTCGGTACACGCGCCAATATCTTTATGCCTTCCGTGTTTATGGTCTCGATTGATCAGCCCGCAACAGAGGACGCAGGAACTGTTTTGTACGGCTCCCTGGAGTGGAGCGGAAATTTCCGCACCGATCTGGAACTGGACAATCAGGATAACTTAAGGATCATTTCCGGAATAAACAACTATGCCTCCACCTATACCCTAAAGCCGAATGAGGAGTTTACAACGCCGGCTTTCCTGTACACGTTGTCTACCAAAGGGAAGGGCGAGGCCAGTAGAAATATGCACCAATGGGCAAGGAACTACAAGTTACTGGATGGAAAAGGTTCCCGCCTTACGCTTTTAAACAACTGGGAGGCGACACATTTTGATTTTAATGAGAACAAACTTGCGGAGCTTCTTAAGGACACAAAGAATCTGGGGGTAGACTTGTTTTTACTTGATGATGGCTGGTTTGCCAACAAATACCCGCGTAATGACGACCGCACAAGCCTTGGCGACTGGGAGGAGAACCGGGAAAAGCTGCCGAATGGTATTGCCTCACTGGTTAAAGAAGCGCAAAGCAATGGCGTAAAGTTCGGTATCTGGATAGAACCGGAAATGGTAAGCCCTAAAAGTGAATTGTATGAGAAGCACCCGGATTGGGTGATCAAGCAGCCCAAAAGGGAAGAATATTACTACCGGAATCAGCTGGTGCTGGATTTAACCAATCCAAAGGTGCAGGACTTTGTATTTGGCGTAGTAGACGATCTTTTCACGAAGAACCCCGACCTGGCCTACATCAAATGGGATTGTAATGCAGTAATCTATAATGCCCATTCCGCAACGTTAAAGAACCAGTCGCATTTGTACATTGAATACGTAAGGGGTTTATATAAGGTGCTGGAGCGCATACGTGCAAAATATCCAAAGGTTCCGATGATGCTGTGCTCCGGTGGTGGCGGCCGGGTGGACTATGCCGCCTTGCAATATTTTACCGAGTACTGGCCAAGCGACAATACAGATCCAATGGAGCGTATATTTATCCAGTGGGAATATTCTTATTTCTACCCCGCAATTGCAAGTGCCAACCACGTGACGGACTGGGGTAAGCAGCCGATCAAGTTCCGTACTGACGTGGCCATGATGGGTAAGCTGGGCTACGATATCGTCGTCAGCGATTTAAGCGCCAAAGACCTAAAGTTCAGTCAGGATGCCATTAAGAACTATGAAAGTATAAAATCCACGGTCTGGTATGGCGATCAATACCGCCTGTCTAATCCGAGAGAATCAAGCATTGCTTCCATGCTGTACATGACGCCGGATAAGTCTTCAGGGGTGATGTTCAATTATCTAGTCAATAACTGTTATGGTGAAGGCAGTAAACTGCCTGTATTGTTGAAGGGGCTTGATCCAGGTAAAAAATACCGTATCGAGGAGATCAATTTGTATGATGGTGCGAAATCGTCTATTGACAGCTCAAAAGTGTACTCAGGTGCGTTCCTGATGACTATCGGGTTCAATCCGGATGTTAAATTATCCAGAACAAGTGTGGTCCTGACGATTAACGAACAAAAATAACACTACATGTACCAGTGGCATTTTTTTTGCTGCTAGGAACGCAGTTAACGCAATTTAAATTCCCCGGCAGTATTGCCAGTTTTTCAATATGCCGGGTTAAAATAACATACACTATCTTTTGAACAGCCTTAATGACGGGGAATTCTCATTCTCCAACGACACCATTCATCAGGACTTCGAACTTCTAAAGAAGGCGCTTGACGCTTCCATTTCCGGAGTCATCATCACCGACAATCAACAGCCGGATAATCCAATCATTTATTGCAACAGCGCATTCGTCGAAATGTCTGGTTACCAGCGGGATGAAGTGATCGGGCACAACTGCCGCTTTCTTCAAAAAGACGACCGCGGACAGCCGGAACGGCAGATCATTAAGGATGCGGTGCAGCAGGGAGAATCCTGCCAGGTGCAGATCCGTAACTATAAGAAAGACGGAACAGCATTCTGGAATGAGCTGTATATGTCGCCGATCAAGGATAACGAAGGGAAGGTGACTTACTTTATTGGTGTTCAAAATGATGTTACCCGCAGGGTGAATGCAGAGCTTGAACTGACCCGCCAGAAGGAGCTCATGGAAAAGCGGGTAGATCAGCGGACCAGAAGTCTCCGCGACAGCGAAGAATATCTGGACAGCATCATTCAAACGGTGAGAGAAAGCCTCATCGTGTTGGATATAGACTTCCGGGTACTCAGTGTAAATGAACATTTTCTGAAGACCTTTAAAGTTACCCGCAACGAATCAGAAGGCAGGATTCTGTTTGAGCTCGGAAATGGACAATGGAATATTGAACGGCTCAGAGAGCTGCTGAATACCGTGTTGCCAACCAGCAATCCCGTTGAAGATTTTGAAGTGGAGCACGAGTTTCCGCATATCGGGAAGAAGCTCATGCTGCTGAATGCACACCGGATAGAACTGGAAGGACAATATAAGGACCGCATTCTGATTGCCATTGAAGATATCACGGACCGCAGAGAAATTGAGCGGCGAAAAGACGACTTTCTTTCCATTGCCAGTCACGAGTTAAAGACGCCTTTAACCACTGTAAAAGGCTATGTGCAGATGCTTACGCGGTACATGCCGGACAATGCCAATGAGCGGTACCGTGGGCTGGTTGAAAAGACAGCTGCCTATGTAAACCGGCTAAACAACCTCATTTCGGAGCTTCTGGATGTTTCAAAGATTCAGACGGGGAATATTGAGCTGCATAAAGAAGCCTTTGATTTTGACCGTATGTTAAACGACACGGTTGAAGGTCTGCAGGCCGGAACAAAGTCGCACCGCATCACGGTAAAGGGAAAGGCCGGCACTTGTATATTAGGAGACGAGTCTCACCTGATTCAGGTCATAAACAACCTGTTATCAAATGCAATAAAATATTCACCGGAATCAAATGAGATCCTGGTTTATGTAACTCACGTAAGTGAATACCTGAAAGTAGCCGTAACAGACTATGGCATGGGAATTAAAATTGAAGACCAGAACAAGATTTTCGATCGTTTTTACCGGGTAAGTGAGATACAACAAAAATTCCCGGGAATGGGCATAGGCCTTTATGTATGTGATCAGATCATAAAAAATCACGGTGGAACACTATGGGTAGAGAGCGAAAAAGAGCGGGGATCAACTTTCAGCTTCACGCTGCCGCTTACTAAAGAATAACAAGATGAATGATAGAACGATACTAATTTGTGATGATGATGAAGGCATCCTGGAAATGCTGATGATTGTTTTGGAAGATACTGGATACAACATTATCGCAGAGCAGAACAGCCTGAACTTGTATGATCTCATTGAAAAAGAACAACCCGATCTGCTGCTGCTGGACCTGTGGATGCCTGTACTTTCCGGTGACCAGGTACTGAGGCATCTGAAGAGCAAACCAGACACCAGCGACCTGCCGGTTTTGGTGTTTTCTGCGAGTACCGACGGAAGGGAAATTGCATCCAGGGCAGGCGCTACCAACTTTATTGCCAAGCCCTTTGACATCGATAACCTGCTGGAGAGTATTGACGACATTCTTCGGAAAAGCGCTTAGTGGTAAAGCAGGAAAGAAGCCTCGGGCTCGTTCAGGCAACAGCAATAAACATGACCGACATGGTTGGGATCGGTCCCTTCATCACCCTGCCGATGGTTATCGGTATGATGAACGGGCCGTACTTTCTGTATGCCTGGCTTGCCGGTGCGGCACTATCCATGGTAGACGCCATGGTATGGAGTGAACTTGGCGCAGCTTTTCCGCGTGCCGGTGGTTCCTACAATTTCCTCAAAGAAACCTATGGTAAAGAAGGCGTTGGTAAGCTGATGAGCTTCCTTTTTGTATGGCAAACCATGATCCAGGCACCGCTTGTTATTGCCTCTGCCTCCATTGGATTTGCATATTATGTGTCTTACCTGGTGCCCTTAACTGAACTCTGGTCGAAGGTGGTGAGCGGGGGCGTGGTCATTATGATCGTCGTGCTGCTGTACCGAAAGATTCAGGACGTCGGAAAGATCAGCGTGGTGCTTTGGGTGGCGGTGATTCTCACGCTTCTATGGATCATTGGTGGTGGCATTGCACATGGCAACTTTCTGCAGCCGATCAAGAACATAAACGACGGACTGACCCTGAACTATGCTTTCGTGACGGCCATTGGCTTCGCAAGCGTAAAGAGTGTATACAGCTACCTGGGTTACTACAATGTATGTCATCTCGGCGGTGAGATCGTCAACCCCTCACGCAACATTCCCAAAAGCATGTTCATTTCTATTCTCGGGATAGCCTTTCTATACCTGATGATGAACATCAGCGTGGTTAGCGTGATTCCCTGGGAGGCTGCACGCGACAGCAAGTTCGTGATCAGCGCATTTATGCAGGAACTTGCAGGACCGGCGGCTGCGCAGGTGATCACCTGTCTTGTCCTGCTGGTTGCCTTTGCTTCCGTGTTTTCTGCAACCCTTGGTTATAGCCGTATTCCCTATGCTGCTGCAGTAGATGGCTCGTTCTTCAAAGTCTTTGCCCGCATGCACCCAACGGGAAAATTTCCCCATGTCTCCTTAATTTTCATCGGTTCGGTAGCATTTGTCTTCTCCCTGCTTTTTAAGCTTAGCGATGTGATCAATGCCATTCTTGCCATGCGCATTCTGGTGCAGTTTATTGCACAGGCCGTGGGATTACTGCTGTTGCGCAGGCTGAGAAGCAGCACGGAGTTCCCGTATAAGATGCCGTTCTTTCCATGGCCGGTCTATCTGGCGATACTCATGTGGTTTGTGATATTGGTTTCCACAGGCTGGATGATGGTTTTAGGCGGTGTCGTGACAACGGCACTTGGTGCCGTCGTGTACTTCATCAAGGCGAAGATCAGCCAGGAATGGCCATTCCAGCGCGGAGACAGTGAAACGCAGGCCTAGAAAGCTTCTCCAAGATTCAGCAGGAAGGAGCTGTAACCTTTGCTTACACCATAGTCAAGCCCGATATTCGTTTTTGATGCTTTATTGAATTTCACCCGCAATCCAGTGCCCGCCGCAGGATGCCAGGAAGTGAAGAATGTTCCCGATCCGCTTACTGTATTTACATTGGCAAAGACAACGAATCCGAGGAGGCCATTATTGGTAATGTCGCGCCGGTATTCACTTTCCATGTAGAGCAAGTTGCGCCCGCGGTACCGGTTCTGGTCTATACCTCTTCCGGAACTGTTGTAGGGATCCCAGCCAATACTGGGTAAGTCCAGGTAGGGGGCAGGGCTGTTAAACACAGTCCAGAAATAGGACCAGAAGGCGAGCGTATTTTGCTGGGTCTTGTTCGCAGGATTCAGGGGTACATACTTCCGGGTGTCCAGATACAGCGACTGCCATTTATCATTGCTGCCCAGGACGGTCGGGTTGTTCCGGTAAACAATGTTTCCATATGCACCCGGGAGTGGGTTTATGGAGCTCGTGCGGGTGTCGTAGAGCAGGTTCAGGCTGACACCGGAAGAGAAGGAATTGCTGCCTGTTCCATGCCGGTAACCTGTAAATTCTGGTAGGTTGATGGTGGGATCGTCACTGTGAATATTAAAGTGGTAATCCAGGTGGTAACCTACGCCTGCGTAGAGATAAGGCTTTATTTGCCGCAGGGCAGTTTGATAAAAGCGGATGTATTTGTACTCCAGAAAGGTATTCTCGTTTATCCCATGCTGGCTGCCAATTCCCCAGGTATATTGTGGGTAAACCATGAAGCGGGTATCCCCCTGAATGGTCCAGGTGTTGTTTGGCAACCAGATGCTGGTACGTAGGGGTAGCCCGAAACGCTCTTTTAAGTTCCAGTAAGGCGTAAAAGAAGCGGTAGAAATATTCGTTGTACTTCGCGGGCCCAAATATATTCCTGCAGTCGTACTCGTAATTAACGCCGTTCCGGTACCTCCCGGAGGTGTCGTTCCAAAGGGAAGAAATGTAAAGTAAACGGTTTTGTCTTTTTCTACCCGGATCTTATTCTTCTTAAGGTGCAGAAGCTGCTTGGCGATATCGATCAGATCGGTTTGCCGCGCCGTATCTTTTTTCTCTTTATGTTCTTCCGGGATGATTGTAGTAGCGTCCTGGGCGAACAAGGCGCAGGGCGACAAGCATAGCAGGATAAGGAGTCGTTTAAACATGTTTAATGGTTGAAAATTAGGTCATCACTTTTGGGTAGGTATTGGTGCAATGTCATATGGCAAACCGAGTACCCCTTGTATTTCCATTCGAAAACACCGTTTAAGCGTCTCTGAAAATACCGGCCGGACTTCCTCTATTAGCTAAACACAAAAAGACGGAATTTTGTTGACTAAACCTATGTGGTTTTTTGTTCAGTTCTTTTTAGGTCTGTTGATTACTAAAACAAATTAATTATATATTGGTATTTATAATACGGTAATGTGTATGGTATGGAAAGGAACGATAAGCTGTCATCAGCCACAGTAGAATGGCAACAAACGCTTTCTGCGTTTGAGACCGTACCGGACTTATATCTCGTTTTCTCCGCAGAGCTGGTGGTTCTGACAGCCAGCAATGCTTATCTGGCTGCTTTTGGCCTTTCAAGGGATAAAGTGCAGGGCACACATCTTACAGAACTCAGCCGGCAATTCCCCGGAGCGCCCGAGAATGCATTTAGAAATCTAATTATGTCAGCCAATCGTGCGGTCGCCAGTAAAAAGGCTGACGATATGCCAATACGTCGTCATGATGTAGGGAAAACGGCCGCAGGAGTACCTGACATGCGTTATTTTCAGGGTTCCAATACACCGGTTCTAGGTGCAGATGGTGAGCTGCTTTACGTCATCCACAAGGTTATGGATGTCACCACCCTGGTTGAATATAATAAAAAACTGAAGCAATCGCAGGCAAACCTGAAAGACGAGACCCGGCGTTTAAAGCAGGCGCAGGCAACCGCACAAATCGGCAGTTATGAATGGAACTCATCTACGGGTTCCCTGTACTGGTCGGATGAAATGTTCCGTATCTATGGACTCAGCCCTCAGGCAGAAGGTATAAAGTTTGATGAAGTGCTTTCATTTTTGCATCCTGAAGACGTTGAAAAAGCAAATGACTCCATTAAAAACCTGTTGGAATACCGTAAGCCAATAGACCTTGTTTACCGGATCATCCGCAATAGCGGTGAGATGCGCTATGTCAGATCTATCGGGCAAATTTCGGAAGGTAATACCCCGGAAAAAGTGCGTTTATATGGTACCGTGCAGGACATCACAGAATCCGTACGCAGTAATGAGAAGATTCTGGCAAGTGAAGAACTGCTAAGACGGGCAGAAGCTGCAGGCAACACCGGGAGTTATGAAGCCACCTTAGGCGACAGCGAACTTCGTTTTTCGGATGGTATGTTCCGCATCCTTGGTTACGAACCGAAGGCATTCAAGCCAACTTTTGATTTTCTGCAATCCATCTCAGAAAGCGGAGATAACAAAAAGCTCACGGAACTTATCTCAGAGATCATGGAGAAAAAGCTGCCATACGAGGATTATCGCAGTTTCTATACACCCACAGGGGAGTTACGTCATATTCTAAGCAAGGGGAACGTGATCTGCAATGAAAAGGGCGAGCCCGTAAAAGTCTTCGGTGTTGCACATGATATTACGGCCCGGAAAAATGCGGAAGCGCAACTCGCACAGGCCCACCAGGCGCTTCAGCGCAGCAGAGATTTATTGCAATCTGTATTCGATAACAGTATGATCGGCATATCTGTACTGAAGGCTTTACATAATGCAGAAGGCAAAATAGAAGATTTTGAAGTTTTGCTGGTGAGTAAAGAACTCGAAAGACAAACCGGCCGTCAGGACCTTGTAGGAAAATTGTATGCGAAAGAATACCCCGGCGTAAAAAAGAACGGCCTCTTTGATGTAATGCTCCGGGTGATGAAAACCGGGAAAGCTGAGCAGCTGGAGTACCATTACGAAGGTGACGGTTTTCACAACTGGTTCGCCTCCACGTTCACCAGAATGGATGATGGTCTGGTGACCAGTAACCTGGATATTACAGCTGCCCGTGCAGCTGCCGAACAAATCAGGAAAATAGAAGAACGCCAAAAGGTAGAAATTTTTAAAACTGCAATCAGCATTCAGGAAGAGGAAAGAAAGCAATTCTCAGAAAACCTCCGCAATGGAATTGGGCAGCTTTTATATGCCGTAAAGGTAAATCTAACAAATGTAGTTGCGAATAAAAGCGATACAGACCTTACTGCATTTAACCAGGCAAAGGAAAATACGGATGCCATTTTAAAAGAAGCCATACAGGAAACCAGGCGCATTGCACACCAGATGACACCGGCTATCCTGGAAGACTTCGGGCTGCCGGAGAGCATCAAAGACCTTTGCAAGCAATTCCGCACCAGTATACCCATAGAAACAAACTTCAAGGGATTGAACCGGCGGTTTGATAAATATCTGGAAGTTTCAGTTTACCGGATGGTCCAGGAGCTGGTCACCAATATTGTAAAGCATGCGAAAGCAAAAGCCGCCAGCGTATCACTTCAGCTTAACTCCAGACAGATCTCCCTTACGGTGGAAGACGATGGTATCGGTTTCGATCCTCTGGCTGTTAAACCCGGCGGACTAGGCCTGTTGACGCTGGGGAATAAGGTCAAATTGCTGAACGGGACAATTGATATCAGGGCAGGACGTGGAACCCTGGTGCATATTGTCATCCCATTAAAGCCCCTTTAGCACTCTGGAAACCTCAATCGGGAGATCAGATTCTATGATGTCCACACCGCTCCGGATGATCTGCTGGTACGCAGATTTCCTTTCTTCGGCATTCTGCAACTTGTCGTACACGGGTGCCGCAGCAACCATACACATCATTCCTTTTTGATGTAATAAGTCATATAGCGGCTTATTTTCAGGCTTATCCTGGGGGCCTACGTACGCCATAACCTGCTTAAGCGGAACTCCGGCGCGCTCCACTTCGGCTAGTTTTTCGGAACTGTCAATAAGTATTGCAAACATGTAGTTCTTGTTGTCCTGCAGGTAAAACTGTGCCTGCTTCATGTTCTGAATGCCAACCATGACGAAAGCATGGGCTTTCTTTTTCGCAATTAACGCTGCTGTCATGCTGTAGGGGACACCTTTATAGTCGAGGCTGAGAATGGTTTTTCCCCTCGCCCAGTCGATGGCCTCCGCCAGCGTTGGAATGCGATGGCTGGTCACATTTCCATCCGCATCTTTCAGGTTCAGCTCCTGAAGTTCCGCCCAGGTGTAATCCGATACTTTGCCGTTTCCGGTGGTGGTACGTTCCAGGGTCGCATCGTGCATCAGAATGATGACACTATCCTTTGTTAGCCTTGGATCGATCTCGAAAAATGAAGGCGTGTACTTTAAGGTATTTTCAAACGCGGCAATGGAGTTTTCGGGCAGATTGTCTTCTTTACCACCACGATGTCCGCTTACAATAGGCGCCTTGTTTCCGGTATAATGGAAATAGGCGTGGAGGTTGGCTGGTTTGCGGAGTTTAGTTTTGTGTAGTTGCTGCTCCTGTGCCGCTGCCATTGAACCCGTTAAACCGGAAAAGACAAGTAAGAGCAGGATTGGAAGAATTGAAGGCGAACTGTTTTTCATGATCTTTCAAACGTATGAGGTCTATGTTAGCGCACTGTTACCAGTGATTTAAGAACGGGTTATCCTTTTGGTTCAAGAATTTTACAGTGGGTTTAGCGAGTTAATGTATGTGAAATACTGTGTTAACATGCTCAATCTAGTTTTGCCGCAAGAATCGAATCCATCTCTAAAACAAAAGGTAAAGCTAATGAGTAGAAATTTTACAGCACTTAAATTAAGAAAAAGGAATTGCACCGCATTTAAGCTATTTCCCATTCTGCAACTTACGGCGGCTATTTTGGTCGCCGGCGCCCCGAAGGCGATCGCGTCAAACGTGCACGGCAATTTGTATTTAGTTTCCCATTCAGAAAAACAGCAGATATTCATCAATGGAAGGGTGACAGACAAAAACGGACCCTTGCCGGGTGTGACGGTGCGTGTTAAAGGCGGTAGCGCTTACGCCATTTCAGACACCAATGGTGATTACCGCATTTCGGTACCGGGCCCAACGGCCACACTTGTATTCAGCTATAGCGGGTATGTGACACAGGAGTTGATGCTTAAGGATCAAACCGTATTAAACGTTGTTCTTGTGGAACAGAACAATGACCTGAACGAAGTGGTTGTCGTTGGTTATGGCACACAGAAGAAGGCCAATCTCACCGGAGCTGTTGACCAGGTGGGCTCGGAGGTTTTTGAGGACAGACCTTTGAACAGCACCACGAAAGGACTGCAGGGCGCCATACCCAACTTAAACATCCGCATTACCGACGGTAAGCCCACGAGGAGCGCGACCTATAATGTGCGGGGCACCACATCTATCGGCGCCGGCGGATCTGCACTCGTATTGGTTGATGGTGTGCCCGGTGATCCCGATCTGGTGAACCCGAATGACATTCAGAGTGTAACGGTACTGAAGGACGCTGCATCAGCGGCAATCTATGGTTCCAGAGGTGCCTTTGGCGTCGTTCTCATCACAACCAAGCAGCCAGCCCGGGATCGTGTCTCCGTAAACTACAGCTCCAGCTATTCGCTTAATGAGCGGATCATCAAGGAAGATATGGTTACCGACGGTTACCAATGGGGACAAACTTTCAACGATGCTTTTAACGCCTGGAACGATTACAGCGCTGACCCACAAAAGGCCAACAGCATATTTCCGTGGTCCCAGCAGTATCTTGAAGAGCTAAAAAACCGGTCGCTCTCCGGAAACTTACCTTCTACAGATATCGATCCCGCTACCGGCAAGTACATCTATTATGGCAGCACCGACTGGCTCGGGGAGCTCTATGCCGATCGTACACCTGCGATGGATCAGCAGGTAAGTGTATCCGGCAGCAGTGGCAAAACAGACTTTTACCTGTCCGGCCGGTACAACAACCAGGGTGGCATCTTCCGCTACAATCCGGACAAATTCAACCAGTATAACCTGCGGGCAAAAGGTGGTATTCAGGCCACGAAGTGGTTGCGGATAGAGAATGACATCACCTACAATGCGCGTGATTACTATACGCCGATATTGAACCACCCAAGCAATACACCTGTTTGGCGGCGGATCTCCGATGAGGCTTTTCCCGTTGCGATGTTGTATAATCCCGATGGTACGCTGACAGAAAACGCTTCAATTGTTTTCGGTAGCTTCATTTCCGGAAACAATTATAGCGACGAAGCAAGAAAGCAGACGCGGAACACGACCCGGCTGCAGTCCAGCTTTCTGGAAGACAAGTTGAAGATCAATGGTGACTTTACCTTTGACAAGACCTCGTTTAACCGGAGCTATCTTTATACACCGGTGCCGTACAGCACCGCTCCGGGCGTGTTTCTTCAAAGGGGCTTGAGCAAGTTAAACAACAGTACGGAAGATGCTTCCTATACGGCGCTAAATGCCTACGGGCAGTACACCGACCATATCGCTGACCACAATTTCAGTGTGCTACTTGGTTACAATTACGAGCGTTCCAAAGTCAGTACCCGGTTTGTAGAGCGCGATAATCTCATCAACCCATTGCTTCCGGACTTCTCGCTGATTGACGGGCAGAACATCATCTTAACCGGTGGCGGTAACGAATGGCTGACTGCAGGGGCCTTCTTCCGGGCAACCTACAACTACAAGAGCAAGTATCTGTTGGAAGTTAACGGGCGCTATGACGGGTCGTCCAAATTCCCCAGAAGTCAGCAGTTTGGGTTTTTCCCTTCCGTCTCCGCTGGCTGGAACATCTCCGAGGAAGGTTTCTGGAAGAGTGGATTAAGCAATGTCGTCAACAACTTTAAACTACGTGGATCCTATGGCAGCCTGGGGAACGGGAACATCAATCCCTATCAGTTCCTGGAGACCATGAGCGTAAGCCGGTCTGCGCTAATGCTTGGCGGCTTGCGGCCGAACTATACATCCAGTCCGAATGTAGTGCCAGACGGCTTGACCTGGGAGCGCGCAACAACCGTCAACCTGGGGGTAGATCTGAGTTTCTTCAGCAACAGGCTTACAGGTAATTTCGACTGGTACCGGAGAAATACCACCAACATGTTTACCGAAGCACTGCCTTTGCCAGCGACATTCGGGGCAACAGTACCGAAAGGCAATTATGCAGATCTGAGAACAACTGGATGGGAGTTATCTGTGAGCTGGCAGGATCAGATTCAAACGGCAAAGCCAATTGGATATAATCTTCGGTTTACCCTGGCAGACAGCAAGTCCATCATCGAAGACTACAATAATCCCCTTAATCTGATCACGAATTATTATAAAGGAATGGAAGTTGGTGAGATCTGGGGCTATGTAAATGACGGGTACTTCAAGGATCAGAATGACATCGATACCCATGCAGATCAAAGTTTGATCCGGGTGTCCGCAGCAAACAAGATACTTCCCGGCGACATCAAGTTTAAGGATCTCAATGGTGATGGTGTGATCAACCAAGGTACAAATACCTTGAATAATCCGGGTGATCAACAGGTTATTGGAAACTCCGCTCTGAGGTATCAGTTCGGACTGAACGCAAACTTCACCTGGAACAACTTCTCTCTCGGTGCATTTTTCCAGGGCGTAGGTAAGCGCGATTGGATGCCGGGCGCCGACAATTCACTGTTCTGGGGCGCGTACAACCGTCCGTACAGCTGGAATCCGCAGTACGTGGCCGATAACATGTGGTCGGAGTCTAACCCCGATGCCTATTTCCCAAGATTAAGGGGGTATACGGCTTTAAACTCAAACGCGGAACTCACCTTCAATCAAACCAAATACCTGCAAAATGCAGGATATATCCGCTTGAAAAACCTGACTGTAGGCTATAATCTCCCGGCAGCATGGTTGAATAAAATCCATGTTTCCAGCCTGAGGGTATATTTCACCGGCCAAAATCTATGGACCTGGTCGCCGATGTCCGAGCACAACCCCAACATGGATCCAGAAAATATAGAGCAGGCAGATCCTGAACTGAATAAGAATGCCGGACAGGGTATGGCTTATCCCATGTTGAAAACCTACACCCTCGGCGTCAGCATCAGTTTATAGTTTACCATACATCACATACAATCATGAAAAAAATAACATATATCGCCGTTGCGCTATTTACCTTGATTACGGGCTGTAAAAAGTCCTTCGACCTATATCCACCCGATAAGCTTTCCCCTACAAACTCCTTCAAAACGGAGCAGAACCTCCAGTTGTATGCAAACTCCTTTTACAATATGCTGCCTAAGGGAAATGATATTGTACGCGGAGATGAGACCAGTGATTACCTCGCTGGTAACTCTGTATCGACGTACCTTTCGGGCAGTTATTCTGCAGAACAAGCCGGTGGCTGGACATGGACACCGCTGCGCAACATAAACTACTTCCTGGAGCAATACGGACAGGCCGAAGTCCCTGAAGCATCAAAAAAACACTATGAGGGGCTTGCGAGATTCTTCCGCGCATGGTTCTACTTCGATATGGTGAAGCAGTTCGGAGATGAGCCCTGGTACGACAAGTCGCTTGCCGTTGATGATCCTGATGTTTACAAGCCACGGGACACCCGCGACTTCGTTATGAAGAAGGTACTGGAAGATCTGAACTTTGCTTGTGAGAACATCCTTCCAGCGAAGGATGCAACAGCCTCCCAGGTGAACAAATGGGTGGCGCTCGCGTTCAAATCCAGGGTTTGCCTCTATGAAGGCAGCTACCGGAAATACCACACGGAACTCGGTCTTTCTGACGCAGACCTGTGGCTTAATCAGGCTGTTGATGCTTCCGCCAAAGTAATGGCCAGTGGTCAATATCAGCTCAATGTGGATGCCGTAGCGACGATGAGCTATCGCAACCTATTTATCAATGAGGTACCAAAAACCAACGAGGTGATGCTTGCTGCCGTGAACAGCCAATCCTTAAGGGTGATGAATGATGCCAATTGGTATTTTACAAGCGCTACCTATGGCAAGCGGCTCAGCTTCACGCGATCTTTCATCAATACATTCCTGAACGCAGACGGATCACGGTTCACCGATCAGGAGGACTACTCGAAAATTCCTTTCTGGAATGAAGTTAAAGGCCGCGACCTGCGCCTGCAGCAAACCATTCGGATGGGTGCTTACAAACGGGACGGCGTAGCTGCACCGCCGGATTTCACCTATACCTATACGGGATATCAGCCTTACAAGTTTACTTTGGACTCGAAAGCGACAGACGGTGTGGCGGAGAACTTCAACTCCCTGCCGATCATTCGCTATGCAGAAGTATTGCTTAATCATGCGGAGGCAAAAGCAGAGCTGGGTAATTTTAATGCGGCCGACTGGGCGGCAACCATTCAGCCGTTAAGAGCACGTGCCGGTCTTTCTAACACCGACATGCCTGTTGTTGCAGATACCTATCTGATGGCGAATTTCTTCTCAGACATCAGCGATGCCGCTTTACTGGAAATCAGAAGAGAGCGGGGCATTGAACTTGCGCTGGAAGGCTTTCGCTATGACGACCTCATGCGCTGGAAGCTTGGGCGTTTACTGCTGAAACCTTACGATGGTATTTACGTCCCCGCAATGGATACGCCCTACGACCTCAATGAGGATGGTACCAATGATGTTGCCTTCGTAAAAGCCGTTCCGGCAAGTCCGGTAAAAGCTGTGGTCTATTTTGTGATCAATGGCACACAGCATACACTCACGGATAATACCAGCGGCAATATTTTTGCGCAGAATAACCTCAAACGGATTTGGGAAGACTATATGTATCTAAGACCGATCCCGTTTAACCAGATCGTGCTCAATCCAAAGATCACACAGAATCCAGGCTGGACCAGGTAAGTGAATCAATCTACGCCAGGCAAGTTTAGATAACAAACTGCCAGGTTAACACACACGAAAGCACCAGGTTAACCCACATGAAAATGCCCCCGATAAGCTATGCTTGTCGGGGGCATTTTCATTGTTCAGGCGTGTGGTTCCGGGCTTAAACCCTTCCCATCACAGGATCCGTAAACCGCTCACTGCCATTCTCCACACGGCCGGCATAATGCTGTTCAAGGCCTGTGCCGGTAACACCCAGCTTAAAATCATACCAACCATAGGATGCGGACAGGTTCAGAATATTTCCCGCGTTTCGCCAGCTTTTAGTTCCTTCCTCATGCTAAGCTTTGTTTTTCCAAGGTCTTTGATTTCAATGCTGTGGGCACTTGCCTGATCCAGATTGATCACGCTGAGCACCGCATTACCGGTTAAGCTGCCTTTAACGCCGTCACGCTCATATTTCAGGTTTGCAATCACCATTGGATCTTTCTCTGTTCCTTTAAATTCCCTGTAGAACCCGTTCGGACCATCTACCCGGAGCTGGTACGTCCCATCTTCAAATGCCTTCACCGGCCAGGTGTACGTCAGTTTATCTCCCGCAGCCACGGCGAACGACCAGTTTCTGCACACCTGTGCAGATTCCTCTTGAGTATCCGTGTTAAATTTACCCGGTGCATAAACCGTAAACGGTGATCCCGCTGCGCGGTCTCCAAAGGCTTCCTTACCAGCCTCCATGCTTACGGTAAACGTCTTTCTATCCTTGCTCAAGCCGCCATTTACATAGAGCTCATAAGGAAGTGCGCAGGACGGGCGAATCCCTTTCTCCTGTACAGACATCACGGTACTTTTTGCCGGATTCGCGATGAACTGCTTTACATCCTCCGCCGATATTTTGTTGAAGCCCGCAGGGTCCCCTTTGAACTTTGCGTTGTATATATTTTCCACGTGTGCATTCCGGTCCAGGAAGTTGATTTTTTCCATTTCCTTACCATCATACCGGCTAAATGTGGAGGTCAGATCGCCGCAGATCGTCCGGCGCCAGGCGCTGATGTTGTCCAGCCTGATATTCTTCCCGAGCTTGCGGTTGAAGAAGGTTTCCAGAAATTGCAGGGTAGAGGTATGGTCAAAAACCTCTGAACAA
Source organism: Bacteroidota bacterium (assembly GCA_029851965.1). GTDB lineage: Bacteria > Bacteroidota > Bacteroidia > Sphingobacteriales > Sphingobacteriaceae > Pedobacter. The sequence continues at coordinate 991 of JARKUW010000040.1, read as the reverse complement.
ACTTTTCCACCACGGCTCCAGGGCGAGGCAATGATCATGGGCACCCGGAAGCCAAGCCCAACCGGCGCTTCGCGGGCATCTTTCCTGGCGATACCTTGCTTAAGTTCATTCGCCAGTCGCACATGCTCCACCTCCGTGTCGATACCTTTAGAAACCTTGCCGGTACCCGGGATTTGCTCATCGGGTATGGAGAACGGCCGTACATGGTCGTAATAGCCGTCATTCTCATCGTAGGTGGTGATGAATATGGTCTTCTTCCAAACCTCCGGATCTTTCGTCAGGATATCCAGGATCTCCGATACATACCAGGCGCCATACCATGGTGCACTTGGGTGGTCAGAGAAGTTCTGCGGGCCGGCCAGCCAGGAGACGGCTGGTAGTTTGCCGGTGTTCACATCCTCGCGGAACTGATGGAAAAGGTCGCCCTTGGGTACGGTAAGCTCCCGCGCTTGTCCATCATCTGTATAATTCAGCGTGGTGATCTTTCGGAAGTCCGGATCTTTGGAGTTGATCACGAATGCCCTCCGGTAAAGGTTCTTGTCTTTATCGGACAGCTTATTGAATTCTTCTTCGCTCCATTTCAGCAATTCAGATCTGGCATTATCCAGCACTTCCTGCTTCTTAGTACGGCTTTCGCCGGCCTCAAGCTTCTCGATTTCAGCAGGTAGCGTATCCACCAGCACCTGCAGGTTCTGCACGTAGCGCGAGGAAAACTTCACATTGTAGGCCGCGAAGAACTCCAGGAGATTACATCCATAATTCGCCAGCCAGGAGCGCTCCTCGGCTTTGAAGCCACCACCGCAGCTTAAATCATTCTGGTAGAAGTTCCAGGAAATGCCGTTGTCCTCGAGCAGCTCGGGGAAAGTCTGCCAGGGCAGTTTACCATAACTGAAATCGGTATTCCGGATATTCACCTTCAGAATATCATCTTCAGGATGCGTGATCTTTCCCGTCCAGAAGAAGGAGCGGTTCGGCGTTGTACTGGTCATGG
>JARKUW010000272.1 GCA_029851965.1 Bacteroidota bacterium | reverse complement strand
GCTATTGATGCAGCGACTACCCGTATCAACGCCATTGCTGCTAAACCAGACATAGGTGCTACTTACGATGGTAAAGTAAAATCGATCATGCCTTTTGGTGCTTTCGTTGAGATTATGCCAGGTAAAGATGGTTTGCTTCACATTTCTGAGATCGCATGGGAACGTTTAGAAACCATGGATGGCGTTCTGAAGGAAGGCGACCGTATTCAGGTGAAACTTTTAGACATCGATAAGCAAGGTAAAATGAAACTTTCCAGAAAAGCATTACTACCTCGCCCGCAAAAGCCTGAAACTGCAGGTAACAAGCCTGCTTAATGTAAAAATTAGCTTTAATTATTTCTTAAAACCCCGCATTTCGCGGGGTTTTTTGTTTTACAAGATCTTATTTATTTATATTTACCATCATGAAACATTTAATAGCCCCGTCTATACTTACAGCAGATTTTGCGAATTTACAGCGAGATATTGAAATGATAAATTCCAGCGAAGCGGACTGGTTCCATGTGGACATTATGGACGGTGTGTTTGTTCCGAATATCTCTTTCGGATTTCCGGTAATGGATGCACTTAAGCTGCATGCAAAGAAACCTCTGGACGTGCACCTGATGATCGTGAACCCGGATCAGTACATTACGCGTTTCGCGGATGCTGGTGCCGCTGTCATCACCGTGCATTATGAAGCTTGCATACATTTACATCGCACCATACAGGCCATTCGCGCCACAGGATGCCGTGCTGGTGTTGCCATCAATCCGCATACCCCGGTGGAGCTTTTGAAAGAAGTGCTTGAAGATCTTGATCTGGTGCTGATCATGTCCGTAAATCCGGGCTTCGGTGCGCAGAAGTTCATTGGAAATACCTACAACAAGATCACCAAACTGAAAGCGATGGCGGCTGAAGTGAATCCAAACCTGATCATTGAGATTGACGGTGGCGTGGACATCGGGAACATAGTTGCCCTGAAAGATGCAGGTGCAAATGCCTTTGTTGCCGGAAACGCCGTGTTTTCCGCACCCTTACCTTCGAAGATGATCTCGGATCTTAAAAATATGCCTTCGGGAATTATCACCATTTAACACCGGAGCTCTCGTTAAAAATTACATTTACAACATATCAAAGAACAACATGAGACACAATTTTGGCGCAGGTCCCTGCATTTTACCTCAGGAAGTATTTAAACAAGCTTCACAGGCTGTTTTAGATTTCAAAGACGGATTATCGATCCTTGAAATCTCTCATCGTACGTCTGAGTTTGAAGCTGTGGTTGATGAAGCCACAAGACTGGTAAAGGAATTATTGAATGTGCCTGCCGGATACTCGGTCGTTTTCCTTCAGGGCGGAGCAAGCTTACAATTCTCGATGGTGCCAATGAACTTATTGCCGGAAGGGCAGACTGCGGCATATCTTGACTCTGGTGTTTGGGCAAGCAAAGCCATTAAAGAAGTATCGACCTTCGGTAAAGCCAATGTTGTGGCCTCATCGAAGTCTGATAATTATACCTTCGTGCCAAAGGATTTCGAAATCCCTGCGGACAGCGCTTATTTTCATTATACCTCCAACAACACCATCTATGGAACAGAAATGTTTAATGTTCCTGAAACAGACGTTCCTGTGGTTTGCGACATGTCTTCGGATATCCTGAGCCGCGTAATTGATGTTTCGAAGTTCGGATTGATCTATGCCGGTGCACAGAAGAATATCGGCCCTGCCGGTGTAACGGTTGTGATCGTTAAAGATGAAATCTTAGGCAAGTCTGGAAGAAAGATCCCATCGATGCTGGACTACCAGGTTCAGGTTGACGGCGGATCAATGTACAACACACCTCCGGTATTTTCAATCTATGTCGCTATGCTAAACCTCAGATGGTTGAAATCGAAGGGTGGAGTTGCTGAAATCGAGAAGGAGAATATCGCTAAAGCACAGGCTTTATATACCGAAATTGACCGCAACCCACTTTTCAAAGGTACCGCTAACGCAGAAGATCGTTCAAGAATGAACATATGCTTTGTAATGGCGAACCCGGAATTGGAGAAACCTTTCTTGAAGTTTGTTGAAGAAAACGGTGTAGAAGGGCTGAAAGGCCATAGGAGTGTCGGCGGTTTCAGAGCTTCTATGTATAACGCGCTTCCGATTACAAGTGTACACCACCTAATTGACCTAATGCAAACTTTTGCCGAAAAACATAAATAATTAAATTTAGATGATCAGAATACTTGCGAATGATGGGATAGATCCCATCGGTAAAGCTTTACTTGAAGATGCGGGCTTTATCGTAGATACAGAGACAGTACCTCAGGATAGATTGATTGAAGCCCTTCAGAATTACGACGGTTTAACGGTTAGAAGTGCGACGAAAGTAAGAAAAGATGTAATTGACCAATGCCCGAATCTGAAGTTGATCGGACGCGGAGGTGTTGGAATGGACAACATAGATGTAGAATATGCAAGAAGTAAAGGGGTTGCAGTAGTGAATACTCCGGCTGCATCGTCGCTTTCTGTTGCAGAACTTGTATTTGCACATTTGCTAACGGGAAATCGTTTTCTTCAGGATTCGAACCGGAAAATGCCTGTTGAAGGCGCTACACAATTCAATGCCTTGAAGAAAGCATACGCGAAAGGGGTTGAGCTAAGAGGTAAAACACTCGGTATTGTTGGCTTTGGCAGAATCGGACGTGAAGTTGCTACCATGGCACTTGGATTGGGAATGAATGTTCTTGCGTATGATCTTTATCCTTTTTCGGGATCCATCGAATTAAACTTCCAGGGTGGAAAATCTGTGAAGATTCCTGTGGAAACCGTTTCGTTTGAAGAGGTAATTGTTAAAAGTGATTTCATCACCATTCATACGCCATTTGCCGCTAAGCCGATTTTGGGTCAGGAAGAGTTTGACCTGATGAAGCCAGGGGTAGGTTTAGTAAACTGCTCAAGGGGTGGTATCGTTGATGAGCTGGCCTTAATCAATGCGCTGGATAGCGGAAAAGTAGCTTTCGCTGGTTTGGATGTGTTTGATAACGAGCCTACACCGTTACAGGCGATTCTTCAACACCCGAAAATATCTTTGACGCCGCATATCGGCGCTGCAACGAATGAGGCACAGGAGCGTATCGGAACTGAACTTGCCAACCTCATTATTGGTTATTTTAAATAAAACAACTTGTAGGTAGAGTTAACAAAAAAAGGAACGCAATTGCGTTCCTTTTTGCTTTTATAGATTAGACTGCTGCCTTGGTGTACTTTTAAGTATGCTTACGCAATGCGCCTGATCCGGTTTAAAGCTGTCTTTTCAGTTGGGGGCTAATGTAGCTTTTTGGACATGCTTATCTTATAGTAGGCAAAGTAACCTGCCCCGGTGATCAGCAGGGCCAGGAGAAAAAGAAGTACATAGGAGCCACTTCCTTCCTTCTCTTTTTCGGTCTCTTCCAGTTGCTTTCTGAGGATTTGATTTTGATCCTGAAGTTTCTTGATCGCTGCCATGTAACTTTTAATTCGTTCCGAGTTGGCGCTGGCAGCACTTTGTACCTGCTGAACCTGAAAGTCTTTATAGTCAAGCAAAACTTTAAGTTCCTTAAATATGTTGTTGTCATTCAGCGCGATTTGCCTTAAGATCTCATTTGAATTCCTGATATCGTTCTTCGTCTGAAATCCGAAAATGCCACTGCGCTCATTTAAACTCTGCTGATACTGGCCAAACTTTACGCTTCTTTCGGCAAGAAGTGCGTTGATTTTTGAACGTTGGGCCTCGTAACCGGAGGTGTCGCTTTGGGCAGCGACAGTTAAAGAAAGTGCAGTAAGGTAGATAAACAGGATTATTCTTGTCATTGAGCTTTTAGTCGAATATAGCAAACACTATGCCTTATCAATACGGTTAGGAATGAAACTCCACGCGGATGATGTCATTCAGGTGAAGGCCGAGCAGTCCGCTAGCTTTTCCTTTGTTGATGGCAATTTCCAGGTGATTGCTGATCCCGAACAGGCAAAGTTTTTCACCTTCCGGAACCTCATTGTAATGCCAGCTGAGCTGGGAAATGGTTTCGCTCTTGCGAAAATACAAGGTGAAGTCGCGGTTGCGCTGAATTCTGGTAAACAGGTCCTTGGTGATGTTGGTGATTACGTTGCAGAAGGTGTCGATGTAAATTACGCTTCCCCGGATGATGTCACGCTCAATTACAGGGTGGAGCAGCATTCGCTCTTCGACGGCATCCGTAGGCAAGCCGATCTCCCGGAGCTTTCCACCTTTGGCCAGGTGGATGGCGGCCTTAACGAAAATATCAACAAGCGGGAAGTGGAGGTATTTAAGATCCTGCATGATGTTGAGTTCCACGATTTCGTCGGGCGCTTCTTCAAAAAGCAAGGAGAATATACCGTTATCTGCCCCCACAAAATAATGGTCATGATGCTTCAGTGCGACATACTTGCTCTGCTCGCTGAAGACAGAATCTATGCCGATTAAGTGAACGGTTCCGCTTGGAAAATAATTGTATACATTTTTTAAAACAAAGGCCGCATAAGAGATATTAAAGGAGGGAACTTCGTGGGTAATATCGACAATATTGGCGTTAGGCATAATGCTCAGAATGCTGCCTTTTAAAGCTGCCTGATAGAAATCTTTAGAACCTAAATCCGTAGTTAAAGTGATAATAGCCATTAAAAATTAAATATTAATTCTTATTCTTGCGTAAGCGGCAAATCGCGTACAAATATTCAATTTTTAAATCAAAGTATACACGTCTATCTTAAAAACAATATTTTGAACGAAATTAAACTGACATTAGAATCTGTAGATCCCGCCCAGTTTTGGGGTACCAATAACGAACATTATGAGTTACTTAAGCGTGCCTTTCCAAAACTAAAAGTTGTTGCCAGAGGTACGGAATTAAAAGTTCTCGGCGACGAAAAAGAGCTTCAGGTATTTGAAGATAAATTCAACCGCCTGATTGCTCATCTTGAAGAATTCAGGCGTTTAACCCCGGCAGACGTAGAGTCTGTTTTATCCATAAAAAAATCAGCAGCCGCAACAGAGGCTACCCCGGAAAAGTTTAATGCGGGTACCGGAGAAGTCATTGTTTATGGAAACAGTGGCCTGATGATCCGTGCGCGCACGGCGAACCAGCGCCGCATGGTAGACAGCATTGTGAAGAACGACGTCATGTTTGCCATTGGCCCTGCAGGTACCGGTAAGACCTATACTGCCGTTGCATTGGCGGTAAGGGCACTCAAAAATAAAGAGGTTAAAAGAATCATCCTCACCAGGCCTGCGGTTGAAGCAGGGGAGAACCTGGGCTTTCTGCCCGGCGACCTTAAAGAAAAGGTTGATCCCTATCTTCGTCCGCTGTATGACGCCCTGGACGACATGATCCCGGCGGAAAAGCTTAAGCTGTACCTGGAGAACAGAACCATCGAGATTGCGCCGCTGGCATTTATGCGTGGAAGGACGCTGGACAACTGCTTCGTGATCCTGGATGAAGCGCAGAACTCCACAGACCTGCAGCTGAAAATGTTTTTAACCCGCATGGGGCCAACG
>JARKUW010000263.1 GCA_029851965.1 Bacteroidota bacterium | reverse complement strand
AACGCTAGCAAAAGCTGAACCATCATTGGGTAACCCGGGCAGGAAAGTAGAGAATGTATAATTATAAGTAGTGCAACGGTATTTTCATGCACCTGATTAGATCAATGTTAATAATTACTGTTGCCGTGCGCAGCGAATGCGGCAGTTGAAACGACAGATGCTGTGGTTAATTCGTGACTATGAGCAATCTGGCTTTCGTGCATTCAACGTCAGGACTCTAAGGATCAAAAACTTGAGCCAAAGTTACTTTATGACCCAAGTTTTTGATTCGGACGAAAATACAGCTTCCTTTTAGTGTGAATCGCGCGTCACTGCAGATCCGGAGCCACCGATAAGAAAATCCATGTCTGCACCTTTATCTGCCTGCTGTACATGGTTGATGTACAGGTTTACATAGCCGCGCGATGCCATCGGGATCCGTGGTTTCCAATCACTTCTTCTCCGTTCGAGTTCTTCATCTGTCACTTCCAGATGGATACGCTTATTGGCAACATCGAGCTCTATGATATCGCCATTTTTAACAAACTCCAAAGTGCCACCAATAGCAGACTCGGGCGAGACGTGCAGAATAACTGTACCGTAGGCCGTTCCGCTCATGCGGCCGTCGGATATCCGTACCATATCGATTACTCCTTTATCAAGCAGCTTTTTTGGCAGCGTCATGTTGCCTACTTCCGGCATGCCGGGATAGCCCACCGGGCCGACAGTTTTCAAGACCATGACGCAAGTTTCATCGATGTCAAGATCAGGATCGTCTATCCGCGCATGATAGTCCTCAATATCACTAAATACGACAGCGCGGCCGCGGTGTTGCATCAGACTTGGCGTAGCGGCGGAAGGCTTAATGACGGCCCCGTTCACGGCAAGATTCCCTTTGAGTACGGTTATGCCGGCCTCCTGAATTAATGGTTGGTTAAACTCATAGATGACCTCCTTATTGTAGTTTATTGCACCTCCCGCAATGTTTTCAGCGTGCGTTTTACCGCTTACTGTCATGGTGTCCATGTTTAAGACCGACTGCATCTCTCTTAAAACCACAGGGAGTCCTCCAGCATAGTAGAAATCTTCCATCAGGAATTTTCCCGAGGGCATCAGGTTCAAAAGCAGCGGCATTTTGCTGCCGATATCATCGAAGTCTTCAAGATGTAGTGGCACGCCGATCCGGCCTGCAATAGCCGTAAGGTGAATGATAAAGTTTGAGGAGCCCCCTATTGCCGCATTTACTTTAATGGCATTTTCAAAAGCATCACGGGTTAATATTTTAGAAATTCGCAGGTCTTCCTTAACCATCTCTACGATTCGTCTGCCGGATAGTTGTGCAAGCCTTTTTCTTCTCGAGTCCACCGCCGGAATGGCGGCTCCCCCTGTCAAGCTCATACCCAATGATTCGACCATGCAGGCCATAGTCGAGGCTGTGCCCATGGTCATACAATGTCCCGGACTCCGGGACATGCAGCTTTCTACTTCTGCGTATTCTTCATATGTGATATTGCCTTTCTTTAGTTCTTCCGTCAGCTTCCACGCACTGGTGCCCGAGCCGATGTCTTCGCCATGATATTTTCCGTTCAGCATCGGCCCACCCGGCACTACGATGGTAGGCAGGTCGACGCTAGCCGCGCCCATTAATGTGGAGGGTGTGGTTTTATCGCAGCCGGTAAGCAGTACAACGCCGTCAATAGGGTTGCCTCTGATGGATTCTTCCGCATCCATGCTGGCCAGGTTGCGGAACAGCATGGCGGTGGGTTTAATCAGTGTTTCCCCCAGCGACATGATTGGAAATTCCACCGGAAAACCTCCGGCCTCCAAAACCCCGCGGCGCACGCTTTCCGCAATATCACGCAGATGCGCATTACACGGTGTTAACTCTGACCAGGTATTACAGATGCCGATCACCGGCCGCCCGTCGAACATGTCTTCGGGCATCCCCTGATTCTTCATCCAGCTCCGGTAGACAAGCCCCATTTTATCTTTTTTTCCGAACCAGTCCGAACTTCTATACAATCCCATTTCTGTTTAAGTAAGTTGGTTTAAATTATATTGTATCCTTAGTCAGGCTGCCATTGATGAGCCGCCAGATACTTAGGGGATTTGAATTTTTTAGCTCATCCGGCAACAATGCCTGAGGCATGTTCTGGTAGCACACAGGCCTTGTAAACCGATCTATCGCCATCGTGCCTACTGAGGTTGTGCCCGGCGCTGTAGTTGCCGGAAAAGGTCCGCCATGAACCATTGCGCTGCAAACTTCAACACCGGTTGGATGACCATTGATCAGGAGCCGGCCCACTTTCTGCTCCAGAATATCCAGCAGTTCTTTATATTCCACCAGGTCACGCTCTGAACCATGTACAGTAGCTGTTAAATGCCCGCTGAGGTTTCTGGCTATTTCGAGGACATCTTCCCTGGACGTTGCTTCTACGACCATGCTGGTCGGCCCGAACACCTCTTCCGCCAGGTCGGGATGCGCTTTGAGGGTTTCGCTGTTTGTTTTAAACAATACTGGAGAAGCTGTATTGGAGTCTGCAGAAGCATTACCGGTTGCCAGTGTTGTTACCCCAACGGTACCAGCATGCTTGTCGATACCTGCACCATAAGATTTATGGATATTTGCCGCCAGCATTACGCCGCCTGTGGTCTGCTTGAATTCTTCCTGAAGCTTATTGGTGAAATTTCCTGCGCTTTCGGAGTTCTCATAAATCAGCATTCCGGGGTTGGTACAAAACTGACCTACGCCTAATGTTACTGACCCGGAAAAACCTTTTGCAAACACATCTGCCTGACTATGCAGGGCCTCCGGTAGGACAAACACCGGATTCGTGCTGCCCATTTCCGCATATACAGGAATGGGTACGTCCCGCCGCACAGCAAGATCATATATCGCTTTGCCCGCTCCGAAAGAACCGGTGAAACCAACCGCTGTAACTTCAGGATGCTGAACCAACTGCGAACCTAAAACAGGTCCGTCTCCGAACAGCAGCGAGAAAACCCCGTCAGGCATCCCCGTTGCACGTGCCGCTTTTTGGATGGCCTGGCCAACCAACCAGCTTGTTGTCAGATGCGCAGGATGCGCCTTAACCACCACGCAGCAACCTGCCGCTAAGGCCGAAGTGGTATCGCCGCCGGCTACAGAAAACGCCAGTGGAAAGTTACTTGCGCCAAAAACTACCACTGGACCGAGCGGAATTTGCATGGAACGGATATCGGGTTTTGGCAGTGGTACCCGTTCTGGCTCCGCTATTTCAATCCGCGCATCCAGCCAGGATCCTTCCTTCAACAGGTTTGCAAATAAACGGAGCTGGCCAGTAGTGCGCCCTCTTTCACCTTCTATACGGCCTTTTGGAAGTGCAGATTCCGCACAGCAAACCGTAATCAGTTCATCTCCGATCGCTACGATCTCATCGGCTATTGCTTCTAAGAAACGTGCTTTCTCGAGGCCAGACTTCTTGCGGTATACCTGAAAGGCAGCCGCAGCTTTATTCACTGCACGGTCAACCTCGCCAGGAGTCGCGACAATAAACTCGCCTAGTTTTTCGCCGTTAGCAGGATTTAGTGAGGTCATAACTTCAGCTCCCTGAGCCGAAGATTCAAAACCTATAATGTGTGTTCCAGTTGTCATTATGCTACTGTATTTATAAGTGTTCCAATTTCTGCAATGCTGATTTTTACGATGTCACCCTGGTGCAGCGTGAAATCATCGCCGGGGATGATTCCCGTGCCGGTCATTAGAAAAGCGCCGTAAGGAAAATCAAGTTCCCGGTAAAGATAGCTGACCAGGTCGGTGTGCTTGCGCTTCATTTGGTTAATGGAAATTTCATCGCTAAACACGGTAATCGAATCTCTGACAATTTCCAGTCTGATGTTGGTGTCGGCATGTATGGGGTGCTCTTCAACCAACAGGCACGGGCCTAGTGCCGCCGCTCCATTATAGGATTTCGCCTGTGGAAGATATAGGGGATTTTCGCCTTCAATGTCCCGGGATGACATGTCATTCCCGATCGTATAGCCTTCAATGGTACCTGCTGAACAGATGAATAAGGTCAGTTCGGGCTCGGGTACATTCCACTTGGAGTCTTTGCGGATGCGAACCTGATCACCATGGCCAACCGTACGGTAAGAAGGTGCCTTAAAAAAAAGCTCCGGCCGTTCCGCATCATATACACGGGTGTAGAAGTCGCCTCCCTTTGCATCTTTTGATTCCTCTACCCGGGCTTCCCGGCTACGAAAGTACGTTACGCCAGATGCCCATACTTCCTGGTCGGCTATAGGCGGTAATATATCTGAAGAAATCAGTTCCTGAAGTTGGTCGTTGGCTTGAAGATGTTGAATGTCGTTGCGTATGGCTTCAAAAAGGTTGCTCCTGTTCACAAAAGTGTTCCAGTCCTTCTCTTCAGCTAGAAAATATTGGTCATTATTGGATATAACGATCCCTCGCGTTGTGTTATAAATCTTCATAATAAAAGGTTGAGCTTAGTTGGAGTTAATATATGAGACATTGAATTGTTTTTAGACCTTTCCGGTGTCATCCACCTGCAAATAAATCGTTTAAGGCGGCATTTACACCATTTTGTTAATATAATATAAAAATATGCGTCGATAATATAACGCTGTGCCGGGTTTCAGTTTTACGCTAATCAACCACTTTCATTCCCTCCGTTCTCAGGTAGTTTTGACGGTAGTCCAGTGGCTTTTTGTTGGTGCAGGCTTTAAACTGATGATAGAAATGGGAAATATTATTGTAGCCGCAGGCGTATGATATTTCCGTCACGTTGAAATCCTGTTCCACCAATAATCTGCAGGCATGGCCTATCCTCACTTCCATCAGGAACTGTATGTACGTCTTCTTTGTCTTGGCTTTGAAGTACCTGCAGAAAGAGTGTTTCCCCATATTTATGATACCGGCTACATCTTCTAAGACAATTTTTTGATGATAGTTATTAAACGTGTATTCAAATATGGTATTGATGCGGCTTTGGTCTACGCCATTTACAGAGGGGTTAAAGCCATTGGATGATACCAGTTCATACTCCTTTGAAGCAGCTATTAACTCCAGTGCCGAGAGCAAACTGATCAATTTTCTGGAGGGCGTATCGTGAAGCATATCCTCTGCCATTTTAGCTACTTTTTTCCGGGTTGCGCCCTTTAGCCGTAACCCGAGCTTACTTGTATTCAACA
>JARKUW010000244.1 GCA_029851965.1 Bacteroidota bacterium | reverse complement strand
GCGAGCTCACGGATCATCTGCATATCGGTACGGGCATGCGAAAGCATGTCGACAAAGTTGTATACGATGGCATTGAACTCATTTTGCATCAGGTTATTAACCTGTTCTGTCAGTGCCTTACCATCATCATAGGTCAGGATCTTGTTGTAGCTGAACTTGCAGTCCTTGCGCACACTCCGTTTGATCTGGTCCTCCAGAAAAGCGGCTTCATGCATGTTTTTTCCGCCTTCGTCATCGTCGTTCTGCCAGAGGGATGGAAATCTTTTCTCCATTTCCAGCGGCATCAGGCCCGAGAAGATTGAGTTCCTGGCATACTGTGTTGCTGTTGGCAGGATGCTCGAGTAGGTATCTTCTTCTTCCAGGCGGAAGTATTCCGTAATCAGCGGGTTGATGATCTTCCACTGATCGTAACGGAGGTTATCAATCAGGATGAAGAATACCGGTGAAGTAGAGTTGATTAAGGGGAATGCTTTTTTCTTGAGCAGCTGGTTGGATAGCAGCGGTGACTTCTCCTTGCCATTTACCCAGCCCAGGTAGTTGTCTTCAATAAACTTACAGAACTGTGAGTTTGCTTCCGACTTCTGCATGGTTAGAATTTCGTGCATTTGCATGTCATCAAGCTTCTCCAGCTCCAGCTCCCAGAAGACGAGTTTTTTATAGACATCTACCCACTCTTCGTAGTTGAGTTTATCATTCAGCGTCATACCCAGACGCCTGAAATCCTGCTGATAGGCCATAGAGGTCTTTTCACTGATCAGGCGTTTGTTGTCGATGATTTTTTTGATGGTTAACAAGACCTGTTTCGGGTTTACCGGCTTGATCAGGTAGTCATCTATTTTGGAGCCAATGGCATCCTCCATTAAGTTTTCTTCTTCGCTTTTCGTGATCAGCACCACGGGCACGTCACTCTTTATATTTTTGATGGCCGTTAAGGTTTCTAAACCACTCAGGCCGGGCATGTTCTCATCTAAGAAAACGAGATCGAAATGCTGTTGTCCAAAGGCTTCGAGTGCATCGTTACCATTGGTAAAAGTAGTAACATGGTAGCCTTTTTCGTTTAATAATAGTATATGTGGTTTTAATAAGTTAATCTCATCATCAGCCCATAAAATTTTGGTTTCCTGCATTATTCATTAAATTAAATCTTTAAAAAAAACGTTCTCTTTCTAAAGTATCGATAAAAATAGCAATTTTTGTACCGTATAATTTATCTGAATAAGATTGAACAAGAAGAAAATAATAAATGATCCCGTTTACGGCTTTATAAATATACCCTCCGCGCTCATATTCGATCTGATTGCTCATCCTTACTTCCAAAGGCTCAGGTACATTAAACAGCTGGGCATGACACACCTTGTTTATCCCGGCGCTTTACATACCCGTTTTCATCATGCCCTGGGTGCCATGCACCTGATGAGCCTTGCCCTTAAAGTGCTGAGGGACAAAGGTCACGAGGTGAGCTCCGACGAAGAGGAAGCCGCTACCGTCGCTATCTTACTGCATGACATCGGGCATGGCCCATTTTCCCACGCGCTGGAACATACCTTGGTGAACGGGATTAAACATGAGGACATTTCCATGGCCATGATGCAGGCACTGAACGATCAGTTCGGTGGCAAGCTCAGCATGGCACTTAACATATTTACCGGCAACTACCCGAAGAAATTTCTGCATCAGCTGATATCCAGTCAGCTTGACCTGGACCGTATGGATTACCTGAACCGGGACAGTTTCTTTACCGGTGTAAGTGAGGGCGTGATCAGCTTTGACCGGATCATTAAAATGTTCAACGTCTTTGACGGCGAACTGGTGGTTGAAGAGAAAGGGATCTACTCGATAGAGAATTTTTTAATTTCCAGACGCCTGATGTACTGGCAGGTTTACCTGCATAAAACGGTCATTTCCGGAGAGCAGCTGCTGGTGAAGATTCTGGACCGCGCAAGAGAATTGTCGCTTAGCGGTACAACGCTTTTTGCGTCTCCTGCATTGCAGCATTTCCTGCAGCATCAGATTTCTGAACAGGATTTCTTCTCCGTTCCGGATCACCTTCAGGCGTTCAGCAAGCTCGACGATCAGGACATCTTTACGTCTATTAAAGTATGGGCAGACCACCCGGATAAGATCCTGTCTAAGCTGTGCAACATGCTTACGGAACGGAATCTATACCGCATCGAGATCAGCAATGAGGCACCTGACGCAGCGAGAATTGACTTGCTGAAGGAAAATACGGCTGCGGTGCTGAATATAGGTGTAGCGGAAACGGATTATTTTGTGTTTACTGCTGTAATTATGAACAGGGCATACAACGCCGGGAACAGCAATATTAATGTGTTGTTGAAAAACAATACGACCATTGATATCGCCAAAGCGTCTGATTTATCAAATCTGGAATCCCTGGATAAGACGGTTAGAAAGCACATTCTATGCTATCCACGGATTATTTAGCATTATTTAACAAAAGAATAAACTATTAATCCCGTTTTTAGTCAGAATTACAATTCCTTAGCGACAACAAATTCCAGGAGCGGTAATTTGTTCATATCAATTTAACACATAACTTTGTAAAATGCAATTTACTGCCCGGCAGATAAGCGAACTTTTAAACGGCACGGTTGAAGGTGACGAAAACGTTCAAGTAAGAGAACTTTCAAAAATTGAGGATGGAAAAGCCGGTTCATTGTGTTTTTTATCCAACCCGAAATACGAAAACTTTCTGTATGGCTCAGACGCGTCTGTGGTGATCGTTAAAGACGATTTTACACCCGCTGAACCCATAAAGAGTACGTTGATAAAAGTAAAAGATCCATACAGTGCTTTTTCTATTCTTTTGGAGAAGTACAATGAAGTGATGAACCAGCTAAATGAGCAGTCGGGCATTGAGCAGCCATGTTTCATTCACCCCTCCGCGAAGATTGGTAAGAATGTTTTCGTTGGCGCGTTCTCCTACATCGCGGAAAACGCTGTGATCGGCGATTCTGCCAAGATCCATACCCAGGTTTACATTGGTGCAGATGTTGTTGTTGGCGAAAGCACGGTCCTGAATCCCGGAGTAAAGGTGTACAACCGCTCGGTGATCGGCAACCGCGTGATCATCCACTCGAACACGGTCATTGGCAGTGATGGTTTTGGCTTTGCGCCGCAGGCGGATGGCTCGTATTCCAAGATCGCCCAGATTGGAAATGTGGTTATTGAGGATGATGTAGAAATCGGATCGAACACGAGCATCGACCGCGCTACGATGGGCTCTACGTTCATCAGAAAAGGGGTGAAGCTGGATAACCTGATCCAGATTGCGCACAACGTGGATGTGGGACCGAATACGGTTGTTGCGGCACAGGCCGGTATATCCGGCAGCAGCAAGCTGGGCGGCAACTCTGTGATTGGCGGGCAAGTCGGCATCGCAGGACACCTGACGCTTGCCAAAGGGACCCAGATCGGGGCCCAGGCCGGAATAAATTTTAATACGGTAGAGGAAAATAAACAATGGCACGGGAGTCCGGCGCAGCCACTGAGAGATTGGATGCGCGCTTCGGTAATCTTTAAACAGTTGCCAACAGTGGAAAAAAGGATTCAGAAACTGGAAGCGACGATCGCTGAACTGACTGCCTTGATTAATCAAAATAATACAACACCGAATACATAATGAACGTTAAACAAAAGACCATAAAAACTGAGGTTTCTTTAAAAGGAGTCGGTTTACACACAGGCGCAAATGTTACTTTAACTTTTTGCCCTGCGCCGGACAATCATGGATTTAAGTTCCAGCGGATCGATCTGCCGGAACAGCCTATTATTGATGCGGATTGCGATAACGTTACGGATACTGCACGCGGTACAACCCTGACTCAGAATGGAGCCAGTGTAAGCACGGTGGAACACGTTATGGCTTCGTTGGTTGGAATGGACCTGGATAACGTTCTGATAAAACTCGATGGGCCGGAAACGCCAATCCTGGATGGAAGTGCGATATTATTCTTAGAAGCACTGGAATCTGCAGGGCTGGAGACGCAAGAGAAGGACCGTGAATATTTTACCATTCCCCACAACATCACGTATACAGAGCCTGACCGCCAGGTGGAAATTGTGGCCATGCCGCTGGACGACTACAGGTTTACCTGTATGATCGATTACAACTCGCCGGTATTGGGGAGCCAGCATGCAGGAATCAATAGCATCGGTGAGTTTAAGAAGGAAATTGCGTCCTGCCGGACGTTCTGTTTCTTACATGAACTGGAGTATCAGCTGAAAAACAACCTGATTAAAGGTGGCGATCTGAACAATGCCATCGTTATTGTAGATAAGGAAGTTACCCGCGAAGAGCTGGATCATCTGGCCAAGCTGTTTAACCGTGCTGAGATAGAAGTGGCACCTCAGGGCATCCTGAACAACATGAAATTAAGGTATCAGAATGAACCTGCAAGACACAAGTTGCTGGATATGATCGGTGATCTGGCGCTGGTTGGGGTTCATCTGAAAGGACATATTATGGCTGCCCGCCCGGGTCATGCAGCAAACGTTGCTTTTGCGCGTAAGATCAAAGCGGCGATTAAGAAAGAAAAGAATAAAAAGGTTCAGCATGTGTATGATCCGTCGGTAAAGCCGCTTTACGACGTGGTTCAGATCATGAATATTCTGCCGCACAGACAGCCGTTCCTGTTTATAGATAAAATTCTGGAACTCTCCAAAACACATGTGGTGGGCGTTAAGAACGTGACCATGAATGAGGAGTTCTTTAAAGGGCATTTCCCTGGTGCCCCGGTATTGCCGGGTGTGATCCAGATTGAAGCCATGGCGCAAACCGGAGGCGTTCTGGTATTGAGTACGGTTCCGGATCCGCAAAATTACCTGACCTATTTCCTGAAGATCGACAACGTGCGGTTCAGGGCGCAGGTGCTTCCAGGTGATACGATCGTGTTCAGGTGCGACCTGATGGTGCCAATCAGACGTGGTATTGCGCAGATGAAAGGCGTAGGTATGGTGGGTGAGAAGATCGTTGTGGAAGCAGAGATGATGGCCCAGATTTCAAGAGTTAAAGACAACGAAAGCGTATGATACAGCCTCTAGCATATATACATCCACAGGCGAAAATAGCGGACAATGTGGTTATCGAACCATTCGCAGTGATCCATAAGGATGTGGAGATCGGCGAAGGTACCTGGATCGGCTCGAACGTTGTCATCATGGATGGTGCCCGCATCGGAAAGAATTGCCGGGTGTTCCCTGGCTCGGTGATCTCCGGGATTCCCCAGGATCTGAAGTTTGCCGGTGAAGTGACCACTGCCGAGATTGGTGATAACACCACGATCAGGGAGTGTGTAACCATTAACCGTGGCACGAAAGATAAATGGAAAACGGTGATTGGAAGCAATTGCCTGATTCAGGCCTATTCGCACATTGCGCACGACTGTGAGGTCGGAAATTACTGTATCTTCTCAAACAGCACTACGCTGGCGGGGCACATCACCATCGGCGACTATGTCGTACTGGCCGGACTTGTTGCCATCAACCAGTTTGTGAAGGTTGGTGCCCATGCGTTTGTTACGGGTGGATCTTTGGTGCGGAAAGACGTTCCACCGTATGTTAAAGCCGCGAGAGAGCCGCTTTCCTATGCAGGGATCAACTCTGTCGGCTTACGCAGAAGAGGCTTCTCACCGGAGAAAATCAACGAAATTCAGGAAATCTACCGGGTGCTTTTTGTGAAGCACAACAACGTGACCAAAGCACTGGATCTGATTGAGGCTGAATTCAAGCCAACGGAAATCCGTGACGAGATCGTTGATTTCATCCGGAACTCCAACCGTGGGGTAATGAAAGGTTATGGATCCGGCAGCTAAACCCGCTTTTAACGATGCGGATTGAACTGAAAAATGCTGGCCGGCGGTTTAACCAGGAGTGGATCTTCAGAAACCTAAGCTTTACTTTTGATGCTCCAGGTAAATATGCCATTCTGGGGCCAAACGGGTCCGGAAAGTCGACATTGATCAGCATGCTTCTCGGTACGCTGTCGCCGTCTGAAGGGGATTTGTCGTATTTTGATGCGCAGGAACAGCAGGTTCCCGTAGAGCAGATCTACAAAAGGCTGAGCCTGGCTGCGCCCTATCTGGATTTCATTGAAGAGTTTACCCTTCAGGAAACCATAGACTTTCATTTCAAGTTCAATGCTGTCCATCCCGCGATCCTGGGGAAGGACATTCTAGACCTTCTTGGGCTGAAGAAATCCCAGGACAAGGCCCTTAAATATTTCTCTTCTGGTATGAAACAGCGGACCAAGCTTGTGCTTGCGTGTTGTTCCGATACCGACATACTCTTTTTAGATGAGCCCACCTCCAATCTGGACGTGCAGGGAATTGCCTGGTATCATGAACTCATCGGGCGGTTTACAGCAGGTCGCCTCGTGATTATCGGGTCCAATCAGGAGAATGAATATTCCTTTTGTAACCATTATATCGACATTACCAATTTCAAATAAACATTATTATATTTGATTAGGAAAATGTGAGAACAATTGGGGATTCACACTTCTGTAAAATATTTTAAAATCACTATTGTTTAATCATTAAAAAGTCTCTACCTTTGCGGCACGAAATAGGGCCATCATTAGGGCTTTATTTGTTTTCAAAATGGCAAAAGCATCAGAAGTAAAAAGTGGTAACATTCTTCGTTTCAATGGTGAGTTGGTACAGGTAGAAGAATTTCTTCACCGTACGCCAGGAAACTTAAGAGCTTTTTACCAGGCTAGGATGAGAAATATCAAGTCTGGAAAACTGGTTGAATACCGGTTCCGTACAGATGAAGAGGTAACCATTTGCCGCGTGGAGACAAGCGACTACCAGTACCTGTATGAAGATGGAGATTTCCTGGTTGTGATGGATAATACGTCTTTTGAGCAGTTTAACATTCAAAAGAGTCTTTTTGGAGATTCGATCAAGTTCTTAAAAGAGGGAATGAATGTGATTATAGCATTTGAAAGTGATGAGCCCATTATGGCACAAACACCTTCACATGTGGAGTTAGAAATTACCTACACTGAGCCTGCAGTTAAAGGCGATACTTCTACAAATGCATTGAAATATGCGACAGTAGAAACGGGTGTAGAGATTAAAGTGCCAATGTTCATCAACCAGGGCGATAAAGTTAAGGTTGATACCCGCACTGGTGATTATATAGAAAGAGTAAAATAAGAATTTTCATAGTTTAGTTTTAGGTTTAGGTTGATTGTGGCTTCGGAGTGGTTCCCGAAGCCATCTTTTTTTATATTTGTCTGAGATGACTAAAGCAGAACTCAGAAAACAGGCAACTTTATTCCGTAATTCATTGACAACAGCTGATCTGGCTACCCTGAGCCACAAGCTGCTGGACAATTTTAAAAAGCTGGACTTTGCTCTGGTGCAAAGCATTCACATTTTCTTACCCATTGCAGAGAAGAAGGAGCCCAATACCTTCCTGCTGATCGAGTGGCTTAAACAGGCCTATCCCAATATTAAGATCATTGTACCCAGGGCAGACTTCAAAAGCCTGCTGATGACCCATCACGTATTAACGGATCACGAAGATCTTCAGAAGAACATTTTCAATATCCTGGAACCGCAGCAATCCGCAGTTCATACCGGCGACATCGATATGGTGATCGTGCCGCTTCTTGCGTTTGACCTGGCCGGATACCGGGTCGGTTACGGGAAGGGCTTTTACGACCGCTTTCTGAACGGCATAGAGACCTTTAAGGTTGGATTGTCGTTGTCTGAGCCCGTGCCGCACATCAGTGATGCAGATGCACATGATGTACCCTTAGATTGCTGTCTTACGCCTTCGGGGCGTTATGATTTCAGATCCGCGCGTTAATGCTCGTTGCTTTCGGGGTAAAGCTTTAAAGGTAAAACATGACCTCGTTTAGGTTAATGTATGGCTTCCTCCGGATGCTGTTTGAGGAAGCCAGTGCCTTGTCCGGATTGTTTACGGATTTAACTCCAGCAGCACCGGGCAATGGTCCGAATGGATGGCATCGGGCAGAATCCGGACGTTTTTAAGTCTAGAGAGCATCGGTTCTGTAGCCAGGTGGTAGTCGATCCGCCAGCCCAGATTCTTGCTTCTTGCGTTTGCCCGGAAACTCCACCAGGTGTAATGATGCGGATCCTTGTTAAAGTGCCGGAAGGAGTCAATGAAACCGCGTTTTAAGAACAAATCCATCCATTCCCTTTCTTCGGGCAGAAAACCAGAGGACTTCGCATTTGATTTCGGATTGTGGATGTCCATTGGCGTGTGACAGATGTTGTAATCGCCTGAGATGATCAGGTTCGGATACGATTTTCTAAGCTCGTCTATGTAGACATCGAAAAACTTCATGAATTCATACTTTTTATCCTGCCGCTCGTCACCGCTGGATCCCGATGGCATGTACAGGCTCATCAGGGAGAAATCATCAAAATCAGCCCTTAAAATGCGTCCCTCTTTGTCGATCCATTCTTCGCCGCAGCCATATTCTACATGATTGGGCTTGATCCTGGACAATATTGCCACACCGCTGTAGCCCTTCTTCTCTGCAGGGAACCAATAATGATGGTAGCCCAGCTGCTCAATAAGGGCGGTGATCTCGGGGATCTGTATTGGAAGCGCCTTAACTTCCTGAAGACACACCAGGTCGGCGTCTGTTGATTGCAACCAGCCGAAAAAGTTCTTTGTACTCGCGGAACGGATTCCGTTTACATTATAGGATATAATTTTCATCAGTTTGTTGTTAAGGGTAACGGCTTGACTGCATTAGCTATGGCTTAAGCTACCGGTTTGATTTATATCTGGGTAGCGTTGTTGCCCGCAGACTCCACTTGCAGCGATTTCTCTAAGCGCTTCGCAGCCCTGCGCTTCAGCACGGTCACGGTCATCTGTACGTTTTGATTCGGGCGGTCATTGGGGTCTGTCTGCAGTTCCGCAATACGGGCGACCAGCTCCAGTCCCTGGACGACTTCTCCGAAAACCGTGTAGTTCCGGTCCAGGTGCGGCGTACCTCCAACGCTCTTATACACCTCCCGCTGGTACTCTGGTATGCGGTGCTTTAGTCGTTTTGCTTCCAGCATATCCAGCTGCGCGTCAGTAAATGTTTTTCCCTGCACAATATAAAACTGACATCCGCTGGATGCTTTCTCCGGGTTATCGTCTCTTGCTGCAGCCAGTACCCCTTTTTTGTGAAACAGGCTGTCTGAAAATTCCGCGGGGATCGTATAGCCGACGTCACCTTCGCCGAGTACTGCACCAGGCGTCGCATGCCTGGAATCCGGATCTCCACCTTGAATCATAAAATCTTTGATCACCCGGTGGAATAACGTCCCGTCGTAGTAATGCTTTTTGCTTAGCTTAAGGAAATTGCTGCTGTGCAGTGGCGTCTGGTCATACAACATCACAATACATTCGCCCAGCGATGTCTTTATACGTACATACTGATGTTTTGGCTTCGCTGCAAAGGCATTCATACCGCAAAGAACCAGTAGCAAAAGGAATGTTTTCTTCATGAATCTTAATTTGGGTAAGCTTTTAACGGCTTCTGTGGCGAAGTTAAATTAAATCTGCTTCCCGGAAAATAGTCTCGTCGTTCATTCGTCATCTTAGCGCCATAGAAAAAAGGAGTTGGCATTTAAATCAAAAATTGTATAATTTTGACATACAATGATTCTGCGACAAAAAATAGCACTTGGATTATGTGTCTTTTACCTGGTAAGTGTAATTGGCCTGGCCCTTAGTCTGCATTTTTGTGGCAGTGATCTTTCCGATATCCGTTTGGCAGAAACAGCCAAATGCGGTATGTGCACGTCAGAGAAGAAAGAAGTTAAAGGTGATCACTGCTGTAAAAGCACTTCTGTAGACGTTAAGATCACAGACAGTCACCAGACCGGCGCCAAAGTAAGTCTGCCACAGGACTTCAGCCTTGCTTTGTTTCTCAGCCCAGTGCTCTCTGAATACTTCGCCAGACTTTTTCCAAGCCTCTTTGGAAAGATCGCCGGTAAGGCGCCTCCTTTATCTGCCAGGCAGGCACTTTATGTGCTGCACTGTGTTTTCAGAAATTAGATCAGGAATACGTTTTCAGGTATGCTTTGCCTTGTGCATCGCTTAGTTCAACATTATTCACAAAATCTAATTTCATGAAGCTTCATAAGCGCGACGCTATAAACAGCAAGTAGTACGCTTATGATTGCCTCACAGCATAAATCATTATGAAAACATTTAAAATCCTAATACTGCTCATTACTTCTTTTATAGGCAGCCAGGCCTATGCACAACAAGTGTCCGATGCCGAACTTCAAGTAACCGGTTTAACCTGTTCCATGTGCGCCAAGGCGACAGAAACATCTTTAAAGTCGCTGGATTTCATTACTTCTGTCAAACCGGATCTGAACAAAAACTTGTTCTCCGTTACATTCAGGAAGGATAAGAAGGTTAACCTCGATATGATTCGCAAGAAGGTTGAAGAAGCCGGGTTTTCCATTGGAAAACTTACCGCAACTTTCAATTTTAACAACGTGAAGGTAGATCAGAATGGACGTGCCTCTGCCGACGGAAACATCTACCAGTTTGTCAATACCAGGCAGCGCGTCCTGAACGGACCGGTTAAGGCCGACGTCATTGACAAAAACTACCTTTCTTCAGCGGCATTCAAGAAGAATTTGAATGCGCTTAAACTCAGCTCGTATGCTACGGGTACCACGGAAATTGCAGGCCGCAAGACCCGTGTTTACCACTTAAGCATCTAAGCCGGTATGTTCTATAGAATTATTCTTGTCCTGCTGGTTGTATTATCCGGCAGGGCGCATGCGCAGGAGTTGTTTGTGTCTACGGAACCGGCCAGCAATATGGCCGCGAAATCCATTGGCCTGCGTATTGGCAATCAGGTACGCTTTAATCCCGATTTCGAGATCAGGACCACGCCGGAAGTGATGATCGGCTTCAACAAGCGGCTGATGGGTCATGTTCAGGGTTTTTTCTCTGATGCAGACGGCAGATACCGGTATGAGGGCGGCAGTGTATATGCCAAATACAGGTTTCTGTCTGTAGATGGGGTGAAAACGCATTCCAGGGCGGCGGCATTTGGGCGGGTCAGCTACAGCAAGCGGGAGGCAATTTCCGAGGACATCAACCTGGAAGGGGACAACAGCGGTTTCAAGGGTGGCCTGGTTTTTACCCAGTTGCTGCACAAGCTGGCGCTCTCCGGAACGCTGAGTTACGCGAAAGCTTTCGACGTAGATGCGGGCCGTGCAGCTTTGGGTCCTGTACCCAACCAGATGATTGGGTACAGTCTCTCCTCCGGATATCTGTTGCTGCCTTTCCAGTATAAGAGCTATTCGCAACCGAACTTCAATCTTTATTTCGAGGTACTTGGAAACGCCAACCCGGATACGGGACATGGTTACCTGGATTTTGCCCCGGCCGTCCAGGTTATTATCAATAGTGTCACCCGTATTGATTTGGGCTACCGCTTTCAGGTATCCGGAGATATGATCAACAGGTACAACAAAAACATGTATATGGCTAAGGTTGAATTTAACTTTTTTAATGTACTTAAATAGCAGGATCCGCTTCCGTCCGGTGATGGATTGCTGCAAATAAGGCGTTAGAAAGGCTTGATAACCGTTTGGTTATCAGGTCTTATTCCGATGTCCGGGATTGTCGTATATGATAGCTAAAATCTACTATGTTGTAATGATGTATAGATTTTAGCTATATAACTATCGAGAATAAGTATGCCGAAATACCTTTTCGCAATTGCTTAAGAAGGTATATAGCCTTACCTTTGCAGCAGAAAAAAAAAAACAACTAATATGATAAACTTAGGTCAACAATTCCCTTCATTTTCTAAAACAGCCGTTGTAAGTCTTGAAAAAGGTAAAGAGTTTGAAACCATTACTTCAGAGTCTTTGATCAATGAAAACAACGAGTGGACCTGCATGTTCTGGTGGCCAAAAGATTTCACTTTTGTATGCCCTACAGAAATTGCAGAATTTAACGCAAATTACAGTGAGTTCCGTGATCGTGATACCAAACTAATCGGAGCAAGTACAGATTCAGAAAACGTGCACCTGGCTTGGAGAAATAACCATGATGATCTTCGTGGATTGAAATTCCCTATGCTTGCAGATACCTCTAAATCTTTAGCAGAAGACCTTGACATCTTAGAACCTACTGAAAAAATCGCTTACCGCGCAACTTTCATCATTGACCCACAAGGAATCATCCGTTGGGTTAGTGCGAACGATTTAAGCGTTGGCCGTAACGTTAAAGAAGTATTAAGAGTACTTGATGCTTTGCAAACTGACGAACTTTGTCCTTGTAACTGGGAAAAAGGTCAGGAAACTTTAACTGTTTAAGCACCTCTTTAACATATTATCCCTGTAAAATGCATTTTTGCAGGGATTTTTTATACCCTAAAAAT
>JARKUW010000234.1 GCA_029851965.1 Bacteroidota bacterium | reverse complement strand
CTACATCCTTTCCACCTATAGTAAGTTTAACGGACGCCGGAAGCCGGAACTTTTGGATCAGAAAACGTACAGCCTGACCGTTTTTAATGAGTATGAAAGGGTTACAGACGACTACAACAAATTACTGGAAAAAACAGAAGCGCTTGCGAAGAAGTTAAGCCCGGAGTACAAGGATGCATACTACCAATTGGTGCTGCACCCCGTGCAGGCAGCTTCGAATCTCTACAACCTGTATTTTGCCGTTGCAAAAAACCACCAGTATGCAAAGGAGAACCGGGTATCGGCGAATGATGAAGCGCAAAAGGCAAGAGCTTTCTATGCAAAAGATGCACAGATCACCCGTTACTACAACGACACGCTAGCCAATGGAAAGTGGTCACACCTGATGGACCAGACACACATCGGCTACACGTACTGGCAGCAGCCGGACTCCAACAAGATGCCGGATCTAAAAACCGTGACTCCTCTGGAGAAGCCTGCAATGGGTATATTCACGCCGGTAACAGCCAACCGCCTTCCTGAGTTCAATAAATACAGCAATAGAAAGCAATACCTGGACATCTACAACAAGGGAACAGGTACATTTGACTACACGATCGAAAGCACCGCACCTTACCTCAAAATCAGCGCCCCTAAAGGCCGTGTGTCCAAAGAGAGCAGGGTTTGGCTAAGTGTAGACTGGGCTAAAGTACCAGCGGGTGATCAGCAAACCTCGATAGTCGTTAAATCCAATGGAGAAGAAATAAAGATAGACGCCATCCTTAAACACCATCCGGCAAATGTAAAGGGTTTTATCCCCGACGACGGCATCATCTCCATTGAAGCTGAACATTATACCGCTAAGAAGGCTGGTAAATCCGTCGATTGGAAGGTCCTGCCGGGTTTCGGAAAGACCGTTTCTGCAGTCACTCCTTTTCCGGTTACAGCAAAAGCTCAAACCCCCGGAACAGCAGACAGCCCTGTGCTGGAGTACCTGATCAACACAGTTGACGCCGGGAAAATAAAAGTTGCAGCTTACCTTGCTCCGACCCTGAACTTCCAGAACAATAAAAGCCTGATGTATGCAGTTTCCATTGACGATGAGAAGCCACAGTTGGTCAACATCAATCCGGAGAAACCAGGCAGAAGCTGGGATAAGAATGTAGCAGACAACATCAACATTCAAACCACACGCCACGATATTAAAACTGCTGGTGCCCATACGGTGAAAATATGGATGGTAGATCCGGGAATTGTGCTGGAAAAGTTGGTGGTTAGCCCGGAGAACTATGTAGAGCAAACTTATCTGGGCCCGCCGGAGAGCGCCTATGTTAAGTAAACGCCGCCAGGTCTAAAAAAGCGAAGTGCATACCATCCAGTATGCACTTCTTTTTTTTAATGGGTTTGTCGCAACTTCGATGCAAGCAGGTCTGGCCCAATCAAAGCATTAGTTCAGGTCAAAGGTGACACCCGTTACTTCTTCGGTCCATTTCCACAGTCTTTTCGCGCTGGCCTCATCCAGAGCATACGGTTTTACACCGTTTGGTACTGAGGCGTCAATGGCCAGTTCGGCGACTTCAACATCTTCGAGATAAACGCCTCCAAGATCATTCAGCAGCGGGCTGGTCGCAGCCCATATCGTTGTAGCCGCACCTTGGGGAATGCTTTTAAGGGAATCCAGGACTTCCTGTACAGGCTTTCCTTTATCATCGTAAAAACCAAATCGCTGTAGAATTTCCAACGGTGCCTCTCTGGCCAGTTCTGTTCCCCAGATGTTGCCCGGATGTACTGAATATGCAGTTACGATACTGGATTTCGCCTGGTTAGCCAGTTCAAGTGAAAAAAGATTAACGGCGGTTTTTGACTGTCCATAGGCTTGCAGTGTTTCATAGTCATGATGTTCAAAATTTGGGTCTTCAAAGTTGAAGGCTGAAAACTGGTGTCCCAAAGAAGAAACGTTAACGACTCTTGCACCATTGGCCTTTTTTAACGCGGGCCATAATCTTGCGGTCAACCGGAACGGGGCCAAATAATTTGTTGCAAGCTGGGATTCGATGCCTTCCGAATCCCGGCGTAAAGGAACAAACATGATTCCTGCGTTGTTTATCAGGATATCCAATGGTCTGCCTGAAGCTAAAAACTTTTCTGCAAAGGCATCGATAGAAGCACGGTTGATCAGATCCATTTGTTCGATTTCAACATTCGGAACACCCTCTAAATTCTTCTTTGCCTTTTCCACATCCCGTGCAGGGATAACAACTGTTGCTCCTGCATTAGAGAGGGTTTTTACCGTTTCCAGTCCGATGCCTGTATTACCGCCCGTAACAATGGCGACTTTTCCGGTAAGGTCAATCCCGTTAATTACATCACTGGTTGTTGATAAGGCGTTGAATCCCGAACCAATTGGTTTCTGCAACGCTCCTCCATAATTATTCTGTTTCATCTTGATTCTTTTTTAATATGATATCCGTAATGTTTAGCTACAATCCATTACTGTGTATGTAAATTCAAATTGTACTTGTAAATAGGTCGTTATGCTTTAAAGCCCGTAAATACCTCCCGAAACGGCTATTTTTTCTCCCGTGATCCAGGCCGAATCGTCGGAAGCAAGAAATACAGCAACTTTCGCAATGTCTTCCGGCTGACCGGTACGACCGAGTGGCGTATGGGCAACCAGATTTATTTCCGCATCACTACCAACAAAGCCCGCACTGCGTGAACCTTCAGTCTCAACGACCCCGGGCAGGAGCGAATTGATACGGATATTTCTTCCGCTAAATTCCTTTGACAAGGCAACGGTCACCGCATCTAATGCTGCTTTGGTTGCAGAATAAACCGAACCGGTGGGTAATGGTGTATTGCTTGCGCCAGAACTAATGTTGATGATATTCCCCCCCTGATCACCAAATAGTTTCACCGCCTCGCGGATCGCCAGTATAGAGCCCAGCACATTGATGTTGAACTGCTGCTGAATAGATTCTGGAGATACCAGTTCAATTGCTTCATATTGATAAATGCCTGCGTTGTTCACCAAAATATCGAGGGTGCCGAAGGCATTTTTTGTTTCTTCGAACAACCTGAAAATGTCTGCCTCTTTGGAGACGTCAGCCTGCACCGAGATTGCCGTTCCGCCGTTGTCCAGAATTACGCCTACAACCCGATCTGCGTCTTCTTTCCCCGAAGCATAATTGACCACAACCTTTGCGCCTTCTGCTGCGAAGTATTTGGCAATAGAAGCGCCTATTCCTTTTGACGCACCTGTAACTACAGCTACCTTATTCTCTAATTTACTCATTTTCTTATGGTTAAAATAACGAGTACAAAGTTAGGTTGTTAAAAAGCAATTTAGTTACTTTGTATAGAAAAGTAACAGTAACCTCGAGGTAACGAAGTAACATATGGAGTGCAAAACAGATTTTAAAGAGGGACACAAAAGAGAAATCATGGCTGTCCAGGATACGATGGATGTACTTAATGGAAAGTGGAAAATAGCCATCATTTCCTCTATCTGCTATTACAACAAAAGAAGATTTTCTGACATTTTGAATGATGTAGCCGGGATTTCAAATAAGATGCTGAGTAAGGAACTAAAGGAACTCGAAATCAATAAGCTCGTCAACCGGACAGTTTTGGATACGCACCCGGTGACGGTTCAGTACGAGCTGACCACCCATGGGGAAACATTGAAAACGATAATCAACAATCTCACGGAATGGGGAATTGAACACCGGAAGGCGATTATCGGGGCATAACGATCATTTCCCGTCTCTTTAAATCAAACGTAACCTGTTGCCCAATCCAGTTCAGGGATACTATACCATCGTAGATTAAGCCGTCGATAAAGGAAGCTTTTACATCTCGGCATTGAACATCAGATGAAGCTTTCGAAACGATCGACTTCACATTACCCTGGTAGATGATCGTCTTTACCGCCGGATTAAACTCGCTCGGTATTGTTATTTTAGTTGCATTTGTGGTATCAATGCCCAAATCGGGAATGTGTCTTGAGTTTATCCGGTAAACATTATTCCCCGCACCACTATCGATCGAAAACTGTAACGTCAACGTATCGTTTACTTTAAAATACGCGAATATAGTCAGTGCTTGCTCTCTTGAGTCCTCTAATTGCAACGGAATATGGCGCCCCGACTTTCGTACTCCGGCCATCTGCTTATCGGTTTCAAAGATTATCTTCTTATTAACGTAGTCAATTGTAAATGGCTGTTCCCGAAAACTCATAAGCGAAATCAGGCCGTCAATGGGCCCCAGGTTCACATCAAAAACGGTCAGGACGGGATCACGCTCCACAAAGTCTCCCAACGCTAAGGTCTCGGCATCGTATAGTTCTGCTGTAAGTTGTTCTCCTGTAGCACGAAATGCGGTATAGCTTCCATCTTGCTTATGTAGCTTACCTACCTTGTCCGAAAAAGCTTTGGTGATGAGCGTTAAGCCCGCACCAGTATCAAATATGAAGTTCCCATCCACCCCATTGACTTTCGCCTTCAGCATGATGTGGCCTTGCGGCGTAAGTTCAAACGGTATGGAAGATTGTGCGCGGCTTGCGGTAGCGATCAGCAGTAATAATGCGATAACAATAAAGGATTTCGACTGGGAATACGCAGTTAAAGGCATGTATATGGTTTAATTAAACATTTGCAGCATGATGTCCTGCAAAGTAATTAATTTACGCTTGCCGTCAATTACACCGCATGAAATAAATGCTTTTTGCGTGCTACATCAACTCCTGATTTTGCAGCACGAAGCCTTGCGAAATGAATATAAACGATTACGTTTGCACATAAGCCACGCTTTATAACACATGAAACATACCTTTAGAACCGCCTCCCCTGTTGATCTTGAAGAAATCTGGACGATTATCCAACAGGCAATACGCCGAAGAAAAGCAGATGGCAGCAATCAATGGCAGGATGGCTATCCAAACCCTACAGTAATCCAGCAGGACATTGACCAGCGCAGCGGCTTTGTCCTGTGTGATGACGGCAAGATCATTGGCTATTGTGCGGTTCTGGTAAATGACGAACCTGAATATGCGAACATACAAGGCAACTGGATCACCAACGGGGACTTCGTAGTGGTTCACAGAGTGGCCATATCGGAACAATATATTGGCCAGGGACTCGCGAAAGAGATCATGAAGCATGTTGAAGACTACGCAATTGACAACAGCATATTTAGCATCAAAGCGGACACAAACTTCGATAACATGGCCATGATGAAGACTTTTGAAAAGCTGGGCTACGTGTACTGCGGTGAGGTATTTTTTCGCGGCAGCCCGCGTCGTGCCTACGAAAAAGTACTGCAGCCATCAGTCTAATCGTTCGCTACGCTGTCCGCTTTAATCCTCCGGCCTTTCGCGTGGGTCAGCCATCTTCACAATACGGGGCATAAAGGTTCCCAAAACATCAACCAGGGTGTCTTGCGCCTTCATCACGGCATGGATATCCTTGTAAGCCATCGGTGCCTCATCCAGTCCGGAGCCCAGCAGGGTAATGCCACGGGCTTTGAGCATATCATCTACCGTGGATCTTTTAAATTCCTTTATGGCCTGGTTCCTGCTCATCAAACGGCCTGCGCCGTGTGCTGCAGAATTCAGGGAATCTTCATTTCCTTTTCCGGTAACCAGAAATCCTGGCGTTGCCATAGAACCTGGAATGATGCCCAGCACAACCTTACCTGCCGGCGTTGCCCCCTTGCGATGAACCATAACCTCCGTTCCATCGGCTAACTTTTCCCTCCAGGCAAAGTTGTGGTGATTTTCAATACGTCGAACCGGCTGCAATCCATATTTCGCAGCAATCTTGTTGTGAATTTCGTGATGGTTTGCAGAGGCATATTCCCCGGCGAGATTCATGGAGATCCAGTACTCCTGCCCTTCTTCGGTGCGCAGGTCCAGCCAGGCCAGATCCTTCGCTTCTCTCGGCAAGGCTGTTTTCTTCACGGCAAGTGTAGAATAGTGATTGGCAATGGTGCTCCCAAAACCACGCGAACCCGAATGGGAGAGCAAGGTGAGGTATTGTCCTGCAGGAAGCTCCGGTATTGCCCCATCCTCAATGGTTAGGGTCCCCCATTCCACAAAGTGATTGCCGGTTCCGGATGTACCTAACTGTGCATATGCCTTATCCTTCAGGGAGCGGATGAGTTTGGTCGACCGCCATTCCATCAGATCCATGATGCGGTCGTCAAAATGCTGCTTGGTCGTCGCCCCCATCCCAAACACTGTGCTTTCATTCAAAATCCACTCCAGCCGCCTGCTTTCTTTATCCAGCACCGTTGCCGGTACATCGAAGATACTCATACACATCCGGCAGGCGATGTCCACGCCTACGGCATACGGAATGATGGTATTGATGTCTGTGGCAAGTACGCCTCCGATGGGCAGCCCGTAACCGGAATGTGCATCCGGCATCAGTGCCCCTGCAGCTGCTATTGGTAAGCGCATGGCGACATCCATTTGTGCCAATGCTTTCGGATCAATGTTCTCCCCGCCATATATTGGATAAGACAGTGCCGTTTCCCTGATGTCGTAATGAATAGCTTCTTCTTCATCCGGACGGACATTGGCTTTTTCGACCAGCAGTACCGCTAAATTCCTCAGCTGGCTCCGTGTTTTCGAGTACGGCAAAGGATCAGCGATCATCTTCTTCACCTCAGCAAGCAGATCATCTTTACTGATCCGTCCCTGCAGCAGTACCGAATTGCAAACCCGTTGAAATTTCAGCAGCAACTGCCCGTTCGGAATCCCCAATGCTTTGAGTTCCTCTTTATGCACCCTCTTCTTTTCCATTACTCCATAAATAAAGTGAAAAGGAAAAATGTTTTAGAAATTGAAACGGCATGCCTTAAAAATCATTCTGGAAAGCCGATCAGGTAGGCTTATCAGTGATCTCTGGCACAGCATCGTTGGTTGATATGGTCATCTTGATCTCTTCCAAAAACCTGATCAGCTCCACCCGGTAGCGGGACCTCGTTTTCCAGTCGTGAAGGAGCTTCCCTACTGTAACCTCCAAAGCAAAAAGGACGGCAATCAACATGAGCAGCAGAGGCAATGCCACCTTCATCAGATCCCATAGCGGCGTCAGGTTGCTTTTGTCTGCTATACCCATGAAAAAAGAAATGAAAGCACCCAATATCAGGAAGAACAGTGAATTAAATACTTTGTGCGAGCTCGGCTGGAATGCCGGAACGGCGGCTTCGTACTTTAACACGTTGATTATTGAATCTATAGACGCTTTGTCGGAACACTTAAGCCCGTCCAGTCGCTCTTTCAGAAGTTGCACCTTGAGGGTATATCTGTTAAACGGTTCTCCCTTACTAAAATACTTCGCATATTCAATCGCCTGATGTCTTTCAACTTTACCATCCAGAAGGACAGCGCGCAGGCATAACCACGCGAAAACCAGCAGGAATATGCCGAGGCTTGTACTAAAAGTAAGCCCCCAATACGCTGTATTCGGAAAGTTGGATATAGCGAAGCCAGCTGCAATCACACAAAGCACTGTATAGAGCATCAATTCAATGCGTTCCTGCGTCTTCATTTTCGGGAAAACGAAGTTAAACCAGCTCAGTTTGGAATAAAATGTCAGCAGTTCACGTATAATCGGCGGGCTGGAATTATTGTTCATACCCCATAAATATACAATAAATCACTATTCAGGTTAGCTATCCCGTCGGCGCATGTCCGAATTTCTTCTTAAAGGAATAAGAAAAATGCGACAGGCTTTCAAAGCCAAGATCAAGGTAAATGGAAGATGGCTTTCTGTTCTTATTCAAAATCAAATGCCGGGCCT
>JARKUW010000212.1 GCA_029851965.1 Bacteroidota bacterium | reverse complement strand
CTTAATGAATACTTGGTTTAAAAGGAATGGCACCCACCTCGCCATCATCGCATTTTTCATAATCCTCGTTTTTGCATATTTCAGTCCTGTTTTACAGGGCAAAAGACCAGCTCAAAGCGATGTGCTGCAGGCGAAAGCCATGCAAAAGGAGATTATGGACTATAAACAAAAGGATGGCAAAGGGCCACTTTGGACCAATCAGATGTTTGGCGGTATGCCGGCCTATCAGATCTGGGTTCAATACCCGATGAACATCGCTTCACATACGATCAACTTCATTAAAACGGTACTTCCAGATCCGGTGGATGTTGTGCTCCTGTATGTACTGGGCGCCTATCTTTTGTTTTGTGTCTTGAAAATAAACCCCTATCTGGCCGCCGCCGGTGCCATTGCGTTCGGCTTTACCTCCTATAACTTCATTATCATTGCTGCAGGACATAGCAACAAGGCACTTGCAATTGCCTTTTGTGCGCCGATCCTAGCCAGTGTATTGCTTACACTTCGTGGGAAATATTGGCTGGGCGGTAGTTTACTGGCTTTATTCATGGCCCTGGAAATACGCGCAAATCACATACAGATGACCTACTATCTGTTCATTGCGTTGCTTATCTATATCGGAATTGAGCTTTACCATGCAGCGAAGGCCAAAAGGTTAGCGCCGTTTGGAAAAGCAGTGGGATTTCTGGCAATTGCGGGATTGCTTTCCGTAATGGTAAATGCAGGAACGTTATGGACCACCTACGAATATGGACTGGAATCTAATCGTGGTAAATCAAATTTGACCACGGATCATGCTGAAGAGCAGAGTGGATTATCTAAGGAATACGCTTACGGGTGGAGCCAGGGTGTAGGTGAAAGTTTTACCTTTCTGATTCCCAATCTTTATGGTGGTGCAACGGGCATCGATGAGCTGGTGAAACCGGAAAGTCATGTGTACAAGGCGCTGCAGCAGGTGACTGGCGGTGATCCGACTCCCGCCATCCAGCAACTTGCCGGTCAGCTTGGCATGCAGCAATATTGGGGAGAGAAGCCGTTTACGTCAGGCCCTTATTATTTTGGTGCGATCGTATGTTTTCTGTTTGTATTCGGCCTGATGATCGTTAAAAACCGCTTGAAGTGGTGGATCGTGGGTACAACGATATTGTTCATGCTACTCTCCTTCGGCCGGAACTTCCCATTGATTTCTGACGTATTCTTCAATTATTTCCCGCTGTATAACAAATTCAGAGCAGTTGAATCGATTTTGGCCATTGTTGGCCTGGTGTTTCCAATCCTTGCTTTTCTTTCCCTGAAAGAAGCACAGGAAGGGCAATATGACCAAAAAACACTGGTAAGAAAATTGACAATCGCGGCGGCAATTACCGGAGGGTTCTCCCTGCTGGTTGCCATTATGCCAACTTTGCTTTTCAGTTTCACAAACTCCAGCCACCCGCAGATGGTTGATGCATTGACGCAACTATTGCAGAACAACCGTGGTGAGGCGCTTAACTTAGCCAATGCACTGATTTCTGATCGTGCAGACATTGCCAGAGCGGATGCACTTAGAAGTTTCCTGTTTATTGCCGTTGGATATGCGCTATTGTGGGCGTATTTTAATAAGAAGCTAAACATGCAGCTTGCATTTGTGCTTATCGGCCTTGCCGTATTATTTGACATGTGGCAGGTGGATCGCAGGTACCTGAATAAGGATAATTTTGCGAATAAGAGTGACTTAGCCAACCACTTTCAGGCACGCGATGTGGATACTTTCATTACGGCAGATAAGGATCCGAATTTTAGAGTATTGGACCTTACGGTTTCTACATTCCAGGATGCCACACCGTCGCAATTTCACAAGACCATTGGTGGGTATCATGCGGCGAAGCTGAAGCGTTATCAGGAATTGATCGACAAGCAATTTTCGAAAAGCATCAATCAGGATGTGCTCGATATGCTGAATACCAAATACATCATCACTCAGGATGAACAAAATGGATCTTATAAGATGTCCAGGAACCCGACTGCCGCTGGGAATGCCTGGATTGTTCCAAGTGTTCAGTTTGCAAAGAATGCAGATGAAGAGATGAAAGCAATAAGCAGTTTTGATCCCAAAAAAGAAGCGATTGTTGATGACCAATACAAGGGTTTGATTGACGTCAAGAGGGTTGGTGCAGGTGGTCCGACCGCCATGATCAAACTGGATAGTTACCATCCGGATCATCTGGTGTATTCCTATAGTGCACCAAACGACGTAATTGCAGTTTTCTCAGAGATCTACTACGACAAAGGATGGAACATGTATGTGGATAAGGTGCAAAAACCTTATTTCCGTGCCGATTATGTATTGCGTGCAGCGCAGCTTGAAGCTGGAAATCATATTGTTGAGTTTAAGTTTGAACCGAAATCTTACTACATGGGCGAGAAGATCTCACTTGCAGGAAGTATTCTGCTGGTTGCTTTTCTTGGCTTTGGTTTCTACACAGAAAACCGCAATAAGAAGCATCTGACAGCTTAGTGCTGAACCTGGTACTTCATCATATATTCTGGATGGAATGAAGATCTTATATGCGATTCAGGGAACTGGGAACGGTCATATCAGCCGGGCACGGGAGATTATACCTCACCTGCAACAACATGGGGCAGT
This sequence comes from Bacteroidota bacterium, assembly GCA_029851965.1. Classification (GTDB taxonomy): domain Bacteria; phylum Bacteroidota; class Bacteroidia; order Sphingobacteriales; family Sphingobacteriaceae; genus Pedobacter. The sequence goes on along the minus strand of JARKUW010000212.1, from coordinate 5,617 downwards.
CGACATTCTGATTAGTGGAACACAGGCGGACGTGAAGCTGGTGCAAAAGGTGAAATATGAGCTGCATGGCTTTAGTTTTATCTTTGGAAAGCGCGGTGGGGTAAATCATTATGAAACATGGAAATCCATGAACCTGCAACGGTTCATCAGGGACATGAACAGTTTACCACTGGAAGAATATAATTTAATCCTGAATGATTTTGAGCCCGTAACGGCCTGGGCGTGTAAACGGAGAAGACTAGAAAGCGTCGGACTCAGTCATCAGGCCTCCTTCCAGTCGGCCCTTGTACCCAAGCCAAAGAGTATCGACTGGGCTCAGCTGGTGATGAAGTATTATGCTCCGGCGACGCATTATGTAGGTTTTCATTTTGAGAAATACGACGACTTTATTCATACACCGGTTATCCGTTCAGAAATCAGGAACCTTCAGGTTACAAATGCAGGGCACTATACCGTTTATCTTCCCGCGATAGACGACCGGCATCTCGTTCCGATTCTGCAGCAAATTGCGGGAGTAAAATGGCAGGTTTTTTCCAAACATGCGCTGGTGGGATATTCCAATGGGAATGTTAACGTAAGTCCCGTGAACAATGAGCGTTTCAATGCAAGCCTCGCCAGTTGTGAAGGCCTGCTTACGGGGGGTGGTTTTGAAGGTCCCGCCGAAGCCTTGTTCTTAGGGAAGAAGCTCCTTGTGGTACCGATGAAGTTTCAATACGAGCAGCAGTGCAATGCTTTTGCGCTTAAAAAGTTCGGGGTGCCGGTGATCTGGGGGAGCAACAAAAACTGGCTGCCGATGCTAAAGGAATGGGTTCAAACAGATGAACGGCCGCAGTTTAACTTTCCCGACCAGACAAAGGAGGTTGTAGATAAACTTGTAAGGCAGTTTGCCAGATAAATTACTTTACTTTTGCTTAGCAGAGAGCAATGATCAATCAGTTTAGAAAATCAAATCCAATTAACTTAATCTTACTATTCGCATATACTTTTTTTATGCGGATTCCGATCTTTCTGGATATGCCGGAAACGTTGCGTTTTGAGTTTCTGGAGCCTTATGCCAAGTTTTTTATCCAGATTCCACTTCAGGATGCATTTACACCTTTCGGAAACGTGCTTATTGCTGCACTGCTGGTGTTTATTCAATCGATCATTTTCAATACCATTATCAATAAACATGGGTTATTGGCGAAACCCGGATTTCTTCCCGCGCTTCTTTATATTACGGGGACGAGTTTGTTTATGCCGTTCCTCGTGTTAAGTCCTACACTGATCTGTAATTTTCTGCTGATTTGGGTAATGGATAAGTTCCTTAAAGTAGGCAAATCCCCGAATGCGATCATGATCATGTTCGACATCGGGATGATCATTGCTGTAGGTACCCTGATCTACTTTCCTTTTATCGTAATGTTGCTGATGATCTGGCTGACGCTCCTGCTGTACAGATCGTTCAACTGGAGAGAATGGTTGTCCGGCTTGGTGGGCTTTATAACCATATTCTTTTTCCTCGGGGTTTTCTATTTCTGGAATGATAACCTGGACCGGTTTTACGACATCTGGCTTCCGCTGGCAAACAAATTTCCGGCAACATTTAAAATTAACTACAATGATTATCTGGTTTTGGTTCCTGTTGCGGTGATGATGGTCCTGGCGATGATACAGCTTCGGGAGAGCTTTTTCCGGAGTTTCATTAGCACGCGTAAGGCATTCCAGATGTTGTTCTTCATGTTTCTTTGTGCCATCATCAGCTTCTACACAAAGCCTAATTTTCGTTTGTACCATTTCCTGCTATGCGTGCCTCCCGGTGCGGTTTTACTGGCCTATTATTTTGCGAATGCAACCCGCCGCTGGTTCTATGAGAGCCTGTTTCTGGTTCTTGTCGTAGCCATTCAATACTTTTTGTTCGTTTAACTTTTTTTAACAAATTGATACCTTGAAACTTGGTAAAGATTAATAGCTTTGTGACATGAAGTTTGGAGTAGTCGTTTTTCCCGGTTCAAATTGTGATCAGGATGTTATTTATGTATTGGAACATATTCTAGGACAGGAAGTTGTGCGTCTATGGCACAAGGACCATGACCTTCAGGGTGCTGAATTCATTATATTACCTGGAGGGTTTTCTTTTGGTGATTATTTGCGTTCAGGTGCGATTGCACGCTTTTCACCGATTATGCAGGAAGTGATCAAATTTGCCAATAACGGCGGATTTGTAATGGGTATCTGCAACGGTTTTCAGATTCTTGCTGAAGCTCACCTTGTACCCGGAGCCTTGCTGCACAACGAAAACAGAAAGTTCATTTGCAGGAACACCTGGCTTAAGCCAGCTACTTCTAACAGCTTGCTAACTCATTTAATTGAGCCTGACAGGGTGCTTAAGATCCCGGTTGCACACGGTGAAGGACAGTATTTCGCTACCGAGGATACCATCAAAATGCTTAATGACACGGACAGTGTATTGTTCAGATATTGTGATGAAGGTGGAAATCTGAGCACCGAATCCAACTTAAACGGTTCAATCGCAAATATCGCGGGCGTTTGTAACGCCGGCAGGAATGTTTTTGGTTTGATGCCGCATCCGGAGCGTGCATCAGATGCTTTACTCAACAATCAGGATGGCTTGGTTATCTTCGAGTCCATTCTAGGAATGATTAATGCATAATCTGGTCATTGATATTGGCAACTCAAAAAGTAAAATCTCGGTCTTCAATGAGAAGGAACTACTGTTCTATCAAGCGGTAGCAAGGATTGAAGAGCAGCTAATATTGGACCTGATCCTGGAGTTCCAGGTGAAAAACGCTATTGTGTCTGATGTTGCTGCAGGCCATAACAATATTGTTGAGCTCCTGAAATTGAATACCAATTACATTCAGTTTTCAACCAACAAAAATACCGGGATCAAGAACTTTTATCAGTCAAAAGCTACTTTAGGACTTGACAGGTGGGCAAACGTAATTGCTGCACACCGGCTATATCCTGGGCAGAATTGCTTTGTTATTGATGCTGGTACCTGCATTACATATGATCTGCTGAGTAGTGAATCTGCTTACCACGGTGGCAGTATCAGCCCGGGGATCCAGATGCGGTTTGCAGCTCTTAACCATTATACCGGCAGATTGCCGCTGGTGAACTGGGATCCCGAAGCGGACATTCCGGAAGGAAACAACACCAGTAGTGCAATTCTCTCCGGGGTATTGCAAGGCGTGAATAAGGAAGTTGAGGGCTTTATTGCCCTGCAGAATAAAACGAATAGAGATTTGAAGGTCGTGATTACAGGGGGGGACGGCGCGTTTTTGCTGAAGCAATTAAAAAACAGCATCTTTGCGCCTCAAATTATACACGATCCATACTTAGTATTAAAAGGATTAAATGAAGTCATTGCATTTGAATATGTTCAGAAAAATTAATTACATAGCTGCAGTTTTGGTGTTGCTGATAGGCAATGCTGTGAATGCACAGGTTACGACTCAATCACCATATTCCCGGTATGGTATAGGGAACATCAAATCTCTGGCTCTTCCGCAATACCGGGCCATGGGAGGGATATCGACTGCCGTATTCAGCCCGACAGGTTATAGCAATATCAACATGCTTAACCCTGCCTCTTATGCAGGCATTAACCTAACTACAGTAGATATTGGTGCAACAGGGACATTCAACAATTTGAAACGTGACGGGGCAAGTGAGACAAGCTTTAACGGTACGTTAAGTCATGTAGCGCTGGCATTTCCGGTAACCACCCGATCGGCTCTAAGTTTCGGCGTGATCCCATACTCAGAACTTGGATATCAGTTTTTAAACAAGGCTACCTTGACCAATGCGGGCGGTACAACGACTAAGGATGTAAACTATGTTTATGCAGGTGAAGGCGGGCTGACTAAGGCTTACTTCGGATACGGTTACCAATTTGGACAACACCTTCGGTTGGGTGCAAATGCAGAATACATATTTGGTAATTTGCTCCAAACCCGCTCATCAGAGCTGTTGGATCAAACCAATACGATCAACGCTCGGATGGAAACAAAAAATAGCGTTGGCGGTGTAAATTTCTCTTACGGTGCACAGTATAATATTCCTTTGAATACGAAGACATCAGTGACACTTGGTTATTCCGGGTCATCTTCATCAAGCATCAATTCGAAAAGAAGTTTTGTCGTTACGCAGTACACCAAGGATGCAACAACCGGTGCGGCGTTAGCTGCTTTTGACACGCTCGTGAATACAAACGACCCGAAAGCACAGCTTAAACTTCCATTGATTCATAACTTCGGTATATCCATTCAGAAATACAACCAATGGCTGATCGGCGCGGATTACCGCACAGGAAAGTGGTCCGACTTATCGATAGGCAATGAGCAACAAGGGCTGCAAGATACATACGGTTTCTCAGTAGGTGGGCAGATTACACCGGATATCAATTCGATCGGAAGTTATTTCAACAGGGTGGATTACAGACTGGGTTTCACATACGATAAAACATACGTTCAGCTTAATCAACAGGACATCAAACAAATGGCGATCACCTTTGGATTCGGGTTTCCTTTAGCACCTTCTCCAACAAGAAGCTCATTCTATAAAATGAATGTGACGACCGAACTTGGACGTCGTGGGTCAATGACAGACGGACTTCTTCAGGAGAACTACATCAATCTTCATCTTGGGTTTACGCTTAATGACAGATGGTTTAGAAGGTTTAAATTTGATTAATGAGGTGTAAATGGTTTCGGTTGGTTCTCGTTCTGATCTTTGCCGGGCAGCTATGCTTGTCTGCCTGCACTGATGATGACTTAAAAAAAGCGAGTACCATTTCAAATCAGAAAGTTGCTTTCAACGCCAACCGTACCTTCGGTGCAGAAGTCATATACAGCGATTCTGCAAAGGTGAAAGCGAAGGGCTTTGCGCCAATACTTGATAAGGTAACTGCGAAGAACGGGGTTACCTATCAGGAGATGCCTAAAGGCGTAAAGATTGAGTTTTACAATAAAGATTTAAAGAGCGACGGAACCATTACCTCCAACTATGCGATTATGAAGGAGACGGAGCAACTCACCATTTTTAAGAAAAATGTGGTGGTGATAAACGCCAATCTGCGGTTCAATACGGAGGAGCTGGTCTGGAACCAAAACAAAAAAATCTTCAGCTCACCTAAGGGTATAATCACCAAACCAGACGGTACAATTATCAATGCCGTGAACTTTACCGCCCCCGAAGATTTCAGTTCTGTGAACTTCGATAATGCCTATGGTGAAACCTACATTCAAGGCGATTTGCAGCAATAATCCAGCGGTCCAAAAGCTGGTATTTCCCTAATTTTTAATAACTTATTCTTATGCCATTAAATGTTTTCTTTTTTTGGCAAAAGTTGTATCTTGCGCCCTCTTAAAAAAAGTATAAATAGAAATATTATGGGTTTAATGACATTTTTGCGCAATCGTGCAGGCTACATCTTGATTGGTGCCATCGGTTTCGCAATTGTTGCATTTTTATTAGGTGATGCGATTAGTGCAGGAAAGCCATTCTGGGCAGAATCGCAACGGGTTGTTGGAACTATAGATGGCGAAGATATCAGCATCGAGGAATTCGGTAGGAAAGTAGAGCAGAGCGAAGCACAGTTCAAACAGCAATA
>JARKUW010000196.1 GCA_029851965.1 Bacteroidota bacterium | reverse complement strand
CATAGCTTTTCATGATCTCACAAATTTCTTCAAAATGGGTATACAGGAAATTTTCCTGGTGATGCGCCAGGCACCATTTGGCCATTATTGAGCCGCCACGGGATACAATTCCGGTGATCCTTTTTGCAGTTAGGGGAATGTATGGCAGCCGTACACCAGCGTGGATCGTGAAATAATCAACGCCCTGTTCTGCCTGTTCAATCAAAGTGTCTCTGAACAGTTCCCAGGTGAGGTCCTCCGCTTTGCCATTAACTTTTTCAAGCGCCTGGTAGATCGGTACAGTCCCGATGGGAACAGGGGAGTTCCGGACAATCCATTCTCTTGTTTCATGAATATTTTTGCCTGTGGATAGATCCATGATCGTATCCGCGCCCCAACGGCATGCCCAAACCGCTTTTTCTACCTCTTCCTCAATGGATGAGGTCACCGCCGAGTTGCCAATGTTGGCGTTGATCTTGACGAGGAAGTTTCTTCCAATGATCATGGGTTCGAGTTCCGGATGGTTGATGTTGCAGGGAATTACCGCCCGCCCCGCGGCCACTTCCTGCCGTACGAACTCGGGTGTGATGTATCCCTTGGGTGTATTTGCACCGAAACTGTGCCCGGCATGCTGATGATTCATAACTGCAGACTGCGCACCCAGCTGTTCATTTACCAGGTCTATCCTCTGGTTCTCGCGAATGGCTATATACTCCATTTCAGCAGTGACAATTCCTTTTCGGGCATAGTGCATTTGTGATACATTCTGCCCTTCTTTTGCTTTGAGTGGGCGTTTGGAGTACGCGAAGCGCAATGCGTCAAGCGCAGGATCTGCGAGGCGCTGCTTGCCATATTCGGAAGAGATCTCGCTCAGTTCGTCAACATCGAGCCTTGCTTTGATCCATTTTTCCCGGAGCCTCGGAAGACCGGCTTTCACGTCAATTTGAACGGTTGGATCTGTGTAAGGTCCACTGGTGTCGTAAACGGTGACGGAGGGGTTCGGCTCCCTGAGTCCGAAACCATTGTGGATTTTGGTGTCAGCTAAGGTAATTTCCCTCATGGCTACACGGATGTCATGCAGCTGACCTTTGACATGTACCTTGCGGGACGCTGGAAATGGGGAACGGCTAATCACTTCTCCGTTGGGGGTTTTTTCTTGTTTCATGGTTTTAGGTTTAGTTATCCGCCCTGGGTTGCTTTAATGATGATGACCTGATCGCCGTGTTTGAGTACATGTGCTGGCCAGGCCGACTTGGGGACGATGTGTTGATTGACCGCTACGGCGATGCCGCGGACTCCGGATCGAAGGATGTCAATAAGCAGGTGTTCAAGAGAACACCTTTCTTTAAGATCGTAGGACTTGTGGTTAATAGTTATTTCCATAGTGAATAAAAACTGGAAAAACTATAGGATTGCCCGCAATGGGGAATGAAAAGACAGCAACTGTGTTGCTTCTACTTTTCCCTTCGGCAGTACTAACTGCATCAGGTTCAAAGGGTATTTCTCAGCGCAAGGCACCCCTAAAGTTTTCGTAAATGTAAAGATAAAAAAATTGAACCTGGAAATCTATTGATAAAAAAAGATTGTAACGTTCAGGTTACCAGTCTGCGTTGCGAATTGTTGATACAGGCTTATTTATAATAATTATAAACAAAACCGTCTATTGTCTGGAATTAATCTAAATAACTTCTATCTTAGCCACTTCAAACTACTTAAATGCATTCCGACAAACGAACAACTGTTTACAAGCAAACTGTATTTTCAATTTTGGCATTAATTTTCTTCTGTCTGACCGCAAAAGGGCAAACGCCTGGTTCATCAGTTTCCGGCATGGTAACAGATGCAGGTGGTGCTGCTGTCGGTTCAGTTCTGATTCATATAACCGGTACAAACTTTCGGACGGAAACCGATGAGACCGGTCATTTTAAACTTCCTGCGCCTGCAGGAAAGCACAAACTATCCATTTCCCGCGTTGGCTTCAAGGCCCAAAGCATAAATATTTCATTGACGGAAGGTGAGGACCTGATCATGCGGGAAGTGACTCTTTCCGGAGCGCAGGACATGAACGAAGTCAACATCTCCGGCAAGACGGAGGCAAAGGCAACCAAAGAGCAGGCTTTCAATGTGAATGTAATTGACATGAAGCAGCTATACAATAGTGGTGCAGACTTAAATCAAGCCCTGACCAGAACATCCGGCGTACGTGTACGTGAAGATGGTGGGCTGGGATCAAACTTCAACTTTTCTTTAAACGGATTTTCTGGCAGACAAGTCAAGTTTTTTCTGGATGGTATTCCAATGGATAACTTCGGATCTTCCCTGACGCTGAACAATTTTCCAGTTAACATGGCGGAACGTATAGAAGTTTATAAAGGTGTTGTACCGGTAACCCTGGGGGCGGATGCACTTGGCGGAGCCGTTAACATCATTACCAGAACGAACCCAAATTACCTCGATCTTTCTTATGGCTATGGATCGTTCAATACGCACAGGGCATCCTTAAACCATGCGTATACGAATGCCAAAAGCGGTTTTACGGTGCGTACAAACGCTTTTTACAACTATTCAGACAACAACTATAAGGTTCATGTAAAACCAATTGACCTGGTCTCTGGCCAAAGAGGAGCAGAGCGTGAAGTCGAGCGCTTCCATGATGGTTATGAGTCTGCATCAATCCAGCTGGAGGCTGGCGTAACTGGAAAGAAATATGCTGATAAGTTATTGTTCGGCTTGATTGCATCCGGAAACGACAAAGATATTCAAACGGGCGTGACTATGGATCAGGTGTTCGGTGGGAGAACATCAACATCTACAGCCATAATTCCAACGCTGAAGTATAAGAAGACGGACTTGTTCGCCAAGGGTCTCGATTTCAGTCTGTATGGGGCTTACAATATGTCCAGGAACAAGTTCATTGATACGGCGAAGCTGAAATACAACTGGCTGCAACAAACCATTCCTACAGAAACCGGAGAATTGCGCCGTTCCCAGCTGAAGAACAGAGACAATGAAGGTCTGGTAACCGCCAATCTGGGCTATCGCCTTCAGGAGCACCAAACCTTGTCGTTCAACTACGTCATGACCGACTTCAAAAGAAAATCGAGTGATGTGGAGGATCCCGGCAATGTCACTTATCAGTATCCGCAACAATTAAACAAGCAGATTATGGGACTGGGTTGGCAAGCGAATTACGATCGTTTTACGGCGTCCATATTTTCGAAGCTATACCTGCTGGATGCAAATTCCTTTGAGCAGGTCGCCAACGGAACAGGCGTCCCAACCTATCAGGCCTCATCTACCAAAACCAATGATCTCGGATACGGTGCTGCCGGTGCTTTTTTCATTTTACCGCAGCTGCAGGCAAAGGCCTCCTTTGAGCATACCTACCGTTTGCCAGAGGCTATTGAACTGTTGGGAGACGGCCTGTATGTCAGAAGAAACTCGGCCCTTAAACCGGAGCAAAGCAACAACGTGAACCTTGGCGCAATCTATTCATTGCAGTTGAACAATGCCCATAGGTTCGGGATAGAAGCAAGCTATATCTACCGGAACGCACAGGATTATATTCGTCTGGATCAGGCGCAAACGCAGCCGGTAGATAGACAGTACATCAACGTGGGTGACGTGGTAACCAACGGCATTGAGGGGGAAATCCGTTACGCCTGGATGAACAGGTTTCAGGCAAAGGTAAACATGACCTATCAGAACATCATTGATAAGCAAGAGTTCATATACAGCACCAACCTCACGGGAACGACACAATTCAGGAATTACAATTTTGGATACAAGATCCCAAACATGCCTTACCTTTTCGGGAACGCAGATGTGAGTTACCTCTTCACGAACATAGGCGGCAATGGCAATTCACTGGACCTGGGTTATAGTCTGAACTTTGTTGAAAAATATTATTTCACCCCGCAGCAGCTTGGTGCAAACAATACGGACGTCATTCCAAGACAGTTTGCGCATAACCTGATGGTAAATTATGTCATTCAGGGAGGGAAGTACAGCGTTGCACTGGAGAGTAGAAATTTCACCGACAACAGGCTGTTCGACAATTACCTGCTGCAAAAACCTGGAAGGTCTTTCTTTCTCAAACTCAGATATTTTATTAACAGATAAAAGGTATTAACAACTTTAAAAATTCCACTATGAACTTAAAACATTTATTCAAAACAAGTGTACTCGCAACAGTAGCGATCGCAGCAGTTTCCTGTAGCAAGAATGACAATCCGGATCCGGGCCCGACTCCGGGATCCGAAGATAAAGTCTATGCGCTCGGAATCGGAGTTACCACACCTAACGCCACGACGAACTACGTAGTGCAGGCAAGTGACCTGATGACCGGTACGATTTCACTGAAAGGAAATGGAATTTTGCAACAAGGCTATCGTGATTATGCTTCTGCTGCATCAAGGTTTTTCAGTATCGGCGGTATGGACGTAACCGACGTGAATACGTATTCCGTAGATGCGTCAGGTAAACTGACAGAAAAAAAGGGTCTGACATTCGAATTGCCGAACAATCAGTTTGTAGATGTAGATGGTACCGGGAAGACAATGCTTGGCGTTTCTGTTCCAACCACGCCAGCCGCTGGCCTGAATGTCAAGTTCTATACCGTTGATGTGGCCGGGAATGCCATCGGCACCAGGGCGGAAGTACCGGTGAACAGCATTTATCCCAGCAATCAGGACTGGATCTTCCACACGGGTATGCAGGTTTCCGGCAATCAGCTGTTTCAAACTTTCTATCCTGTAAATTACACAACCTACGCCACTAAAAATACGGACACCAACTATGTAGCGGTATACAGCTACCCGGGAATGAAGTTGCAAAAAGTAATAAAAGATACCCGTACCGGCCCTTCAGGTGCATTTAACACGATGTCCGGTCTTTTCAAAACGGAAAATGGTGATCTTTATGCCGTTTCCAACAGTACACTGTCGCTAAGCTTTAGCCAGTCCACCAAACCTGCAGGCATACTTAAAATTGCTGCCGGGAAGTCGGAATTCGATCAAAACTATTTCTTTAATACCGATGCTGCGGCCAATGGTGGCAAAATTGCCCATGCCATTTACATTGGTGGCGGAAAATTGTTTGCAGCGATTACAACCGGAACACCTAAAATCGAGGACAGGTGGAGCGATACAAACCTTAAATTGGCTATTGTCGATCTGAATGCAAAAACAATCACCCTGGTAGCAAATGCACCATTATATAAAGGTGATGGCGGTAGAAGCTTTGCTGCATTGCTGGATGACGGAAAAGTGTACAGTGCGATTGGAGCAAATGGAGTCGTTAACATCTATCAGACAGACATCGCAACTGCAACAGCCGTTAAAGGCGCTATCATCGAAGGAAGCTTCCTCGGCGGAATTTCCAGATTGAAATAATTATATCCACTTCAAGAACCATCCCCGTGACCAAATTACCTTACAAGAAGAAGCATAGAAAGAACCGTTCCTTATTCTACAGGATATCTGACTGGCTTCATCTGTGGCTTGGTCTGGTCACCGGGATCGTTGTTGTTGTTGTCAGTATAACAGGTGCAATACTCACCTTCGAAGAGGAGCTGAGACTATTGTTCCAACCCTACCAGCATGCAGAAGCAAAAGGCAGAGCCTTTCTCCCGCCATCGGTGCTGGCTGAAGCCGTTAAAAAAGAATACGGTGTTCCTGGTGTGTCGGCAGTGATTTACCGCGGGGCAAATCGCAGCGCTGTTATACCCTGGTATGGCGACCGCAAGAATTTGCTTGTAAACTATGTAGATCCTTATACTGCGAAAGCGCTATACAGTCAGCCGCTGGATGCGGATTTCTATCGGATCATGATCGTTGGACACTACCAACTTTGGTTGCCAAGGGCAATAGGCAAGCCTGTTGTGGCTTATTCTACCCTGATCTTTGTAATTGCCCTGATCACCGGAATGGTGCTGTGGTGGCCAAGGAAATGGACGAAAACAACCACGAAGCAAAGTTTTCTGATCCGGATCAAAGCCTCCTTCAAACGCCTTAACTATGACCTGCACAATGTGCTTGGTTTTTATTCTCTGCTCGTCGGCCTGATACTGGCGCTCACCGGAATGGTGTATGGAATGGAATGGTTCTCTAAAGCCGTCTACTGGACCGCTTCTGGTGGAGAGACGTTTGCCTACAACCGCTCTCTTTCAGATACCACGCTTACCACGCAACGCAATTTACCCGAGGAAGATATATTATTTAGCCGCCTCAATAAATCAAGGGTCAATCTTGCGCATGATCAGGTCACATTTGGCTATCCTTTTGGAAAAGCAGGGGTGTGGAACCTTGCTGTTAATCCCAAACCCGGGACCAGATACCTGGAAAAAAGCGACTATTTTGAACAACGTTCCCTAAAGATGCTCAAGGCAGATCCATCGTTTTCGGCTGCCAACGGCGGTGAACAACTTCGAAGGCTCAACTACGATCTGCATGTCGGATCCATTGGGGGACTTACAACCAAGATCATTGCTTTTCTGGCCTGCCTCATATCTGCAAGCCTGCCAGTTACCGGCTTTATCGTATGGCTTGGTAAAAAGAAAAAGGCAAAACCCGCAAGAAGGCCAAACCTTAAAGCATCACGCCAGGTCGAAAATTTGGTCTAAAGCGTATACATGAACACCATTCGCACCCTCAATACCCGCATTTAACATTGCCTGTGCCACAGTCCTCCCCTGAATTGGACGGTACTTTCTAAAAAGACCCAGTCTATTTACAAAATTAATCACTCGATAGCCTATTTTCTCTCCCGGACGGTCCTGCTGCCGGTTTCCAAACAAAAGACTAGGCTGTAAAAGGTAGATACTCTTGAAAGGGAGTTTCTTAACATCGCGTTCCAGTTCACCTTTCATGCGCGAATAAAATAGCTGCGAATCCGGACTTGCCGAAGCCGAAGACACCAGAACATACACCGGCACCTCATTGTAAGAAGCCGCTTGTGCAACCTGGTATTGGTAGGTATAGTCAATCTTATATTGTGCCTGTTTACTTCCGGCCTGTTTTATCGTAGTGCCCAGTGCGGAAAACAAGATATCCCCTTTAACCAGCTGCTGCCATTGATCCGGCTTATCGAAGTCGATCAGGTGTTCCTCAAGTTTCTCGTTTTTAAATTGCAGTGTACGCCGGGTAAAAACCAGTACCTTCTTAAAACGGGGGTCGGCAAGCAGCAAGTGAACGAGCTGCGTACCAACCAAACCGGTGGCTCCAATTACTATAGCTGTCTTCATCATCATTATATAACATGCTCTGGCGCTGCTTGTTTGCTGTAAATTATTGTCCATCAATATTCCTAATGCTGACCAAAAGAATTATCTTAGACGAAGAACCATCAACCTACCTTCCCCTGTATGAAACAAAGACCGCTTTTTCTGGTGATCTGCATGCTCGCGATCAGTTTCTCTACCCTGAACAGTTATGCTCAAAATCAATCTCCCGGGATTTTCGACAATGAAACCGATGTCGGCCGTGTCAGGCATCCGGGGAGCACAACCTACGATGCAGATACACAACAATATACTGTTTCCGGCTCCGGCACAAACATCTGGTTTGGAAATGATGAGTTTCATTTCGTCTGGAAGAAAATGAAGGGTGACTTCATCCTACGTACCCACGGCGCTTTCATTGGAAAGGGCACAGAGCTGCACCGCAAGTGGGGATGGATGGTTCGGACCTCGCTGGACTCCAATTCAAAACATGTCAATGCAGTCGTACATGGAGATGGCTTAACATCGCTGCAGTTCCGGAAAAAGGCCGGTGAGCAGACGGAAGAGATAAAAGCCGGCATCACATTCGCGGATGTTGTGCAGTTGGAAAGAAAGGGGCGGAAATACATGATGTCCGCGGCACGTAGCGGAGAAACCTTTGTTACTCAGGACCTAGCGGATGTGGATCTTGGCGATGATGTATATGTGGGGCTGTTTGTGTGTTCACATAACGCAGATGTAACCGAGAAAGCCATCTTCAGCAATGTACGGATCGTAGTACCTGCACCTGACGATCTGGTACCTTATAAACAATATATCGGGAGTCATATTGAAATACTTGACGTGACCACACAAAAAAGCAGGATCATTTACCAGGCAAGCGGATCTGTACAGGCGCCGAACTGGAACAAGGATGGCAAGTCACTCATTTACAATGCCGACGGGCTGCTCTATCAGTTTGACCTGGCCACCAACGTACCGAAGGTGTTGAATACAGGGGAAGTCAGGCGCAACAACAATGACCATGTATTGTCCTTTGACGGAAAGATGCTCGCCATCAGCAGCGGTGATGGTGAAAATGGTGCCTCTGTAGGCTATGTAATGCCAAATACCGGTGGCACACCTCGCCGGGTTACCAGCAAAGGTCCCTCTTATATGCACGGATGGTCTCCGGATGGAAAGTACCTGGTCTATACTGCACAGCGGAACAAAGATTTCGATATCTACCGTATTCCTGTAGCAGGCGGAGCGGAAAAGCGGCTCACCACCACGCCCGGGCTGGAGGATGGGCCGGAATATACCCCCGACGGTAAATATATCTTTTTCAACTCGGTCCGTACGGGTTTGATGCAGATCTGGCGCATGAAAGCAAATGGCTCCGGAGAAACCCAAATGACCGATGACGGCTTCAACAACTGGTTTCCCCACATCTCACCCGATGGAAAATGGGTCGTGTTTATCTCTTTCTTAAAGGAGGAGGTAAAACCCGATGACCATCCTTTCTATAAACACGTTTACATCCGTATGATGCCTGCTGCCGGTGGGCCGGCTAAAGTAATTGCCTATTTGTATGGGGGGCAGGGAACAATCAACACCCCATCCTGGTCGAGATCGGAAGAGCGTCGT
>JARKUW010000172.1 GCA_029851965.1 Bacteroidota bacterium | reverse complement strand
GTCTGCCAGGGCAGTTTACCATAACTGAAATCGGTATTCCGGATATTCACCTTCAGAATATCATCTTCAGGATGCGTGATCTTTCCCGTCCAGAAGAAGGAGCGGTTCGGCGTTGTACTGGTCATGGAGGAGCAGAAATTCTGATCACATATGGTAAAGGCATCGGCCATGGCATAGTTGAAGGGGAGGTCTTCCCGCGTATAGTGGCCCAATGTCAGAGGCATGCCGGAGTACTTCTTCGTACCCGATGCTTTTGAGGTCAACCACCGGTCATATTTTCCTTCGTTGAACGCATCCACCTGACTTGCACGGGAATGCGGGAGTGAGCCGATCCAGGTCACCTTCGAATCCTTTATATTCAACCGAAATGGAGCATAAGTCTCGCCGAGGGCATTCGTTTGCATCCAAACCGGCTTTCCATCCGGTAAGCTGATCGCACGCGGATCATTAAAGCCCCGCACGCCCTGCAGGGTTCCGAAGCAGTGGTCAAAGGAGCGGTTTTCCTGCATCAATATCACGATGTGTTCCGCATCAAGAAAAGTACTACCGGGTTGGGGATTGATGGCAAGCGCCCGCTGAATAGAGGCTGGAAGTGCCATGGACAGACCGGCTGCGCCGGATAGCAGGAGTGACTTTCGTATAAATTCTCTTCTGGATTCCATAATTAAAGATAAGATATTGAATATTTATGTGTGCTCAATATCTTCATTCCATAAGAATGGTGTAATACCGGGATATTATATTTGTATTAACGATCCCTGCTCCAGCTTTCAGATGGACCAGCTATTTTTCATATTAACCGGCATTCCTGTGCAATGATCTGCCCTAAATAGAGCCCCACATCATTAAAGCAGCTTATCCAAGGTGATCGGCAGATCCCGCACCCGTTTTCCCGTCGCATGAAAGATGGCATTGCAGATTGCCGCCGGAACGCCAACGATCCCGATTTCACCAAGCCCTTTAACGCCCAGTGGATTGACGATGGTATCCTCCTCATCTACAAATATGACGTCAATATCCTGTATGTCCGCATTCACGGGTACATGGTATTCCGCCAGATCGTGGTTGATAAACCGGCCATACTGCTTATCCATCACAGATTCTTCCTCCAGTGCCATTCCGATGCCCCAGACAACACCACCCAGGATCTGACTTCTCGCTGTTTTTGGGTTAATAACCTTTCCGCCGGCAACAGCGACAACGACCCGCGTCACGCGCACGGTGCCCAGGTCTTTGTCCACCGCAACCTCCACAAACGCTGCAGAATGCGTGTACATTGCATATTTCTTGCTCTTTGGATCCGGTGCAGTTGCAGCTTCGGCGACAAGCGTGGTTTCCTTTCCACTCTTGATCACGTCCGTAATGGAAATCTGCTGCGCTGGGTCCTCAGCCAGACTGATGTAACCTTCAGAAAACTTCAGCTGATCCAGGGGAGTTTTCTTCAAAAAAGAGCCCTCCATTTTCTGTGCAATGGCATATAACTGCTCTTTCAGGGCATCGCAAACCGCCTTTACTGCAGGTCCCACAGAAGAGGCCGTCCAGGAGCCACCTTCCAGCGGTGCTTTGGGCAGTGTTGAGTCCCCAAGTTTGAACGTTACATCATCAATGGGGATACCCAGTACCTCCGCAGCAATCTGCGACATGATCGTGTATGTTCCTGTACCGATATCGGCAGTAGCACTGCTCACCGTCAGTTTGCCGTCTGCCGACAACACTGCTTTTGCCATCGCCTGCTGTTGCTGTGCTTCCCATGCCCCCGTGGCGACACCCCAGCCCAACAGGTCGTTTCCCCGGGGGTTCTGTGTATGGAGCTTCTCCCGCTTGTCCCAGCCAAACCTTTCTGCACCCTGACGGTAACATTCACGCAGCTCCTTACTGGAAAAGGGGAGATCCTCATTCTGTTCCCGCGCTGCGTAGTTCTTCAAACGGAACTCCAGTGGATCCATGCCGGCTGCATACGCCAGCTCATCAATCGCGGCTTCAAAAGCATAGAGCCCTGTTGCGCCGCCCGGTGCACGCATGTCTAGAGGTGTATAGCGGTCCAAAGGCACCAGCTTATAGCGGAGCGCCGTATTGGCACATTGATAGAGCATGCCAGACCAGTTCACTACGTTCTCCGTATAGGTCTCATATTTGGAAGTCTCTGAAACCGCTTCATGAAGCACGGCTTCCAAAGTTCCGGAGGATGAAGCGCCCAGCGAAATCCGCTGAAGCGTCTCCGGCCTGTGGCCAAAAGAAAACATCTGCTGCCTCGAAAGCGTCACCCGTATGGACCGCTTCAGCTCCAATGCCGCCATTACCGCGAGGAACAGCTGGTACTGCGGCCGCAGTCCGGAACCAAATGCGCCGCCCACATATGGAGAGATCACGCGGGCCTCTTCGGCAGACAGGTTAAATATCTTGGAGATATATTGCTGCGAATTCTGCACCCCCTGAGTTTTGTCGTACACCGTTAGTTTTCCCGGATCCTCATATACAACCGTGCTGGCGTGCATCTCCATGGGGTTGTGGTGTTCTGCCGGATGATAATATTCGGTGTCCACACGTATTGGCGCATTTTTCAAAGCGCGATCTGCATGTCCCCTGGAAACCGGCGGCTTCCAGCCGGACTTTCCCTTTTTCGGCGTAAATGCCGCAGACAGGTGCTCTTTAAAGGCTGTATCGTGTTCCTTCTGGCTGTACGTAATCCTGATCAATGAAGCTGCATAGTTCGCCAGCTCAAAAGTCTCCGCCACAACCAGCGCCACGGGTTGCATGTTAAACTGAATTTTGTTGTCGTACAAGGGACGGAAAGGGGAGCCCGGTGGCTGGTCCTCGTCCTGATAGCTGCGATCAAACCAGGGCAAAGAAGGCCTGTTCTCATGGGTGAAGACCTGAAGCACTCCTTTTAGGTTTAGCGCTGCGCTGGTGTCTATGCTGGTGATCTTTCCCAGGGCGATCGCTCCGGAAACCACCACACCATAGGTCATGCCCTCCGCGCGGTATTCCCCTGCGTACTTTGCTTCTCCTGTCACTTTTGCAAAGCCATCTACCCGGCTTTCTGCTTTTCCGATGTAATTTTCTGCCATGATTATCCGGTTTTCAGTGCTTCGTTTACTGCGCGTATAATGGCGCGTTTAGCCAGTTCAATCTTGAAGTTATTGCTGCCATAGCCTATGGCACCTTCCATTAATACCCCGGCGGCTTTCTGAAAATCTGCTTCGCCGACAGGCTTGTCCTTCAGCAGGAACTCTGCGTCCAGCCTGCGCCAGGGCTTATGGGCAACACCACCAAGTGCCAGCCGGATATCCATGATGTGGTCATCCTCCAGGTTCACGGCAACAGCAACCGACACCAGTGCAAAGGCATACGATGGCCGGTCACGCAGTTTCAGGTACATGTAATTTTGAGGGAAACCCTGAGGCGGCAGGGTGATGGACGTGATGATCTCATCCGGGTTCAGGTTGCTATCCAGATGTGGTGTATCGCCCGGCAGCCGGTGGAATTCCAGTATAGGAATCGTACGGGGCCCGGCGGTTCCAACGACATTAACTTCCGCATCCAGCGCCGTTAAGGCAACCGCCATATCCGAGGGATGTGTTGCAATGCAGCTTTCACTTGTACCAAGAACCGCATGCAGCCGGTTGAAACCGTTTATTGCCGAACATCCCGTTCCGGGTTCCCGCTTGTTACAAGCGGTCGTGGTGTCGTAAAAATAATAACAACGCGTTCGTTGCAGCAAATTGCCGCCGTTCGTCGCCATGTTACGCAACTGTGCCGAAGCCGCCGAAAGCATGGCCTGGGAGAGCAGGGGATATCGTTTCACGACCAGCTCGTGGTACGCTGTATCTGCGTTTGTTGCCAAAGCACCCAGGCGCAACCCGCCTTCAGGTGTTTCTTCAATGCCTTTTAAGGCGAGCTGTGTAATGTCAACCAGGTTATCCGGGCGCATCACGTTCACCTTCATCAGGTCCAGTAGGTTTGTCCCACCGGCAATAAACTTGGTTTGTTCCCTTGCCGAAACCTCCCGCACCGCGGATTCCACGTCTGTCACTCTCGTGTAAGCGAATCTGTTCATGATGGATTCTCCTTTCTGTTTAACTCCATCACCTGCAGAATGGCTGCGTTGATGTTTACATAAGCGCCGCATCTGCAGATGTTGCCGCTCATCAGGTCCCGGATCTCTTCGATGGTTTTTGCATGACCTTCATTGATTAAGCCGACCGCCGAGCAGATCTGCCCTGGTGTGCAGTATCCGCATTGAAAAGCATCCTCTTCGATGAAAGCAGCCTGCATCGGATGAAGTGCCTGCCCTTGCGCGAAGCCTTCTATGGTGGTGATTTCATGGCCATCGTTCATGATGGCCAGGCTCAGGCAGGAATTAATGCGTTTGCCATTTACGAGAATCGTGCAGGCACCGCATTGCCCATGGTCACAGCCTTTCTTTGTGCCGCTTAGGCCGATGTACTCGCGTAAGGCATCAAGCAGCGTCACCCAGGGTTCGATGATCAGTTTCACCGGCTGCCCATTCAGGTTTAAGGTTATTTCGACGGTCTCGCCGGCAGGAACATCTACCTGAGTAGGTTTAAACTGCATTTCACTTTGTTCTGGAGTCATAGGAGAACATTTAATTCTTTGACGAACATAAACAGGCAATTCCGGGTGGAATGTGCCTTTATTTGGAGAACATGAATTTGACGTCCCTTGTTTTAAAAAGTTCCAGTTCTGCGCTTTTCCACCCGTCTGTAACTTTCGCGACATTTTAAGGTCTTATTCCCAAATGTTGATCATGAAATTATATTTACCTGCCGTATTCTTATTTTTACTCTACTTATTTCCCCTTTCTGCAGCTGCGCAGCAGTCTGCACATGTGAATGGCCTTGTCAAAGATAAAAAGCAAACCTTACCATCCGTGACTGTGCTTTTGTATGCCGTTAAAGACTCCAGTTTGGTTACCACTGCAATAACAGATGAGACCGGGAAGTTCTCACTGGCAGCTTCAGCCGGGCGTTATTATATCGTATCCTCGTCGGTCGGTTACAACAAAGTAACAACGCCTGCTTTTCAGGTCGAGGGCACGAAGTCAATTCAGGTGCCCGTGATTGTGCTTAAGGAAGATTCAGAAAGCTTAAGCGAGGTAAATATTGTTGCGACCAAACCCGTATTGGAGCGCCGCGCCGACAAGCTGATCTTCAACGTAGATGCAACACCTTCCGCAGCTGGTTTAACCGCGCTGGAGGTACTGAAGAAGGCACCAGGTGTGACAGTCGATAACAATGAGAACATCAGTCTGGCTGGAAAAAGCAATGTACTCGTAACCATTGATGGTAAACAAACCTACCTGAGCGGTTCCGAAGTGGCCAATTTGCTTAAATCCATGCAAAGCAGCGAGATCGAGAGTATTGAAGTGATCAACAATCCGGGTGCACGTTATGAAGCGAACAGTACCGGCGGAATTATCAACATCAAAACAAAAAAGAGCAAGGCGGATGGATTTAATGGAAACGTAGCCCTCGGCGGAGGGTTCAACAAATTCCTGCAGACCAATAACTCCACAAACCTGAACTACCGTAAGAAATTCTTCAATGTTTTTGGATCTTATGGCTATTATACAGGCAAATATGAAGAGAAATTAACGATCGACCGGGTGACCAGTGGAGCCGATAATCCCTTGTATTTTATTCAGCGCAATAAAGATTCCTCAGAAAACAAGTCGCAGAATTTCAAGATCGGGACAGACTTCTTCTTAAGTAAGAACCACACCATCGGGTTGCTGGCCAAAGGCAATATCAACAACTACGACCAGATCGGATATAGTGTGGTGAATATCGGGCCTTCTTTCAATCAGGTAGATTCCGTATTGAGAACACCAGGCACTAATAATTCCGGCAGGAAGAACTTTTCCTACAACCTGAACTATAAAGGCGTGCTGGATACGGCAGGGCAGGAGCTCAGCATCGATGCCGATTATTCCACTTTTGACGGCAGGAACGAAGGCAACTACATAAACCGGTTTTTTAATCCCGATGGCAGCTTTCTAAGAAATGGCCAGATCTACCGGAACTTTGCACCATCAGAAATCAATATTAAAGCCATCAAGGCGGATTACACCTTGCCGCTAACGAAGAAGCTGAAGCTGGACGCCGGCGTGAAGGTCGCTAAAGTAGAAAGCGACAACAACTACATTTATGAGAACAACGTTGGGGGTAATTGGGTGTTCGACAACAACCAAAGCAACCGTTTCAAATACGTTGAACAGGTGAATGCAGCCTATGCAACTTTCAGCCTTACGGCTGGAAAGTCCTCCATACAGGCGGGAGTACGCGTGGAGAACACCAAATCCACGGGGCACTCCATCACGACCGATCAGATTACGGAA
>JARKUW010000164.1 GCA_029851965.1 Bacteroidota bacterium | reverse complement strand
GGTGGTACCTATCCAAATTTATTTGACGCGCATCCTCCTTTTCAGATCGATGGGAATTTTGGATGCACAGCCGGTATTGCGGAGATGTTGCTGCAAAGCCATGACGGTGCCGTGCATCTTTTGCCTGCGCTTCCTGATGCCTGGAAAAGCGGAACTGTAAAAGGGCTGGTGGCGCGCGGCGGGTTTGTGGTCGACTTAGAATGGAAGGATTCGAAAATAACGAAGCTTGTGGTTAAATCGACAATTGGCGGAAATTGCCGCCTTCGGCTGGCTAATGGATTAACATCAGGCGCAGGGGCGTCCTTACGCACAGCATCCGGGGAGAATCCGAATCCGCTTTATCAGACAGCAACAATTAAGCAGCCGCTGGTTTCAGGCAAGGCGGCACTTTCGCCATTGCCGGTAGACAAAGGAATTCTGTATGATCTGGATACGAAAGCAGGGGGGACCTACGTGCTTGTTGCCAGGTAATCCGCTATCCGCGCAGAAGCCACCGTTTATGCCGGAGTGCTTGTGCGGTGGCGTTTATTTTTTCTGGTGTGAGAACAACCAGGGCAGAAGCTCCGGTTCGGCAAATGCATGGTCCCAGCTGTTATGCCCGTCTTCGGCATACATGGTGTACTTTACCTCTTTGCCGATGATCTTCAACTGATCTGCAATGTCTTTGGAATGCTGCGGATTTACGACATTGTCTTTACCGCCGTGGAAGATCCAAAGGGGTACTTTCTTATACTTGTTCACATTTGAAATGTGATCTCCACCACAGATGGCGAAGGCGGCAGCGAACAATTTAGGCTTTCTTCGCAGCAGTTCATAGGTGCCCATGCCGCCCATAGAGAGGCCCCCCACGTACACCTGGTTTTTATTTACATAGGGTTTTTCCAGGAAGTTGTCGATCATGCGAAGCAGTGCATGCATGGCCTTTGTGGGCTTGCCGCCTTTTTGAAATACAAATTCCCGTTTGCCGGTACTGTCAATGTTGAAGTCCGTATTTGACCAATACGAATCCTGGCTGCATTGTGGGAATACCACGATGGAAGGGAAATCCCGACGCACAGCGGGCTTTAGAAATAACTTTCCGCCGTGCAGCAGCTGTGCTTCATTGTCGTTACCACGTTCCCCGCTTCCATGAAGCACAAAGACAATGGGGTATTCCTGGGCCGGATTGAAGTGCTCCGGAAAGAGTACCCGGTAGTTTATGCTGTCTTTACCCTTGATGAAACTTCCTTTGGTGTATTCGGTAAGTTGTTGAGCATTGGTGTTAAATGCGATGCTGAGCATCGCCAGGACTACGGCAAGTAAGGATTTCATTTATTTAATTAAGTACGGTTTAAGTTCTTTTTCCCAGATGGCATAACCGTTTGGCTTTAAATGCAGCATGTCTGATTCAAAAAGCTCCGGCCGCATTTTGCCTTGGGCATCCAGCATTTTGGTGTTTACATCGAGGTAGGCGGTGTGCGTTACGGTAGACAAGTACTGCTTGATCAACTGGTTTGCTTTGAGGACAATGGAGGTGTATTGTGCCCTGGAAGGCGACTGTTTGATGGACAGGAATACAATAGGCACATAGGGAAGATCTGCCCTTATTTTTTCTACAAGACGCTTCAACCGGTTGAGCGTTTCCGTGGCACTTACCGTTCCGGTGGCAATATCGTTTTCCCCACTGTAAATGACCACCTGGCGCGGGGTATATGGCGTGACCAGATCGCCCACATAATCTATGGCCTGGGCCAAGGTGGAACCGCCAAAACCACGATTGATGACACCATATTCCTTGAATGTAGTTTCTGCATCTGTCCACTTGCGGATGGAGGAACTTCCCAGAAAGACAATGCCATGCTTTTCCGGCATGCTGATGCTGTCTTTACGTTTGAAGGCCTGGATCTCATTCCAAAAAGGACGCGATTCCTGGGCAAAGGCTGCCCCGGCAAAGTACCCGGACAGGATACAGATTAAGGTTAATTTAAGAAATATGCTTCGTTTCATACCGTGTGCTATTGACCGTAACGAAGGTAATTATTTCATTGGAACTTTAACTTGCTGTGGAACTTTTACATAGTATCCGGTACCATCGTAAGGGCGCCTGCGGGGGTTGGTTACGCAAGCTTCCGAGCAGCAGCCCAACAGCTTTTCACCACATTCATCGCACTGCGTAATGTGTTCATTGCACTCCGGGTTGGCACAGTTGATCATCTTTGGGGTAACCGTTCCGCAGTTGTAACACCTGGATACAACAGTTGGATTTACTTTGTTCACATCCACGGCAATACGGTTGTCGAACACGTAACATTTACCCTCGAAATCTTCTCCGCCGGCTTCCTTGCCGTACTTAATGATTCCTCCGTGTAATTGATACACATCATTGAAGCCATGGTGAAGCAGTAAGGCAGAAGCCTTTTCACATTTGATACCTCCGGTGCAATAGGTAAGGATCTTCTTGTCCTTGTACTGCGCGAGTTCATTGATCTTCTCCGGGAAATCGCGGAAGTTTTCAATGTCCAGGGTTATGGCATTTTTAAACCGTCCAAGGTTATGCTCATAGTTAGAGCGCACGTCAAGAACGATGACGTCGTCATCATGGATCATTTTCTGGAACTCCTTTGGCTCGAGGTGTTTTCCGGTCTGCTTGTTTGGATTGATGATGTTGGGATCTCTCAAGCCGGAGTGCACAATCTCCGCCTTATAGCGGCAGTGCATCTTGATGAAGGATGGTTCTTCGACATCGTCGATCTTGAACTCTGTTTTCGCAAAGCGCTCATCGGCGTGAATCGCAGCCATATAGGCCGTACAGGACTCTTTTGTGCCGGAGACGGTTCCATTTAAACCCTCATCGGCAACAATAATGCGGCCCGTAAGGTTCAACGATTTACAAAAAGCAAGGTGATCTGTGGCAAATTGTTCTGCCTCTGCTATGGGAGAATAGCAATAATAAAGTAAAGTCTGATAAGATGTCATAAGCATTGATACCGCTGCAAACGGCGTTTAATGTCGCAAAAGTACAAAAAAACCACGTTGGGTACAAAGATATTGGTGTCATTTTGTACAGCCCCTTAGAAGCCATAGGAGATACGGAACCCTTGCTGCACCTTCCGGTTGCCATCGTACGCATAGCCGTAGGTGACACGGAAGATCAGGCGCTGCAGGCCGAAGTAGAACTCTTTGTAGTTCTTTTTGTCGGGCTGCGTCAGGTAATTTGCACCCACAACCTCCTCCAGCTTCAGTTTGCGGAGTAGCGGGATCTTGTTGGTAATTAAACCCGCAAAGTTCTGCTCAAAGTGTGCTTCCACATACTGTCTGTTGGTACTGTAGGCATAAAAATCAAGGAACATGAACCGCCTGAGTTCCGGAAGTGCTGTTAAGGAGTTGTTTCCCAGAAATTGCTTGCTGTCCGGGTAGTACACGGTTTTGTTGTTCAGGAATTTTCCTGCGCTCAGCATAAAGGAAGAATAGCCAAATAACCCCTCCGGAATATGTTCCTGAGCGATCTCCAGGCTAAGGAGGTCGTAATCCACATCGCTGCCAAGTGCGCCCTTAATGCCTTTTCTATAGTATAGCTGTAATGTTGGGAGGACCGGGTCCTGATAGAACTTACCTTCCGGGCGGGTGATGTACTTCCGGCCCAGATCGTATGTTAACGTGGCGTTCGCTGTTAAAGCTGTATAATTCGGAAATAACCGGATTTCCGCCTCCGGACGCAGGGGGTTATTGGAGGTAAACTCACGGTCGTCCCGCTCTGCAAACTTAAAGTCCGAATGGTTGCGCAGGTTGTGGTTACTGGAATATTCCAGGCCTACATTGGCCTGTAATCCCGTGGTCAGTTCCCTTGACGTTCCTGCGCTGATGAATTTTTTCCGGAAGAACTTCGGATAGTTGCGCTCGAAAAACAGGGAGTTTAGGGAGTTGGACAACAAGGACATCGTTCCAAACCGGTTGAGGTCGTATATTCCAGAGCCAAAGCTCAGGGATATGTCCGCGCGTTTGGCGGGGTCATAGATGTAGTTGCTGTGAACGTTTGCAGAGAAGACGTTGTTGGCAAAGCCGTAGCGGAGCTCCGGGCGGATGGTATAGGACTTATAGTCCGGGAGTTCCTTTAGGAAAGTGACTCCGTAATTGATGCCGAAGCCCTCCACGGTATTGTAGAACACGGATTTCATTACCGGATCCAGCTTCAGATAGCGCTGGTTGTAACGATCATTGATCGTATAACTGGAAAGCAGTAGCTTGCCTACGGTGAAGTTGTTGCTTACCTTTTCTAAAGAATCGAGGTATGCTTTGGACAGTTTGCGCCTGGAAATGCTGTCTTTGCGGATATAATCTGCCCGCTCTTCCGTTGTTAAGGGAATTGGCCGGTTGTTCTCCCAATACACAGAGTCTTTTTTATTTACCGTAGGTGGCACGTTCAGCAGCTCGCCTTTGAAAAAACCCTTCGGGAAATTCGGATGGAGATTGTAGTTGTTGTAAACACCGAGGTAGTACCCTTCGAACTTAAATCCGAATACATCTCCGTTGAACTCAAAGTTTATGTTGGACGGCATGTAAGTATTCTCCACTTTCATAAACTGCTGTTTAATGTTCAGCGTGTCTACCAGATTAATGCCGGTCTGCTTGGTGAGGTACAACTCGGTACCCAGGATCCGCCAGCTGTCATCCGAAATGTATATGATTCCACGGAACACGGGGTCATGCTCCCGGCGTGGAATGACCTGAATCTTGTTGATTGTTTCGCCCTGGTAGCGGGAGATGCCGAGCAGTTTGTATTCGTAGTAAAAAAAGGCGTTTTCTGCAACAGGAGAGACGAAGCCGCGGGAGCTAAGTACATTCTCGAGGACGAGATTGTTGTAGAAGTTGATGTTCAGGTCTGAGGCTTTATTAAAGCTGAAGGCGTTGTTCCTTCCGGCAACCTTCGAGGATACCATGACTTCATGAATTTTATCCGGACGGTGGTAGTTGTAGTTGGACTGGGATTCAGAAAGGTACAAGATCCCTTTGCGGTTGGTGTCCAGGTCCAGCGTTTTCTGGATGTCCCGACCGAAGAACTTCTTGGGGGCGCCAACGAGCTTTTGAAGGCCTTTAATGTATACCGAGCAGCTGAACTCCTTGACTTCGACCAGGTGACGCTTCCTGTTCCGGATCGTGTTGCGCATGATGGCATATGCAGGGTCCTTCGCACTGGCGGAGATGGTGACGCCTTCCAGTGTATAGGCTTCCGGTGTCATGACGACGTTAACAACAAACCCGGGTTCCATAGTTGCCGTCCGTTCCACTGGCTTATATCCAATGGCTTTGAATACGAGTGTAACAGGGCCGGCGCTGACTTTCAGTGTATATGCACCGTCAATGTTTGCGGAGGTCCCTTTGGTTGAACCTTTAACGTAAACAGAAGCGAAGGACACGGGTGCTCCGAGGGTATCGTGGACTGTTCCGGAAATTTCTACCTCCTGTGCGAACAAACCACCGCAAGAGACAGACATAAGGAAAAGTGCCAGAAATATGATCTTCATTCGTATATTTTTTTGCGGTTATGGAATAGTCAGGCGCTTATAAAGATTGCTTTTTCAAATTGGTAAGCGGATGATGAGCCATAAATAGAATAGCGTTTGCTGGCTGTTTGCCTGTGGCGTAACAGCAAGATTGATGTGAATGTTTGCGTTGTGTGTTCAAATTAGATGTAGGTAAAGCGTATTATTTCTAACTTTGAACGATCAATATAGACAATTATGTATAAAACATTGCAACCGGCGCTTCAACAGGAGTTAGAGCAAATTGAAAAAGACGGACTATATAAAAGGGAACGGATTATTGTTACCCCACAAGGGGCTGATATAAAAGTAAGTACCGGACAAGAGGTGGTAAACTTCTGTGCCAACAATTATCTTGGACTATCTTCTGATCCAAGGGTAATTGAAGCCTCTAAGCAGGCGGTTGAAAAATACGGATATGGGATGGCTTCGGTACGGTTTATCTGCGGTACGCAAAATGTACATAAAGAGCTTGAAGATAAACTATCGAAATTCCTTGGAATGGAAGATACGATCCTTTATGCGGCAGCATTCGATGCCAATGGTGGGGTATTTGAGCCTTTATTTAACGACCAGGATGCCATTATATCAGATGAGCTGAATCACGCCTCGATTATCGACGGTGTACGTTTGTGTAAGGCAAAGCGGTTCCGTTACAAGCACAGTGACATGGCCGACCTGGAGGAGCAACTGAAGCAGGCGTCAGACAGCAGGCACCGCATCATCGTTACAGATGGGGCATTCTCTATGGACGGCACCATCGCCCAGCTGGATAAGATCTGCGACCTTGCAGATAAGTATGAAGCCCTGGTTATGGTGGATGATTCGCACTGCACGGGTTTTATGGGGAAAACGGGCCGTGGCACACACGAGCACTGGAATGTAATGGACCGTGTGGATATCATTACCGGCACGCTGGGTAAGGCGCTGGGCGGTGCTTCAGGAGGCTTTACAGCCGGGCGGAAGGAGATCATCGACATGTTACGTCAGCGGTCAAGGCCCTATTTGTTTTCGAATACGCTTGCGCCTTCGATCGCCGGAGCCTCTGTGGCTGTGCTGGATCTGCTGAGTGAGACCACTGCACTTCGGGACAAGCTGGAAAGCAATACCATGTATTTCCGTGAAAAAATGACTGAAGCGGGCTTTGACATTAAGGAAGGCGTACATCCGATAGTACCGGTGATGTTGTATGATGCAAAACTTGCGCAGGAATTTGCGGCAAAAATGCTGGACGAAGGCATTTATGTTATTGGATTCTACTACCCGGTTGTTCCAAAAGGAAAGGCCAGAATCCGCGTACAGCTATCCGCCGCGCATGAGCAGCATCACCTGGATAAAGCCATCGCTGCCTTTACAAAGATCGGCAAGGCCCTTGGCGTGATTTAAGTTATTACTGAATTAGGTGTATATTTGCAGGTATGTTACAAGAGAAGATAACAGAATTAACGGCTGAAATCAATGCCTTTCAAACAGAAAGTGCACAGGAACTCGAGCAATTCAGAATTAAATTCCTAGGTACGAAGGGAATTATAAAAGATATATTCGACGAATTCAAGGCGGTTTCTCCAGAGGAAAAAAGAACACTGGGGAAGGTTTTGAATCAGTTCAAACAACTGGCGGAAGCCAAATACCAAACACTAAAGGAGGCGACTGCGGCAGAGGAGACCAGCACAAATGCGGATCTGGATTTAACACTCCCGGGAGAAGGATTTGAGCTGGGTACACGGCATCCACTGGCACTGGTGCGTAGAGAGATCGTAGAGATCTTTAACAAGCTGGGCTTTGTTGTTGCCGAAGGGCCGGAGATTGAGGACGACTGGCACAACTTCTCTGCCTTGAACTTTCCGGAGGAGCATCCCGCACGCGATATGCAGGATACTTTTTTCATTAAAAAGGGAGGCGAGCAGGGAGACATCGCTTTGCGTACCCATACTTCATCTGTACAGGTGCGGATGATGGAGCAGGGTAAACCGCCTTTCCGGGCGATCATGCCTGGAAGGGTGTACCGCAATGAAGCCATCTCTGCGCGGGCACATTGTTTTTTCCACCAGGTAGAAGGGTTGTATGTAGATGAGAAAGTCTCTTTTGCAGACTTAAAACAGACGCTTTTCTATTTCGTTCAGGAGTTGTACGGCGAAGGTACGCAGGTGCGTTTCCGCCCATCGTATTTCCCGTTCACAGAACCATCAGCAGAAATGGATATTTCGTGTACCATCTGTAAAGGTGCTGGCTGCCAGCTGTGTAAATACAGTGGCTGGGTGGAGATTCTCGGCTGCGGGATGGTGGATCCGAATGTATTGGAAAACTGTGGCATAGACAGCAGCAAGTATTCGGGCTTTGCATTCGGGATGGGTATCGAACGCATCGCAAATCTGAAGTTTGTGATCAAGGACCTTCGGTTGTTCTCCGAGAACGATGTACGGTTTTTAAAGCAATTTAAAAGTGCTTTAATTTAAGAATGAGTAAGGTTGCGGGTTTATTTTGTATCTTGCTTTTTTGCATAGGCTGTGGTAAAGGGGATGCTTATATACCCGAGGTTCCGGTAAATTTTACCGTGAATCTGACGACGTTTAGCCTGGATGCTGAAAATGGTGCTTTAATCGTACCCAATGTTGGTGTTGCGGGTGTGCTGATTGTCAGGACGGCCAATGGCTACCGTGCATACGACCGCTGCAGTCCGGTGAATCCGCAGGAAATGTGTAAAGTTACTGCAGATGAAGGTGGGATTACCGTAACTGATCCCTGCACTGGGGCAAAGTGGCTGCTTTTTGACGGAAGTCCGCAAAAAGCACCTGCAGTTCACAATTTAAAATCTTACGCGCTTCGCCTAGAGGGAAGCCTAATACGGGTCACTAATTAAATGGAACCAGAAAAGATCAAAGAGAGCATAATTAGGGCCGCTAAAGAACTATTTAGGAAATATGGCTATCACAAAACCAGCGTAAACGAGATTGCTAAAAAGGCGCGTATTGCAAAGGCGACGATATATAAATATTTCGAAAGTAAGGAACAGATTCTGGATGCTATATTGATGGATTACCTGGATATGAATCTCCGGGAGATCCTGAAGAATAAAGCCCAGTTTGCAAATGAAGAAGAGCATCTGAAGGCGCTGGTGATGAAAACCTGCCGGCTGACCTACACGGTGTGCAATGAATTCATTGGGTGGGATTTTGTGCGGGAAAATGCAAACTCACAGGAATTCTTAAAGCATTTGTCTGACCAGCTGGAATCCTTACTGCTTTCAGCCTACCTGGAACTTGATCACTTCAAAAACAACCCATCCAGAAAAGAAGGATTGGCCTTCTTGCTTAAGGCAAGTAAGAGCATTGTGTTCTCCTTCGCCTTCACTTCCGTGAGCGATTCCGACGTACGTAAAAACTTTGTCAGTTTTCAAAAGGACTTATTGCCTTTTTTGGTAAAAGCAGCCCTATAGCCCCCACGATAAACGGTTTTTCCTTCCTTAATCTTGCTTTTTTGCCTGGCAGAAACTTAAATGGACTGATTTGGTTTTGGGTATAGAATGATATATATTTGAAATATGTCATCGAGTCTCATGAGCAAAGAGGTTTTAGAATTTTCAGTGATGGTTGATGAGAAATTTGATATGAGCTTTAACCTGGCCCCTGGATTTCTGGGCTTTATCTTCGGGATATTTGCACGGTAAAGACTAATCATATCGATTTCCTTCCCGGGGAGCACTTTTCAGTGTGACTGCATTTGTATTGTCTGAAAAACCTGATGCAGGTCCATAAACTTTCCTTAAATTTGCGGCAATGAGCAGAAACAGAAAAGCTGGAACGGTGACGATCCTTCCGAACTTACATATTGTAGACATAGCGGAAGAAGGCAAAGGGGTAGCAAAGGCAGATGAGCTGGTGGTATTTGTGGACAAGGCGGTGCCGGGTGACGTTGTAGACGTTAAGATTGTTAAAAAGAAAAAGAACTTTGCTGAGGGTGTAATTGATACCCTGCACACCAGTTCGGCGCTTAGAACAGATCCATTTTGCCAGCATTTTGGAACCTGCGGGGGATGTAAGTGGCAGCATATGCAATACGATGCCCAGCTGCAGTTTAAGTATAAGAGTGTTGAAGCCGCTTTACAGCGCCTGGCAAAGATCGATACCTCATCGATGGAACCCATTCTGGGTTCTGCAGAAAATAAATACTATAGGAATAAGCTTGAGTATACATTCTCAAACAAGCGCTGGTTGAACCAGCAGGACATGGAAGACCGTGATGATCTGGAGATGAATGCACTGGGATTTCACGTTCCTTCGCGCTTTGATAAGATCCTGGATATACAGCATTGTTATTTACAGGCGGAGCCTTCGAATACTTTACGGAATCAGGTAAGAAGCTACGCTTTGCGGATGGGTTTGAGTTTTTACGATTTAAGGAATCATGAGGGCAACCTGCGCAACCTGATCATCCGTACCTCCTCAACAGGTGAAGTGATGGTGTGTGTTGTATTTGCATATGTTGAACAGACACAGGTTGATGGACTGATGGCTTACATCAGTCAGGAATTTCCCCAGATTACATCATTGCTGTACATCATCAACCAAAAGAAGAACGATACGATATTTGACCAGGACGTGATTACGTATGCGGGCCGCGATTACATCTTTGAAGAGATGAATGGCCTGAAGTTTAAGATTGGGGTGAAGTCCTTCTATCAGACCAATTCTGCACAGGCATATGAATTGTATAAGATCACGCAGGAATTTGCAGGCTTTAGGGGTGATGAACTTGTATATGACCTGTATACCGGTGCCGGTACCATTGCCAACTTCGTTGCGGCAGGCGTAAAGCAGGTGGTGGGGATCGAATATGTACCTACGGCCATTGAGGATGCGAAGTTTAACTCGTCGCTGAACGGCATTGAAAACACGTTGTTCTATGCCGGCGATATGAAGGATATTTTGACTGCTCCTTTTATTGCGGAGCATGGTAAGCCTGATGTGGTGATTACCGATCCGCCGCGTGCGGGTATGCATGCTGATGTTGTGGAACGCTTGCTGGAAATGGAAGCAGAGAAAATTGTTTATGTGAGCTGCAATGCCGCTACGCAGGCAAGAGACCTGGCCTTACTGGTTGAAAAATATGAGGTCGCGAGAATTAAGCCTGTAGATATGTTCCCGCACACACAGCATGTGGAAAATGTAGTTTTACTTAAGTTAAGATCAGATTTATAATGGATATACAAGATCTACTACCTCAGGAACAACCTGAAGCTGAAAAAAACAAAAAAGAAAGCCCGCTGGTTAGTTTAGAAAAAGACCTGGAATTGTATTCGGACTCCATCAAGGAGGTGGCTATAGACATTATGATGGAGGGTATCTCTACACATCCGATATTTATTGCCCACCAGCACGTGGTAAGTATTGGAGAGCTGATCTTGAATCGTGATGACCTGAATACGAACTGGAGCATACAAGCATCCACGTTAGAGGAATTTGTGGAGAAGGGAATCATCAATCGGGAGAAGAAACCTTTGTTTTTGAAAAGCTATAAGAAGCCGGAGGATTTCATGTGTGTGTTTGTCATCGTTCCGGAAGGCGCAAATTTCATTTACTATCCGTACCAGACAAAAAAATAAATAGACAAAGATCCCTGTAGGGACATCCATCCTGTACAGGGATTAACTAACTAAAAACTAATATTTAGATGTGCCTTCGGTGGCTCAGTCTATTCTGGTTACGCTGCCGCTTTTGGAGGAGGAAGTTTTCTGGTAACTTGCATTACCTTTAAACTGGACATCACTTCCTCCGCTGGCATCAGCCTGAAGGGCTTTGTTCACGAAGACATTGGCGTCGGAACCGCCACTGGCGCTGACTTTTGCATAATCGACATTAAAGCCGAGTGCGTCCACATCGCTGCCGCCGCTGGTATGCAGTGCCATGTTGGTCGCTTTTCCTTTAAGGTCGACATCCGATCCTCCGCTGGAATGAATCTCGATATCCTTGCAGACCACGTCCATCTTTAAATCGGATCCGCCGGATGCATTCAGGGTAAGTCGGTTTGTTTTCAGGGTGTTTTGTGTGAATACATCGCTTCCACCACTTGCGGATACCTCCTGAAGATTTTTGTAGGACAGATACACCTTGAGTGTTTTGTTATTGAACATGTTTCTCCAGCTGAAGTTATCTTTAAACCGGATCCGAATAGATTCGCCTTCCTTTCGAATAATTACCTGGTCTACCAGCTCTTTGTCGCCAACAAGTTTGGCTGTTTCGCCGCTGCCCTGGCTAAGGTACAGGTCGATCCCACTGGAGACGGTCACTTTATTGAAGTTGCTGACGGGAATTGTTTTTGTACGCTGTGCAAAGACGGCAGCTGACCCTAATGTTGTACATAGAAGTACAGCCGCTGCCTGTATAAGCATTCTTTTCATCATTTTTTAGGTTTGGTTCTGTTATTTAGACGCAGCATACCCCTAAAACGTTGCACAAAAAAGAAAATATTTTTCTGATATTTGAATTGCTCCTTAAAAGGGCCTCTTAACAGGCAAAACCGACAACAATGGCAGATTCTCAATTACTTATTCTCGATAAAAAGCAGATTCAACAAAAAATAAACCGCATCGCCTACCAGATCCTGGAGGACAACCTGCAGGAGAAGGAAGTTGTGCTTGCCGGAATATGGGACAGGGGGTACAAACTTGCCATTCGCCTGAAAGCGGTACTGGAAGATATCTCCGCATTGAAGATTACATTGTTGCGCATTGACCTGGAAAAGCAAAACAGTAAGCTGGTGGCGAGTACGGATCTGGATGACAGCAAATGGAAGAATAAGGTTATTATTCTGGTGGATGATGTGCTGAACAGCGGGAAAACACTTGCTTATGGGCTCGGCGTTTTCCTGAATACGCCGCATAAAAAAATCCGTACTGTGGTGCTCGTAGACCGTAGCCATAAGATCTTTCCGATTGCGACGGACTATGTCGGACTCAAGATGGCCACCGTGCTGAAGGAACACGTAGATGTGGTTATGGATGTACCTGGCGCAGAAGACTGTGTTTACCTGAGCTGATATGGTTATATTTACCTATTTCGTGCTCTTTTTTCTTGTACTAAGGTTTTCTGTAACGCTGTTCAACTTTCTCTCCAATCCGAAGCTTCCTTCTTTTAGCCCCGCGCTTACCGACTATATTTCCATTGTTATAACCGTAAAGAACGGGGAAAGTAATTTATTGAACCTGCTGCAGTCCATCATCGCGCAGGAGTACCGGAATGTGGAAGTCATCATCTATCATTCTGCGTTGGATAGCAGCGACGTGAAGCTTGTAGAAGCGGTATGTGAAAAGGATGCCCGGTTTAGACTGAAGAGGGGTGTTCCGGGTGATTATTCCTGGGTCTCGGAAGAAATTAAGGGTGACTATCTGTTGTTCCTGGATTCGAATACCTCCATACAAAAGCGTTTTCTGAACAGCCTGATCTACCGGCTGAAAGTATTTAACATTGCCGCCCTGAGCATTGTCCCAAATCAGGTTTTTGAAAGCTTTCTGCAGAAGCTGGTGCTGCCGCTAAGTGATTTTGTGTTGCTGAACATGGTGCCATTGCGATTGATCAAGTTGTTGGGGAGCCCCGCGTTTGTAACGGTCAATAACAGCTGCTGTCTGTTCGTAGATGCGAGGCTTTACAAACAGCATCAATGGCAGGAGAAAGTCGACAGCAGCAAAGGGACTTCTGATTTATTGAAGATTGTGAAGCAGGATCATTTAAAAGCTGAAGTTCTACTGGCAAATAAGCTCATCTATCAGGTTTCCAAGATCAGCCGTTCTGAGCTTTTCCAGGCGGCAACGGAAACACTCCGGCTTAACTTCGGTAATATGCTGATCGAGTTTATCTACCTTGTTCTCGTCGTTTTAGGTCCGTTGATTGTAATGATCGGTTTTGATTTCTACATTATCGTCATGCCGCTCGGACTTATTTTCCTGAGCCGGGTCATGATCTCCTTTATGACCGGTCAAAGCCCGGTTTTGAACATATTGTTGCATCCTTTGCAGATGCTTATGATGCTGGTTCTTTTTGTCAAGGGTGTTCAAACACATTTATTGACAGGCATCAAACAGAACAACGCCTGATTTGAATGCAATTTATGTAAATTTGCAGCTTAATCCTTTGATGGGTAGCCATTGAAGGCCTCCGGTGCAATTGGTGAAAACATGATGACCGCCCGATGGTCTTAACAACAAGATATACTGATGAAATATAATTTAGCTGTAAACATAGATAAAGCATCCGGATTTTGTTTCGGTGTTGTTTATGCCATTGATATGGCTGAAGAAATACTTGATCAGGAAGATTATCTGTATTGTCTTGGTGATATTGTGCACAACGACGAAGAAGTAAAGCGGCTAACAGCCAAGGGACTTCGGATCATTGATCACGATCAGCTGCAGTTGCTTCGGAATGAGAAAGTGCTGATCCGTGCACACGGTGAAGCGCCTTCAACTTACCAGCTCGCGCTGGAAAATCAGTTGACGCTGATCGATGCGTCCTGCCCGGTGGTACTGAAGCTTCAAAACCGGATTAAGAACTCTTATGACGAGAAGGAGCAGATCCTGATCTTCGGAAAACACGGACATGCAGAGGTTATCGGCCTGGAGGGCCAAACCAATGGTGAGGCAATCGTTTTCCAGGATCTCGCTGAGCTGGATGGTATGGAATTGCCTTCAAGGTTTACCCTGTACAGCCAAACGACAAAAAGTACAGAGAAGTTTTATGCCATTAAGGATGAACTGATCGGCCGTGGCTATGAAGTTAAAGCAAACGACACGATATGCAGACAGGTATCCAACCGCTATGAAGATCTGGAGAAATTTGTGCAGCACTACGATAAGATTGTGTTTGTTTCCGGAAAAAAATCTTCGAACGGCAAAGTATTGTTTGACGTTTGCAAGCGGTTCAATCCAAATTCATTCTTCATTTCGAACTATGATGAGCTTGACCTTTCCTGGTTCAGTCCGGATGACAAGGTTGGAATCTGCGGCGCTACGTCGACACCAATGTGGCTGATGGAACAGGTGAAACTTAAATTACTTGAATTTTAAAAATAACAGAATCAACGGACCTGCCGCAGGCTGCGTCCGACTATAAGTATGGGAAAAAAGGGTGTTTTGCTTGTGAATTTAGGGACTCCGGATAGCCCTGAGGTTCCGGATGTACGTAGGTATCTAGATGAATTTTTAATGGATGAGCGGGTGATTGACATACCTGCTTTCAACCGGACGTTACTGGTGAAGGGAATCATTGTTCCCTTTAGGAGTCCGAAAACAGCAAAACTGTACAAGGAAATATGGGATGAAAACGGTTCCCCATTGCTGTACTTCAGTGAAGTGCAGCTGGCGCTTGTAAAGGAGCAGCTTGGAGCGGATTACCACGTGGAGCTGGCCATGCGCTACCAGAATCCATCTATTGCCTCCGCGCTGGCGAAAATGAAGGCTGCGCAGCTGGAGAGCATTTGCGTAATTCCCCTGTTTCCACAATATGCATCTGCGAGCACCGGATCCGTGATCCAAAAGGTGATGGAAATTGTCGGCAAATGGCCGACAGTTCCGCCCATTAGCTTCGTAAATTCTTTCCACGACAACAAGCTGATGATTGAAGCTTTTGCGGATAATGCAAGGAAGTATGATCCGGATAGTTATGACCAGATATTATTCAGCTTTCACGGGCTTCCGGAGCGACAATTGATTAAATGTGATGATTCAGGTAAACACTGTTTGAAAACGGCAGATTGCTGCAGTAAGCTGACCGATGTGAATAAGTACTGTTATTCTGCCCAGTGTCATGATACCGCCCGGTTGATCGCTGCGGAATTAAACATTTCGCGGGAAAGATACTCTGTATGCTTCCAATCGAGGCTGGGTAAAGAACCCTGGGTTCAGCCTTACACCACGGACACCTTAAAGGACCTGGCAGCAAGGGGTAAGAAGCGGCTCCTCGTATTTTGCCCTGCGTTTGTAGCAGATTGCCTGGAAACTTTATATGAGGTTACGGTTGAATATGGCGATGAATTCAGAGCCCTTGGCGGTGAAGAAGTTCAGCTTGTTTCCAGCTTGAATGAACATCCTAAGTTTATCCAGGCGGTTGTCGACATGGTGAAAAACTAACTTAGATACCTTTCTATTTCCTGGAATATGGCTGCTGTTGCGCCTTTTTGGCGCAGCACGTAGTCTTTGGCGAGCTTCCCGGCGGCAGGATTATTCTTCAGCTTCTGAAAACCTCTCTTCAACTCCTCCTGATCTTGAACTGAAACGGCGGCACCAAGTACCAGCAGATCTTTGGCTTCCTGAAACTTATGATAGTTGGGGCCAAAAAGGATGGGGATGCCAAAGGCTGCAGCTTCCAGCGTGTTGTGAATGCCAACCCCGAAGCCACCGCCAATATAGGCGATGTCAGCATAGCGATAGAGCGATGAAAGCAAACCGATGTTGTCGATGATCAGCGTCTGGTTTTTTGCCACCTGCTGATCTCTAAGCACAGAAAACTTCAGCGCATCTGGGATGAGCTTTTCAATCTGTTCGATATGTCCTGAGTTGATCTCGTGTGGAGCAATTATAAACTTCCAATCTTTGTTTTCGTCAATTAATGCCTTAAGAAGCACCTCCTCCGGCGGCCAGGTGCTTCCGGCGATAAATACTTTCTGGTTATTGCAAAATTCACGAATCAGGGGAATCTCGTCCGGATGCATTGAGCTTTCATATACCCTCAAAGCGGGTATCCCCGGCAATGGTTGCAGAAGTAATATGCAGCGTATGCAACAGCTGTAAACTCTCTTCATTCTGTACAAAGAAATGGCTGACATTCTTGAGGATGTTCCGGTAAAACTTGCCGTAAGGCCTGAAGAAAATCTGTTTTTTCCTGAAGATGCCGGAGATTAGAAACAAGGGGACATTGTTCTCATTTAATACCCGATAGTAATGGTGCCAAAATTCATATTTGGTGAAGATTGCGAGCTCCGGATTGATGGCTTTGATAAACCTCGATGCATTTTTCGCCGTGTCCAGTGGGAGGTAGAAGACCGCATCCGCAAGGGGATAGTTCTTCCGCACTTCGTAGCCGGAAGGGGAAAAAAATGTGATCACAATTTTCTTATCTGGATGATGGGATTTGATCGTCTCCAAAACTGGCCTGCCCTGTTCAAATTCGCCGAGTGAGGCGAAGTGAAACCAGATGTGCTTTCTGGAGGCGTCAACCTGCTTCCCAAGTTTCTCATATATATTCTTGCGGCCTTCAATAAATAGCTTAGCTTTAGGATTGAACAGCGCCACCAATCTGACTACCAGGCCGTAAATGAAAATACCAAAATTGTAAAGCCAAAGCATTTTAAATGTTTATTTATTTATCTTAGCCGAAGATACCGTAATAAAATTAATTCGGCCGATAATAATGGGTTTGAGGCTGTTGAAACCCGATCCGCGACTGTGATGATAAGACGAATTTGTCTGTTGATCCGGAGAACAAAGGTGAAATAAGTATAGTGTTGCTTAAGAGGGAGGCATCAGCGTCAATTTACAGACTTAGACGCATTTTATTTGCTTTCCTGCACCGGCTTGTCTTCGCATAATTTAATAAACTGAACCAATTGTAAAGAAACAATATTAATGAGAAGAAAACGAGTATTGATCACCGGTGCTGCCGGATTTTTAGGGTCGCATTTGTGCGACAGGTTTATCAAGGAAGACTATCACGTGATCGCGATGGACAACCTCATCACAGGAGATTTAAAGAATATCGAGCACTTATTCCCTTTAGAAAATTTCGAATTTTCGCATCACGACGTTTCCACATTCGTGTATGTTCCCGGCGAGCTGGATTATATCCTTCATTTTGCATCTCCGGCAAGTCCTATTGATTATTTGAAAATTCCAATTCAAACCTTAAAGGTGGGGTCATTGGGTACACATAATTTGCTTGGCCTGGCTAAAAATAAAAAGGCCAGGATGATTATAGCTTCTACTTCAGAAGTGTATGGTGATCCAAACGTGAATCCACAGCCAGAAGAATACTGGGGAAATGTAAATCCGGTAGGCCCGAGAGGTGTTTATGATGAAGCAAAGCGTTTTCAGGAAGCCATGACAATGGCGTATCACACTTTTCACGGACTTGAAACCAGAATCGTGAGGATCTTCAATACTTATGGACCTAGAATGCGTCTGAACGATGGAAGGGTATTACCTGCATTTATCGGTCAGGCTTTGAGAGGAGAGGATCTTACCGTGTTCGGTGATGGATCGCAAACCCGCTCTTTCTGTTACGTTGATGACCTGGTAGAAGGTATCTACCGCCTGCTGCTCAGCGATTATGCACAGCCGATGAACATCGGTAACCCCGATGAAATTACGATAAAACAATTTGGCGAGGAAATCATTAAACTAACAGGGACTTCTCAGAAGCTTGTATTAAGAGATTTGCCGGTTGATGATCCGAAACAAAGACGTCCGGATATCACCAAAGCCAAAGAAATTCTTGGATGGGAACCCAAAGTAAGCCGTGCAGAAGGTTTAAAGATCACGTATGAGTATTTTAAGTCTTTACCGCAGGAAGCTTTGATAAACAACGAGCACAAAGATTTTAAAACATATAATAAATAAGCGAATGTCTAAAATATTGGTTACCGGGGGTACAGGTTTTATTGGCTCTCACACCGTTGTAGAATTGCACAATGCAGGATTCGAAGTCATTCTGGTAGACAACTTCTCGAATTCCAACCCCAAGATCCTGGACCAGCTGGAAACGATCATAGGTAAAAGACCCGCGTTTGTAGAGCTGGATTTGTGTGATGAAACCAAGGTGAAAGCCTTTGTCTCTGAACATCACGATATTACCGGGGTCATTCACTTCGCAGCATTCAAAGCAGTAGGTGAATCTGTTCAGAAGCCTTTGGAGTATTACCGGAATAACTTTTACTCCCTTCTGAATCTGTTGTTCGCATTCAATAAGAAGATAAACTTCGTGTTTTCTTCATCTTGTACGGTATACGGGCAGCCGGATGCATTGCCTGTTACGGAAGATGCACCCGTTAAAAGAGCAGAATCTCCTTACGGAAATACCAAGCAGATCGCTGAGGAGATGCTTCAGGAAGCATGTGCAGTGAGCCCTGAATTGTTTGTCACTTCTTTACGGTACTTCAATCCGGTTGGAGCACATGCCTCAGCATTAATTGGCGAGCTGCCTATCGGTGTCCCACAAAACCTTGTTCCATTCATTACGCAGTCCGCAATTGG
The DNA here is from genome assembly GCA_029851965.1 of Bacteroidota bacterium. GTDB lineage: Bacteria > Bacteroidota > Bacteroidia > Sphingobacteriales > Sphingobacteriaceae > Pedobacter. The sequence goes on along the minus strand of JARKUW010000164.1, from coordinate 4,916 downwards.
TAAACGTGGCCCGATTACCGTTTACGGTGACGACTACAACACGCCGGATGGAAGTGCCATACGTGATTATATTCATGTGGTTGACCTGGCGAAGGCTCATGTTGCTGCGGTTAAGCGGCTTGAGGATAAAGCTGCAGATACCAACTATGAAGTATTTAATCTCGGCACCGGAAAAGGCTCTTCAGTTCTGGAGATCATCCATGCATTTGAGAACTCTACCGGAGAAAAGTTGAATTACGTCATCGGACCCAGGAGAGAAGGAGATATTGAACAGGTCTATGGAGACGTAACCAAGTCTGCCGCACTCCTGGGCTGGAAAGCTGAACTGGATATCAATGAAATGATGCGCTCTGCCTGGAACTGGGAAAAATATTTACAGGATAACCCCTTTTAATGTTATTGAGTGCGCATAAAGAGCTTAAGACTGCTATAATCGCCTTACCGCCAAAGGAGAAAGACAAGCTGTTGCTGCGTTTGATCGCCAAAGATAAAGTGCTGACAGAACACCTTCATTTCAAATTAATGGAAGATGAAGGCGGACTTCATCATCGAAGAGCGCTATTGGAACAGGAGATCGATGAAGCCATAGAACTCTTGAGTTCAAACAAAAGAGCAACTTCAAAGGATACGCTGTTGGTTATGCGCCGGCTAAACGGGATGATCAATCACCATTACAAGGTGACAAAAGATGTTACAACAGAAGTTGAACTGAGGATACATTTGTTAAACAGTCTTCCGGTTCAACTCAAAGATTCTGTGTATTCGGCCATAAGTGCCTACAATGATAAGCTGATTTCTTATTTTGTGCGGACAACTTTGTCGGCCTATAAGAAGTTTATCAAGTTGCACGAGGACCTTCAGTTTGATTTAAGTGAGGCATTTAACCGGGTGTTATCAAAGGTCAGTCAGGGCCGGATGGCGAATGCATCAAAGGAGGTTGGTTTACCGGACGAGTTATAAATACATCGGAAAACATTTGCCGGGAGGACGAACATACCATGAATCTGCCTGGTAGATGATCCAATAATATACAAAGTGAAGCCGATCATAGGTCTATTGCTTACAAGCGAAAAGTAGTATACCCTCATGATCACTTCACATTTTAAAACATAAAAAAACATATTGATGAAAAAGATTCTAATTACAGGGGGTGCGGGATTTATTGGCTCTCATGTCGTACGCAGGTTTGTGAACAACTATCCGGACTATCAGATTGTGAACCTGGATAAACTTACTTATGCGGGTAATCTTGCCAATCTTACAGATATTGAGGATAAGCCAAATTACAAGTTCGTTAAAGCAGACATCACTGATGCTTCAGAGATGAACGAACTGTTTATTGCGGAGAATTTTGATGCCGTAATACACCTTGCTGCAGAATCTCACGTGGACAGATCGATCACAGATCCGCTTGCCTTTGTCATGACCAACGTAATCGGTACCGTAAATCTGCTGAATGCGGCCCGGCAGTTCTGGAAAGGCGCCTACGATAGCAAGCGCTTCTACCATGTGTCAACAGATGAGGTATACGGTGCCCTTGGGGAAACCGGTATGTTCACCGAATCAACAGCATACGATCCGCACAGTCCGTATTCGGCTTCTAAAGCGAGTTCGGATCACTTTGTTCGTGCTTATCATGATACCTATGGGTTGGATGTGGTGATCTCCAATTGTTCAAACAATTACGGATCCCACCACTTTCCGGAGAAACTTATTCCCCTGGCAATAAACAACATCAAGAACAATCAGCCTGTTCCTGTTTACGGAAAAGGGGAGAATGTGCGCGACTGGTTATGGGTTGAAGATCATGCAAGGGCAATAGATGTTATCTTCCATCAGGCAGAAACTGGCGAAACGTACAACATCGGCGGGCACAATGAATGGAAGAATATTGATCTGATCAATCTTTTATGCCGCATTATGGATAAAAAGCTAGGTCGCGAGGAAGGCGAATCGGCTAAGCTGATCACTTACGTAACTGACCGTGCTGGTCACGATCTGAGATATGCCATTGATTCTACCAAGCTTCAGGAGAAGTTGGGCTGGGTGCCTAGCCTGCAGTTCGAAGAAGGGCTGGAGAAAACGGTTGACTGGTACCTGAACAACGAGGAGTGGTTAACGAATGTCACTACGGGCAACTACCAGGCTTATTATGAAACTCAATACCAGGGTCGGTAATTAGGGTACTGGAACCTATATGGAAGAGCCCTGATGCACATTTGTGCATCAGGGCTCTTTTTGTATAACACCATATATTCTTGAATATATATACAGCAATCTTAATTCTCTATTCGTAGCGTAAAGCTTCAACAGGATCCAGTTTAGATGCTTTTTTAGCGGGATAATACCCCGAAACCACGCCCACCAGCACACAAAGCGCGAAGCCGCCGATGATGAAAAGCCAGGGGATGATGAATGAGCCGCCCATTAAGAGCGAGATCGCGTTGCCGAGGCCGATGCCCAGCAGAATACCCAATGCTCCGCCCATGAGGCAAATTACCACCGCCTCAATTAAGAACTGCTTCCTTATGGTTGAGGGATTTGCGCCTATCGCTTTCCTGACACCAATCTCCCGGGTCCTTTCGGTTACCGATACCAGCATGATGTTCATCAATCCTATAGAAGCGCCGATCAGCGTAATTGCGCCGATGGCTACGCCGCCAATGGCGATGAAGGCAAGATTCTCGAAGAGCGTCTGTGCAACGGCATCACTCTTTGTAATTTCGAAGTTGTTGGATTGCTTAATTTTTAATTTTCGCACATTACGAAACGTCGCCGTCGCTTCGCCGATGATGTTATCCATCAGGTCATTGTTGGGCACCATAACCGTAATCGTATAGGAAGGGTCGTTGCTCGTGTTAATTTGCTTTCCTTTCAGCAAGGGGACGAAGACCGTCCGATCGCTGTTATTGCCCATGCTGGAGCCTTTCGCAGCCAACACGCCAATAACTTTCAACCGGTTATTTCCTACGTTGATCACCTTGTCTAAAGGGTTCTCACTTTTAAACAGTGTGCTGCTCAGTTCATTTCCGATGATACAGATGTTTGTTCCTGTAGTAATTTCAGCCGCGGTTAGGTTACGGCCGGAGATCAGTTCCAGCCCCTGGGATTCCAGGCCATTTTCATCGATGGCCTGTACGTTGATGTTTGGGTTTGTTTTCACAGAACCATACTTCACGGTTGCGCCACTGGATGCCCGTACACTTACCGATACCGTTGCTGGTGCGTTTAACTGATCTTTAAAGTCCAGCGCTTCTTCGTACCGTATCGAGGCAAAAGGCTTCGGGCGCTGCCCGGGTCCGCCGATGCGGATGCCGCTGGCCCGGTTCCGGATGTTGAATGAGTTGGCACCCATACTGGAAAATGCCTCGGTCATGCTTGTCTTCACTGCATCCAGGGTGGTCAGAATCCCCACCAGGGCGGTTAACCCAATGGCTATAATCAACGCAGTTAACATGGTACGCAAACGATTACTTTTGATCGAATGCAGTGCTAGACGGACGTTTTCTGTATAAGTCATTGGGAGAAGATAAATGCTAAAGGGATAAAAATAAAAAGTCCCGTTGTTAAGACAACAGGACCTCCCGAAATGTTACAAAACAATATCTATTTAAACCGAAAAGCTGGTACCGCAACCACAGGTGCTACTTGCATTGGGGTTGCTGAAGGTAAAGCCGCGGGAGTTCAGACCGTCCTGCCAGTCCACCTGCATACCCATTAAGTACATCTGATGTGCTTTATGCATGAAAACGGTAATGCCATCAATCACAAATACCTGATCGCCTTCTTTCTTCTGGTCAAAGCCCAAAACATAACTCATGCCCGAGCAGCCACCGCCTTCAACCCCCACACGTAGTCCAAAGCTGTCCGAAATTTCCTGTTGATCTTTTAACTTAAGAAGTTCTTTAACAGCGCCTTCGGTGAAGGTTACTGGTGCAAATGTAGTATCAACTGTTGTATTCATGTTATATAAATTAGGAAGAACAAATATAAATAATATAAATAAATTGTACATTTTTGCTGGCTAAAATCGCCCGATTATTACGGTATAGAAACAATTGACGATCACCACATCCGCGATGCCTGCTAAACCATTAGCTTTATACGCATGAACAAACCATTATGACGGAGAAAAAGTTTACCACCAGTTCCGGTATTGAAATAAAAGACATATATACAACCGCCCGGACTTCAAACGAACTGCCCGGCGAGTTTCCTTTCACCCGGGGGATACAAAAAGACATGTATAGAGGCCGGCTGTGGACCATGCGTCAGTATGCAGGTTTTTCGACTGCTGAGGAGTCCAATAAGCGGTATCATTACCTGCTCAACCAAGGCACAACTGGCTTGTCCGTTGCATTTGACCTCCCCACGCAGATCGGGTATGATTCAGATCACGAGATGTCGGAGGGGGAAGTGGGGAAGGTCGGCGTAGCTATAGATTCGCTTCGTGATATGGAAATTCTGTTCGACGGGATAGAACTTCAGAAAATAACCACGTCCATGACCATCAATGCCACGGCGTCCATTCTGCTGGCCATGTATATTGCACTCGCCAGGAAACAGGGTGCAGATCTGACACAGATCTCCGGAACCATTCAAAACGACATCTTAAAGGAATATGCCGCGCGTGGTACTTATATATACCCGCCTAAGGCTTCCATGCGCATTATCACCGACATATTTGAGTACTGTAGCAAAGAACTGCCCAAATGGAACACCATATCCATCTCCGGTTACCACATCCGAGAGGCAGGCTCGACAGCCGTCCAGGAACTGGCCTTCACCCTGTCCAATGGGAAGGCTTACTTGAATGCGGCTCTTGAGAAAGGTTTAGACATCAATGTATTTGCCAAGCGCCTTTCCTTTTTCTTTAATTGCCACAACAACTTCTTTGAAGAGATTGCTAAGTTCCG
>JARKUW010000101.1 GCA_029851965.1 Bacteroidota bacterium | reverse complement strand
CCCGCGACCAGTAAGGTAACACTCATGGTTATCCGCAAAAGAAGTTCGGCGTTTCTCAACGTCCTCAGACTGATCGTATGTTCCATAGTTCGTTGATCTGCAGGTAAAATATAAAAGTACGTTCTTGTTATGTAACGTATACTTACGGCAATCCTATATACCAGTTCGGCCATTTCTAAATACTCGGATGGCACCGGAAAATGGTGCTTAAAAACAGCAGAGAACACCGTCTGAAAAGGCTGCTGAAAAAAGTCCTTTCAGGTTCGGAAATCAGGGGCACCTTAACCGGACCCTACCCGGACCTTACCCGCACATAACGCACACAAAATGCGGGTAAGCTGCGGGTAAGCTGCGCCTGAGATCCGCCTGAGATCTGGTTGCAAACCGAGGCTGTTTATAAGCTTTCTCAACACGGTATCAATAGTCTATACTACCGTTAGATGCCGAAGTTTTAGGCTATGTTAAATCTTCTTGTAGGTGATATCGAAACTGCCGTTCGCGTGTTTGGCTTTGAAGATGAACTTGTAGTTCTCGCCGCGGGTGTTATCAACTTTCAATTGACCGGACTCCGATCCCTTCAGGTCTTTGTCTAACACCGTCTTCCCGGAGGATTTAACGGTAAGATGAAGCGCACCGGTGTTCAGAGTAGTTTTGTAGTTGAATATAAAGCTGTCCGTTTTGTCGAGCTTAACTTTAAAGTCCTGTTTACCATTGAAATCTTCGAACTTTGCAAAGCTGTGGCCGGGTACATCACTCCCCTCCCACTTTTTAGTGTAATTCGGGAACTGTAACATGAAAACACAGAGCAGCAGGCCATATTTGAGACTCATCATAACAATAGATTTATTACAGTTGTATTTACGTTTGCAGTCGCTATATTATCATCTTTACCAAATTCCCGGCCAAATGAAGTCGTTATTTGCACGGCGATATATTCGATATATTCATTGGACGTCAATGCTAAGCAGAAAGAAACGCATTAATTAAAGTTAAACTTTCTTCATCATATTTAGCGAACGAACCTTGTTTGAGACGCTAAGGCATTTCAGTTTACAAACTGAAGTACGGCCAGCAAAGAAGCAACGAAAGTGATGGTAAGCTTCCCAAAAAACGTACTTTAGCTATCGACCAAAATAAATCAGAATTCGGCTTATTTCGGCAACATTGCAGCGCTGGACGAAGCAAAGAAGCTCCTGATAGTGATGAAGCGTGAATGCAACCAGCATAACTTTGCGAACCCAACAACAAGATCATGAAACATTATTTTAAAAGATTGTACCCTATCCTAGCTTCTTTAGCCGTATTCTTAATTCCCTTGTCGTTAAAGGCACAGCAATGGGAAATCCGCGCGAATCTAAACTCCGGTTTTTATTCTTTTAGAGGAGACGGTGCCGAATCAGTTTCCCGCATAAGCGGCACTACCTATACAAATAATCCATATGGGTCAAAAGGCGGTCTCAGCTATGGATTGTCCTTCAATGCCAGAAGGGTAGCAAAAAGTAATTTTATTTTCGGGGCTGATTTGGGATACGAGATGCTTAGAAGCAAAGTTGATCTGAAATATTTCGACGTTATTGGGGATATTGCCTCGGACTTCGAAGGCAGGACCTACCTAAACACTTCTTTCATAAACCTTTTTCCATATATGGGGAGACGGTTTACGGTCAGCAAGCAGACGTTTGATCTGGTAGGTGGACTTGACGTAGGTTACGTGCTCAATTCACGTGAAAAAGGCAGCGCCAGGTCAATCGACAACGCACAGTTTGAAATTGAGACTTCTGTGGACCGGAAGAATGTAAAGAGCGACTTTCGACCCCGTATTCAATTGTCAACAGACGTTGGTAAAATAGGCTTTTACGTAGGCTACGCCCATGGCTTGAAAAACTATACCGCTAACTATGATGGCATGAACAGGGAAACCTACTCACGCATGTGGCGTATCGGTTTGTCCTACCGCCTCAAGTAGCAGGTACAACAGATTATCGAAATAGTGGCAATAACTGTATATTCATTGCGTACCAAACATCTTAACATCCAAGCAAATATCCATTAACGCTCCATCATGAAAGCCATATCATACTTAAAAGGTTGCCTGGCGTTAATGCTGCTTGCAGCAATCTATTGCTGCAACAGCGCTGACGCAAAGAAATACGTGGGAACGTCCTTAGATCCCTCAACTGATTCTGCCCGGATTGATACGCCCGAGTATAACTCGGAATATCTCCTATATAGTACGGTCAAGGTGAATGGTGTTTTGCCATTGAAATCTACACTTGCTGACTTCGTTAAGGTCGTTGGAAAGCCGGATAGCATCATAAAGTTCAATGCGGAAACAGACTGTCAGTTTTACGAAGAACCATATCAGTATCTTTATTTTCAGGAAAGCATGTTCTTTCTCGTTAAAGATACGGCCATATTTCGAATTATCGACTTCAGAAAACCACCTGATCTCGAGCTGGGAGCCCCATCGATAACACTCAATGCTAAAACTACCCTTTCCGATGTTCAGAAGATTTTTCCTAAGGCCGTAGGTAAAATCAGAACTATTGATAACGCTGAAGGAGGTCATTTGCGGTTGGTTGATCTCGGCGCATCAAAAGAAATAGAAGATGAATGGTGGATTTTCTGCTTCGATGGTGATAAGCTGGTTAGTGTCGAAATGTATGGACCTTGCTAGTGGACCTTATTCGTTTTACTACTTTCCCAAAACCGTCAACTCAGGGCGGTAAGTGCCAGCCCAAGAATGGAAGCGCACCACGAGATGTTTTTGGTTGAAGAAGCTAAAATATCATAAAACTTTACCCGAATTCCGTAACACGAAAGAGGATTTTATAGTTAATATTTGCAAGAATATAATGCAACGAATCAAACATCAACAGACTTGAGTAATGGCGGAAGCCTTCTGGCCTCATTAGTGATGTAACTGAATATACGCATCGGATTCATGGAGTGCTGTCGTTGCTGGTTTATTCTCAAATATAATTAAGCTTCAATATGTCAACATTGTATATAAAAAACATGGTCTGCAACCGCTGTATCATGGTGGTCCAGAGCGAACTGGACAAACTTGGATTACAGCCGACCGGCATTACCCTGGGTGAAGTAACCCTAAATAACGCGCTTACACCAGCAGAGAGAAACAAATTGGAAGAAGTCCTGATCCCATTGGGATTCGAGATCATTGATGATAAAAAAAGCAGGATAATAGAAAAAATAAAGAATGTGATCATTGACCTGGTGCATCATAAAGCAAACGACATCAAGACGAATTTATCGGACGTGTTAAGCCAGGAGCTGCACCACGATTACAACTATTTGTCTAATCTTTTTACAGAGGTTGAAGGCACCACTATAGAGAAGTATTCTATCGCACAAAAAATTGAAAAAGTTAAGGAACTGCTGGTCTATGATGAACTTTCTTTAAGTGAGATCGCTTTCCAATTAAATTATTCAAGCGTGGCCTACCTGAGCAATCAATTCAAAAAAGTCACCGGGCTAACACCGAGTCATTTCAAGAAGATAGGGCAGGAAAAAAGAAAACCTTTAGACCAAATATGAAGTCTTCCAAATCTTATAGTTCTACCTCGATGCTAATACAAGGGACATTCAGCGTGGCCATTGGCATCTGATGGCGGCAGATATCCTGTGAAAAACTACTGTAAATCTCACAAAACATCCAAAGAATAACACAACATTTCAGGCTACTTTCTACTGTTACTTTGTATGGTAATTAAAATCTAAAATCATGGAAAGCAATAGTGAGACATTTAAGTTCAAGACAAACGTCAATTGCCAGGGATGTGTATCTACGATCAGGCCGCAGCTGGACAGTGCTGAAGGCATTTGCGACTGGAGTGTAGACACCAACAATGCAGATAAGATACTGACTGTGACTTCGAAAGGAATAAGTCAGCAGACTGTTATCGAAGCTGTTCAGAAGGCTGGCTTTAAAATAGAGCCACTAAATTAATTGTTTTATACGTATTCACCCGCCTGACTGTCCACCAACATTATGTACAAACACGTTAAGAAATCATTACTGATAAGTTCATTCGTTACAGCCCTGACCTTTGCCGCCTGTAACCAAACAAAAACTCAATCATCTGATATGGAACATCATCAGCATAGCCAAATTGAAAGCAATTATGCCTGTCCCATGCACCCGGAAATAATGGGCAAAAAAGGAGAAAAATGCACAAAATGTGGGATGGAGCTGCAGTTAAAAGCAAGCGAAGGAACAGCGAACACTTCGGTTACCGTTACAACTTCTCCAGAGGTTATTGCACCAGGGGTACCTGCAACACTTCGTTTCGCTTTTAAAAAGAACAATCAGAATATGCCCTTGAGTGTATCACATGAAATGAAGGTACACTTGATGATCGTAAATGAAAGCCTTACCTGGTTCCGGCACATCCATCCTGAAGAGCAAGCAGACCGCTCTTTTGCGATAGCGGAAAAATTCCCGAAAGGTGGCAACTTCTTCTTGTTTGCAGATCACAAGCCCGAAGGAGGAACACCAGCCGTGCATAAGGAAGTTATCACGGTGAAAGGTGATCCGGGCAGTGACAAAGCGGAGCGTAAACCTAAATTGGTTTCAATTGTAGACGATTACAAAGTTACGCTTCAAAATGGAGCTGATCTACAAACGAATAGACACCAGCCGTTGGAGATTCTTGTAGAAAAGGGTGGCAAAAGGTTATCGGAATCTGACATTGAGCCCTATCTTGGCGCGACTGCACACATCGCGATGATCAGTAATGAGGATAAAAGCTTTTTGCATATTCATCCGAGTTCGCACCGGGAATTCCCGATTTATGCGGAAACCTCTGTTGAGAAACAGGGCGTTTACAGAATTTGGGTGGAGTTTAAGACTCATGGAAAAGTGCATACGGCCGACTTTACCGTTAATGTAGCTGAGGGAAAACAACAGATCAGCGAAGGGCACAACGGGCATAGCCACTAGGAATTAAGTTGCCTTCACCTTATCATGGATTTGATGCCGTATTGGCAACAATACAGTGGGTTTAATATTAATTTGTTCTTATACAAAGGATTATAGTTTGTATATTAGAACTATGGAAAGGAAACGGATGATAAGCTGGTATAACTTCACACAGTCCAGGATGTACGGAAACGCTCAGTACGTCTACTATATCCTTTCTATTTTAGCGATCATTTTCTGTAGCTAAGGGGCGATTTTTTCTCGAATTGAAGTTAACCAGGCGGACAGTTCAATGATTAAACCCATTGTTCTAATGTCCACTTGTTAGCTAGGTTTTCGATAAGCAATGTATCATTCCATATCCCCCAGGGAGATAATTGTTTCTGTGTTGAATTTAGATGTTTGACGAGTTTTCTCTTCCAGGTATCCGTTTCGATAATATGCCAGCCTAAAAATTCTCCTCTAACATTATGCTCCGTACGCATATACTTTGGTTTATTGAAAGTCCCGGAGAAATACGACCCGGCAAGCTCAACTATGTTTCCCTTTTGTGCAGCAGCCAAGGGAAGGAATATATAATATAATTCTCTAGAGATGGCTAATTTTTCAACACTGGTTGGTCGTTTAGAATACAGGCCTGGCAAAACCCTTATTAGTTCTCCAAGTTCAATGTCCTTGTAAACATAATGTAGATAAGCATTGCCTTTCGGTGTCGTTATTTCAAAAATGTCTCCGAGTTTAATGTTCTTCATCGGGCGAATGTTGGATTAAAACCTATGTCAATACTGGGGGTGTGCATCATTAGCTTAACAGGAATAATGAGGAAAAGCAGGGTCATCATGAATTAAGGTGTTATGTCATTCAATAAATGATTGTTGAATTTCAATTTTCGGTTCATGCATTGAAATAATATGCACTATGTGACTTTCAGCAAAAAGTCCATAGTGTACTAATTCACCTTGAGCAATCTCGTTTGCAAACGTTTGATTCAAGATGAAATCCATATACTTCGACTTTTGGAAAATGCGGAATGTTCCAAAATCACCAAAAACGTATTCATCTTTGGGATTTGAATTCGCATAACTTTCATTTATTACATGGTATGAAACATAGTTATCAAACGAGATCGTAAAATATGATCCAGATTCATCAGTACTCACGCGCTTGCCCGATAGTACTTTATTACCTACCTGAACATCAACCTCAAAGTCGGATGTAATGGACTTTTTTACTTCTAGTAAGAGTTCGTTTTCATTTGGTTCATAGATCTTAGTTAAGAACACACTTTCATGTTTGTTGATCGCAGTAAAATTTTTCTTTAATAAAAATAAGGAAATTAGTGGCTCAACGCAATGTCCCTCCTCGGCACATTTTGCAGTATACATATTTAAAAGAATGCCTGGCATTAGGCTCTGCTATTAACCATGAATTCGTAATAGCTCTTTTGATCAATAATAATTTTTAAATTAAAATAACATACTCCGCCGTCT
>JARKUW010000079.1 GCA_029851965.1 Bacteroidota bacterium | reverse complement strand
GAGATCATCGTGATCAGACGTTTGTTGAAAAACTGGGGAACTTAATGACAGCTATTCCTTGATTTTTACAAAGGCATCTTTGGTCCAGGAACCTGCGCGGAGCGGACAATCGTCAGAGACCGGCGTAATACTCAGCTTATCTGCTGCAACGGCAAAGGTTAATTTGGCAACCGATGTCGCGTCACAGGAACTTTCACCACTCACTTTTCGCAAAGTCAGCGTATCCGCGGAAGCCGTGTAGGCCATGGTTTCCACCACTTCTCCACTGCTGCTGATGAGCACATCAACGACGTCTTTTTTGAAATCGAGCACAACATCAATTGCGTCAGGAACCGTTAAGACACCAGTCCACTTGGTGTTCGTCAGCTGAGCGCTGGCCATTGAGCTGGTCGCTGTAAGAAAGAGTAACAAGGCGATTGTTTTCATAGATCGAATATAACATTAATTGAGTAAATTATAGTCCGCTCATGTAAAAGCTTGCTAATTATCAGCGTTTTAACAGCGTGTTCATTAAAATTATTCCCCATGCGTAAACTAATTTTTTTACTGCTACTGATCAGCTCCAGCAGCTACGCTCAGGTAACGACGCCCAGAAATAAGTTTCCAGGATTATTTGAGGCCGTGCAGCTCGGGCAGATTTATTCCGATGGAAAAACCTTTCCTGATCTTATTCCCCTTCAGGATCCTGCAATTATCATGAAGGCCTATGCCGATGCGAAGAACAAGGAGGGTTTTGACCTTAAAGCCTTCAGCAACCAGTATTTTAAGCTGCCGGCAAGCCAAGCCACCGTGTACCAGCCGGGAAGCAAATCCAGCCTGCGCAACCATATTGATACCTTATGGACCGTATTGTACCGGAAGCCGGAAAAGGTACAGGGACAAACTTCCTTACTTCCGCTACCCGGTCCGTACGTAGTCCCGGGTGGTCGTTTTCGCGAGGTTTACTACTGGGACTCCTATTTTACGATGCTTGGCTTACAGGAAAGCCATCACACGGAACTCATTCAGAGCATGGTCGACAATTTCGCCTACCTCATTCGTCAGTATGGGTTCATACCCAATGGGAACAGGAACTATTACCTTAGCCGCTCGCAGCCGCCGTTTTTCTCCCTTATGGTCGGATTACTGGCCGAAGAGAAAGGCGAACTGGTGTACTTAACTTATCTGGATGCCCTGAAGCACGAGTATGATTTCTGGATGGCCGGAGCGGATACTATAAAAGCTGGAAATGCTTTCCGCCATGTACTAAAACTGCCCGACGGCAGCGTGCTGAACCGCTATTGGGATGCGGGAGATCAGCCGCGTGAGGAGTCGTACCGGGAGGATGTGTTGTCTGCAAAGCTGAGCAAGCAAAAACCCGCAGACTTCTTCAGAAACGTCCGCTCTGCTGCGGAGTCGGGCTGGGATTTCAGCAGCCGCTGGTTTGAAGACGGGAAAAACCTCCATACGATCAGGACGACAGATCTTGCTGCCGTAGATCTGAATTGCCTGCTGTACCACCTGGAGCTCAGCATTGCGCAAGGCTACCGCCTGCAGGGAGATCTGGATAACCAGCAACGCTTTGAGCAGAAAGCCGCCGTACGAAAGCAGTCGATCCACAGATACTTCTGGGATGCAAAGCAGGGTTGGTTTGTCGATTACAACTGGAAGAAGCAGGAAAAGGGTAGCACGCGAACCCTGGCCGGTTTGTATCCCCTGTTTTTAGACGTAGCCAGTCCCGATCAGGCGAAAGCCGTTGCAGCGGTAACGGAAAAAGATTTTTTAAAACCTTCCGGACTGGTGACCACTCTTTCCAGGACCACCCAGCAGTGGGATGCGCCAAATGCATGGGCGCCGCTGCAGTGGGTAGGGATCGAAGGCTTAAGGAAGTACGGGTATACAACGCTTTCAGACACGGTTGCCAGGCGCTGGATCAACATCAATGTTTCTGTTTTTGAAGAAACCGGCAAGTTGATGGAAAAGTACAATGTCATGGACAAAAATGTAAAAGCCGGTGGCGGTGAATATGAATCCCAGGATGGATTTGGGTGGACAAACGGTGTGTTGCTGAAATTATTAAACCGGTATAACATTAAGTAATCTTGTGCTATCTTCGCCAAAAATTCTATGCTTGAAATCGTTTACCAGGATGAACACCTCATCGCCATCAATAAGCCGCATGGGCTGCTTGTTCACCGCTCTGTGATTGCAAACGATGCCAAAGAATTTGCACTTCAAATGCTGCGCGACCAGATTGGCAGGCGGGTAAGTCCGGTACATCGTCTGGACCGGAAGACTGGTGGACTCCTTCTTTTTGCCTTTGAGAAGGACGTTGAAGGGCTCCTCCATCAGCAGTTTCGCGAGGGGCATGTTATGAAGAAATATCTTGCTGTGGTCCGGGGATATGCACCCGATCAAATGGATATAGATTACCCGCTGGTCAAAGAAAATGGTGCTATACAAGATGCTTTTACGTCTTTCATAACCCTGCAGCGGGCTGAACTTGATATTCCCCTGGGTAAACATCCGACCTCCAGGTACTCCCTGGTCGAGGCGGCACCAACTACTGGCCGCATGCACCAGCTTAGAAAACATTTCGCACATATATTTTACCCGATCATCGGTGACCGTAAGCATGGCTGCAACAAGCAAAACCGGTTCTTCAAAGAGACATGGGAAATGACAACCATGCTGCTGCATGCATCTGAACTGCAATTCAAACACCCCGTTACCCAGGAAGATATCCATCTGAAAGCGCCGTTGCATGAGGAATTTAAGCGGGTCATGGCCTTGATGAACTGGGAAGGTCAATAAACAATTATTAAATTATGAGCACAAAAATCCATCGTATAAAACACACGATCCTGGCCTTGTTAATGGCCGCACCTTTATTTGCACCCGCACAAACCGACACCCTGCAGCGGGTCAATTTAAATAGCCGTAACGCTCCGGAGCAGCAAAAGAAGCCTTACGTGATCATGATTTCTGCAGATGGATTCCGGTATGATTATGCCAGAAAGTACCAGACCAGCCACCTGCTGCAACTTAGCGCGGACGGTGTACGTGCCGACGCGATGATTCCCAGCTTTCCTTCTTTAACTTTTCCAAACCACTATACACTCGCAACGGGCCTTTATCCGGCACACCACGGAATCGTTAACAACACATTTTACGACGGGAAACGCTCGGAGAAATATACCATGCGTTCGCACGACAAGATCGCGGACGGCAGCTGGTATGGCGGCACGCCTTTATGGGTGCTTGCTGAAAAACAGCAGATGATCGCTGCCACCATGTTCTGGGTAGGGTCTGAAGCAGCGGTACAAGGTGTAAGGCCTACTTATTATTATGACTATACCGAAAAGATCAGCATGGAGCGTAAGGTTCAGGTTGTGAAAGACTGGCTGATGTTGCCGGAAGACCGCCGCCCGCACCTGATCAACCTCTACTTATCGGAGCCCGACCACTCCGGGCACACCTATGGTCCGGATGCGCCGGAAACCAAAGCGGCGGTAGCATTGGTAGATTCGACCATTTTTTTGCTTACGAAAGCCGTAAAAGAAACGGGACTCCCGGTAAATTTCATTTTTGTATCCGACCATGGCATGACCAATGTCGACACCGCACATCCAATGGCGTTGCCTGCAGCAGTTGATACACAGAAATTCATCATTCCAACATCAGGAACCATGGTGAATCTGCACGCCAAAGATAAGGCTGACATTAAACCGGCTTACAAGCAGCTGAAGAAGGCTGCCGATGGCTACAAAGTTTACCTGACCTCCAGAATGCCTGCAAGATACCATTACAGTACCCGGGATGACCGCATGGGGCACATCGGTGACATTTTGTTGATCCCGGACTGGCCCAAGGTATTTTCAATGAACACACCAGATCCTGGCCAGCATGGCTTCGACCCGCTCAAGGTTCCCGAGATGCAGGCGACCTTCCTGGCCTGGGGTCCAGCCATCAAAAGCGGGATGAAAATTCCCGCATTCGAAAACGTGCACGTCTACCCGCTGGTGACGGAAATTCTCGGGTTACAGTATTCAGAGCCCATAGATGGAAAAAAAGAGGTTCTCCGTAAGGTGTTGAAATAGAATACACTGGCCTTGTGTTAAATGAATTTAACAAATTTTAACATAAGTTGATACTTACTATTTCTTGTTGCTGTAGTCATACTTACAAACACACAAGAACATGAGAAAATTAATCGTTATGTCTGTCATACTAGCAAGTAGCTTTATATATAAAGCAGCAGACGCGCAAGTAAAGGTGAGCTTTAACATCAATGTAGGTAGTCAGCCACAATGGGGGCCGAGCGGTTATGATCATGTTGAATATTATTACCTGCCTGACCTGGATATGTATTACAACGTCCCAAAACGGACATATACTTACCTGCATGGCAACCGTTGGATCACGGTGAATTCTATACCACAGCAATACCGCAACTACGATCTGTATAGCGGCTATAAGGTTGTCGTGAATGAACCAAATCCATGGAACAGAAACAACGTTTACAAATCCCAATATGCAGCTTACAGGGGAAAACGCAATCAGTTGAACCTCAGGGATTATACCCGCAACATGCAAAAATCAAAAGTTGTGCAGTACAATGTGAAAAGCAATAAGCCATCCTTGTCGCATAATGCAATAAACAAAAGGTACGAGCAGGCACAAAATGTAAGGTCTGATAACGGCAAGAACAATGGCAGAGATCAACGCGCAAGTGTTGATCGCAGCGCCAGAAAAGGTAGGGGTTAGGTGAATGGTGGATGGGGCCGGAATAACTTCCGGCCCCTTTTTTTGAAGAACAATTCCGTCCCTATGGTGTTGTAGCCATATTAAATACCATCATCGCATGACTTATAAAGAACTCCTTCAGGCGCTCGCAGACCAAGCGTCGCAGCAATATACCGCTTATTTACAATCTAAAATCGAGGTCGTTCAGAACCCCTCAGATGCGCTGCTTGAGGCAAAAATCCAGCAGTACCAGGACGGCTATGAAAGGAATGAGAAAAAGTTCGGGGCCATATTGGCTATGGTTAAGAACGGAGAATCACTGGAGAAGAAGGCTCCCGAAGAAATCGACGATGACCCGGCAAAATAAAGCAATTTATCATTCCATAAATCTTTGTTAGCTTTGTTCTCAATATGCTATCAAAGAAAACTAAGTATGCGATTAAAGCCCTTGTGGCTTTAGGTAAGAACCTGAATAATCCGCCGATGCAAATCCTGCGCCTGGCTGAACAGGAGATGATACCCAGAAAATTCTTAGAACAAATCTTGCTGGACTTAAAAAATGCAGGTTACCTGTACAGTAAAAAGGGGGCCGGTGGCGGATATAGTCTGAATAAAGATCCGAAAGAAATATTCCTTTCTGACATATTGCGCATAACGGATGGCCCTATAGCAATGGTTCCCTGTGCAAGTCTGAAGTTTTACAGGAAATGTGATGAATGCCATGACGAAGTGACCTGCGGCATTCGCAAAAGCTTTATCGATGTCAGAGATGCGACCCTCAAAGTGCTTACACAAACCTCTGTGGCCGATATCATTGCCCGCGAGAATGAAACCGACCCCATCACCAGCATCTAACTTTTTAAATTATTTCCAACTCAATACCTTTATTTCAAGGTCTTCGTTAGGTAAGACCGTGATATTTTAAATTTTATATCTGATATATGAAAAACATGAATGTTTATTTTACAAGGAAGATGTACTATCTGACCTTTCTTGTGCTTTTTCCCTTTGCATCAATTGCACAGAAGCCCAACTGGCAGAATCTTGACCTGACCAGCGATACAACTTTCGGCATCAGTACCGAAAAAGCTTATCAGTTGCTTAAAGGGAAGAAAGCAACCACAGTGATCGTTGGCGTTCTAGACGGCGGTGTGGACCTGAATCATGAAGATCTGAAGACGGTGATCTGGACGAACAAAAAAGAAAAAGCAGGTAACAAGATAGATGACGACAAGAACGGTTATGCAGATGACGTTTATGGCTGGAACTTTCTAGGTTCTGCCAAAGGATCCGTAGAGCATGAGGCCCTTGAACTTACCCGCCTGGTCAGACGTGAGCAGAAGAAATTCGGCGATCCGGCAGCAATTGCTGCAGACTCCCTGGGTTACAAAAGCTACCTGGCATTAAAAGCCGACTACGACAAACAGGTAGAGGAAGCAAATGCTTCGTTAAAAGGAATGGAAGGCTTCAGGAACGTATTGGATAAGGTTGTTGCCAGCATCGGCAAACCAGAACCAACCCGGGAAGATTTCCAGGCCTATGTTCCGGCAAATGAGATGGAAGGAAGGCTGAAGACGGTTATTGCCGAACAGCTGGAAAATGATACCTATAAACACTTCTATGAAAGCCAGATCGTAAAAGGCGTTCAGCACTATTCGGATCAGCTGAAATATAACCTGAACTTAGAATTTGACCCACGCGGCGAGCTGGTCGGCGACGATGAAAATAACAGCAAAGAGCGATTCTATGGCAATAATGATGTGAAAGGACCGGACGCAAGTCACGGGACCCACGTCGCAGGTATCATCGGTGCAGACCGCACAAACAAGCTGGGCATTAAAGGTGTAGCGGATCGTGTCCTGATCATGGGCGTAAGAGCGGTACCGGATGGTGATGAGCGCGATAAAGATGTTGCAAACTCCATACGCTATGCCGTGGATAATGGTGCTAAAGTTATCAATATGAGCTTCGGTAAGGCTTATTCATGGGATAAAGCGGTGGTTGATGATGCGATTAAATACGCGATGTCAAAAGACGTGTTGATTGTACAGGCAGCCGGAAATGACAACAAGAACATCGATACGGCAAAGAACTTTCCGGATCGCAGGTTCCTGAGCGGCGATACCGCACGCGCTTACATCACCGTGGGTGCCTCTGGATGGAAGAATGATCAGGACCTTAAAGCCAGTTTCTCCAACTATGGAAAAACAATGGTGGATGTATTTGCCCCGGGGCGCGAGATCTACTCGACGATTCCGGAATCTAAGTATGACAGTTTTAATGGAACAAGTATGGCTTCTCCCGTTGTTGCTGGTCTGGCGGCGTTGATTCGCTCGTACTATCCAAAGTTAACTGCACTTCAGGTGAAGGACATTATATTGAAGTCCGTTGTAAAGGTAGATCATCCGGTAAACGTTAAGGTTGATGAAGAAACGAGAAGCGTACCATTTGCGGACCTTTGTGTTACAGGTGGTGTCGTAAATGCCTACAATGCGCTGAAACTTGCTGCACAGTACAAGTAAGCACTAGAAATAACATATGGCTTTATAGCCAGTAAAATTGAAGTAAAAAAAGGAACCTTTTTAGTTAAAGGTTCCTTTTTTCATATGTGAACTTTTGTATCAGTTATATGAAAATTTGTAGTTTTACACCTTAAGCACAAATGTTAACTATTTCTTTTATTGAGAATGACTTCAAGCACAGATCTTTTTCGGTTGTTGCCCGTGCCGATGTGGATATCTGATGTCCGCACAGGCCGTTTTATCGATGTTAATGATGCTGCAATACGTAAGTTCGGCTATACGAAGCCGGCGTTTCTCCGTTTAACATTCCCGGAAATTCAGGAGGACAGTTATTTGTTGCATTATAAGAGCTTGCTTTCCGACCCCGAAGCTGCGGCGCTCTTCAACAAGGAGATCCATGCGCTCGTCGACTCCAAAGGTGAACATACCGTTGTAGAGCTGGATCGTAACACGGTCGCGCATCAGGGGAATGACTGTCATCTGGTTGTGGCTACGGATATTACCGCCCGGATAAACAATGCATTGAAGAATCTGGAGCGTGTTGAGCAATTGAATATCCTATCCAAAGCGACCAGTGATACCATCTGGGACTGGTCCCTTGCGCAGCATACCATTACCTGGAACAAAGGGATCAAGGGAATATTCGGCTATAAGGATATCAACAACAACCAGACAAGCAGTCAGTGGTTCGAAAGTCGTATTCACCCGGAGGACATGCCACGCATTCGCCAAACCCTAATTCAGAACCTGAAAAGCGGAAATTCAAGATGGAAAGCACAGTATCGCTTTCAGTGTGCGGATGGACATTATAAACACGTCTCTGACCGGGGTTTTGTCATATTTGATGGTGTGGGTAAAGCCTCAAGAATCATAGGTGCCATCGAAGATATCTCTCAGCGCAGGGAAGAGGAACACTGGTTGAAATTGCTGGAGTCCGTCGTGATCAATACAACAGATGGAGTAATGATTGGTACACTGGACAATACCACGAAGAAACCGAGCATTATCTTCGCAAACAAGGCTTTCCTGCAAATAAGTGGTTACACCCTGGGAGAGGTTATCGGGCAGTCGCCGGAGATACTCCATGGGCCAAACACCTCGAAGCACGCGACGAGGAAGCTCCGTAAAGCCTTCAGTGAACAAAAATGCTGCAGCAGCACGGAGTTGTTGATTTACGACAAAAGCGGGAGGGAATACTGGGTAAGTTTGAACATGACGCCGGTGTCGGATAGTACTGGAAAAGTAACCCACTGGATCTCGATCCAACGGGATATTGCGGAAAGCATGAAGTACATTCAGGCGATAGAAGAGCAAAACAAGAAATTCAAAGAAATCGCATGGATACAATCCCATATCGTGCGGGCGCCGCTTGCGCGGGTCATGGGGCTCGTGGATTTGCTCAAGAACCAAGCTCCAGGGGATGAGACCGACTTGCTGATCGAACATCTAACCAATTCTGCGCGGGACCTGGATGCTGTAATCATCAGGATCGCAGATAAAATGCCTGCGGTTAGCGTCAACTAGTCACCTCCATGCCCGTTTATCGCTCATCTTCTTCATACTTCACAAATTCCCATGTGGAGTTATCTTGACGTTGGTACCACACTTTATAACTTTGATTCGGTGGGATAGTAAAATGAAAGGACAGCTCATTTACCGTCTTGTCTTTCGGCAGAAAGCCCGGCAGCAGCATGTTGCCGATCTTTTCAATTTGTTCTTTTGATTGCATGTATAAAGGTAGCAAACTGCCGTACCTGATCAGCTTTTTTCTTTGAAAGTAAAATACAATCAAAATTAGCGTATTCATTCCCTTTCTTAAACACTTGCAGTATCCGGATGTGTAGCATTGAATCGAGAACCATTGTTTATGCGCGAACGCTTGATCCACACTTTCTGCAAAGCGGCCCTGATCCTGTTTTTTTCAACGGCTGTGTCTACGTCATTCGCACAAAGCTGGATGGAGGGCTACAACTATAGAAAAAGCATTGAAATACAAAAGGCAAAGGTTCCGGGGACTGCTCCTCTGGTGGATTTCCCGGTGTTGGTTACATTCACAGACCCTGATTTGAGGTACATTCCAGGACTGTGTGCAGCAAACAAGATCTCCAGCAGCAAGGGCCTTGATATTTCTTTCGCCCTGGCTTCGGCACCTGCAGATGCGGTCCCTTTTCAAATGGAGCGTTTTGATCCCGCTACCGGTACGCTAACCTGTTGGGTGCGGCTCTCCGCTGTGTCAGCCGCAGGTTCTCTAAGCGATAAGACCATGTTCTACCTGTACTATGGAAGCAATCTGATCCATGATCCTTATGGGAGTAATGTGGCTGCCACCTGGCCGTCGGGTATGTTCCGGCGGTGGCACATGAATCTGGATGTTCAGCCTGCATCAGTCATGAATGCGAAATCGAGCGGTGCCGATGGCCGCCTGATTGGAAGCAGCAATATGACTGCGGCGAATTTTGTGCCCGGTAAAGCCGGCACTGCAGTGCAGCTCAATGGCAGTTCCGAGTTCTTATCTGCTGCGAGGGATACAAGCCGGAATTTCACCATCTCTTTCTGGGTGCGTTTCGACCGTGTAGACCGGGAGCAAGTGATAATAACGAACGACAGTTCCGGTTTTGGTGGTTATACGGTCAAGATCAACGCATCAGGGCGGATCATGCTTGATACCAAGAGCGGCTCCATACCGCTAAGCCTTCCTGCCGCCAGTGCCGCATTACCCAATGTATGGTATTTCGTCTCGGTCATCGGCGACGGTAAACGGCGGGGAATTTATATCAATGGAAAGTCCTCCAGTGCCATCACCAGGACACAGGCGATCGGACAGGGTGGTACAATAGCCATAGGCAGGAGCAAGCAGAAAGCCAGCTACTTTGGCGGGCGTATTGACGAGCTTAGTATCGAAGTCGGAATCAGATCTGCCGAGTGGATCGAATCGGAATACAACAATCAGCATGAACCCACCCAGTTTTATACGGTTGGCACTGAGCAGCGAACTGAGGTAATTACCCCTACAGGCTATGTTTTCAACGGAACGATAAACGACCGCTGGGCAGAGGCCGGTAACTGGAACCTGCTGTCGGTACCCGAGCCATATGCAAATGTCACGGTAAAAGCCGGCGTCAGGCTTAAGATTGGTGGGTTGGACAACATCCTGATCAGCCAGCTCCGGATCGACAGCGCGGCTTTTATCACAGTGACGCAAGCCCTGGACGTGATTTGCAGCACCACCATTGCGGTTGGTGGCAGCCTGCAGCTCGAAGGTCCTGCAAAGCTGCAGCTCAATGGAGATCTGGTCAACGACGGAAGCATCCGGTCTGAAGAATCCGCAGGGATACTGACCTTCTCGGGCCACGGTGCTGACCTTAACGTCTCCGGAACGGGCAGCATACGAATTGCCCATCTACAGACTGACCTTGGAGCAGCGAATGGCAGCGTACACATCTATCAACCGGTGGTGGTGCTGGGGACGATCAGGGTTCTTTCCGGGGTATTGAACGCTGGTGGAATGGTAACACTAGCCTCCAGCCGGGAAAGGACTGCCGCTTTAAGTACCATTGAAAATATAGCCGGTGCAACAGTCGCGGGGATTGTGAAGGTAGAGAAATATGTCGGCGGCGGTTTTGCGGCTCCGGCAACGGGAAGGGGCTGGCGCCTCTGGAGTTCCCCTGTGTATACAGCATCGGTAAATGGTGCGGAGACCTACCACCTGGCCGCACTCCAGCAATCGCTCTTCGTAACAGGAAAGGGCGGGGTGACCAACGGTTTCGACAGTTCTCCACAAAACGGCAATACCATTTATACCCACGATCAATCCATCGTGGGTACCCTTTCCCAAAAGTATGTTGCCATCTCAAATATGAGCACAAACATTGCGCTGGGCAAAGGAATTTATGTGTACTCCCGTGGCTGGCGAGACGCGCCGGATGCCTATCGGGAGCAGATTCAAGTGGCACCTTTTCGTAGTCCGGAACCTTATACCATCACCTATAAAGGCAACTTGTTTGTCGGCGATCTGAAGGTGGACCTCTACAGCCGAAACCAGGGTGAGCCCGGCGATGGCTTTAACCTGCTGGGTAATCCATATGCCTCAGCAATCCGGTGGGGGAGCCTGAAAAAGGAGAATATCGGTGCATTTGTCTGGATGTTCAACCCGGTAAATGGCGCTTACGATGTCACAGACGATCCCGACCTGGTAATCCCGGCTGCGGAAGGATTTTTTGTAAAAGTGAATTCGGCTGCCGCCGCGGGATCGCTCACCTTTGATGAACAGGCGAAGGTAGATGAAGATTTACTTACGTTTGAGGAAACACCTGACAGGTTATTGCGTTTGTCTTCGGTTGCTCCGGCTACCCGGCAGAGTAGTTTTTTAGCCGCTGCCGGCACGGAACCCTTACGGAAGTTGGAGGTAGTCCTGAACGGCGGAATCTTTTCTCAGAAATATGTATTGAAGCTGCACAACCAATTTTCTGACGCCACAACCGATGAAGATGCGGTCACGGTTGGAGAGGGATTTGTAAATGTTGCAGGGATCGGCGCCAATGCGGAAAAACTTGGCATCGACAGTCGTGACCTGCAAATGGAAGAAAAGCCGGTCCGCATGTTTGTGAAGGTATGGGCTACAGGGCATTACCAGTTCAATTTTTCCGGCATAAGTAGCTTTTCACCCCGGTTTTCTGTTATCCTGCTGGATGACCTGCTGAAAACATCCACGCCGGTTACCCCGGCCACCACAGTGTATCCTTTCGATGTAGATACCAACGTTCCTGAAAGCCAGGGAGCTGACCGGTTTAAGATCCTGATCAAACCAGAACCCATATCGCCGGTGAATAAAGATGCTGAAGACATGGTACGGGTGTACCCGAATCCATTTGCGGATGTATTAACCCTTAAGGCTGCAGATAAATTTCCGGAGAAGGTTCATGTACGGATACGAGACCTGCTTGGACAGCTGGTACTCACCAGAAATTTCACGGGAAACGAAGTGAACGATGCCCTTGTAATGGACGTCAGCACGTTGAAGAGCGGGTTTTATGTCATTGAGATCCGCGATGGACAGAACAATAAACGTATTAAAACAGCCAAAATCATAAAGCCATGATCTCCATTCTGCCAACAGCGCTATCCATGAAAGTATTTTGTGCAATCCCCGTCTGGGCTGCCAACACCATTGTGCGTCTGCAGGGTGATCCCGGGCTGCCCGGCGGTGATCCCGATCTACCCGACACGCCACTTGACGGCGGCGTATATCTGCTTGTTGCACTTGCGCTGATCTATGGATACCGCAAGCTGAGTGCAACAAACCGGACTGCTAAACCATAACGCCTTCTTTCTTCATGATGTAGCTAAAAATGCCGGCAACTGGTTTTTGCAGGATCTGGCCCACCTTAACTTCATTCTGCTCACATACTGCGCGAAGTATATCCTGGTAATAAAAGGCAATCGACCCTACAAAGTGGCAATTCAGGGATTTATAGTCGGCGTAGTCTTTAATGTTGGTGTCTACAAACTCCTGGAAGCCCTGCGTAAGTACTTCCCTGATGAACGGATGTTCCAGGTGGCCTGCCATAAACCGGCTCAAAGACGCCAGATAAATGTTAGGAAATGGCTTCTGATAAACATTCGTGATTACATCTTCCTTTGTCGCTTCAAATTCAGCTGCAAAGGCATTCCTTAGTTCGTCCGGCATGACACCGTACAGGTAGGAAGTCACCATCTTGCGGCCAAAGTAAGAGCCAGATCCTTCATCGCCTAAAATGAAGCCCAAGCCATGTTTGCTCGCGTGAACCTGGTGGCCATCGAAATATGAAATGTTAGATCCGGTTCCCAATACACACGACAAGCCTTTTTCATCTCCACATGTCGCGTAGGCAGAACCGACAAGGTCATTGTCTACACTGATGAACGCATTTTTGAAAAATAGCGACAGGCCATTTGAAACGACCTCATGCTTGTCCGGAGAAGAACTTCCCGCACCAAAGAAATAGATTTCTTTCACCTGGTCTGCGCACGCAGCCATTTCCTTATTCTTGGAAAGAAGCTTGAATATCTCGTTTGCGTTTAAAAAATATGGATTAATACCTTTGGTGCTAAAACTGACTGTCTCTCCGTTCCTATAGCCCATCCAATCGGTTTTTGATGAGCCAC
>JARKUW010000066.1 GCA_029851965.1 Bacteroidota bacterium | reverse complement strand
ACGATCTTCTTCGCGGTCTCCTTATCAAGCCCTTCTTTCAAGGTAATTTCCTTTCGGATCATATTGCCTGAAGCATATTGTTCCTTGCCAAAATCAAGGCTTGCAGGATCCAGACCTTGTTTAATCATCCTGGAAATGATAGAATCCTGTATTGCTTTTAAACGCATATCATCTTCCGTAACGATCGTGATCATGTTCGTTTTTTTATCGTGATCTATAGTGCTCTTAGAGGTGCTGAAATCGTAGCGGTTCAGGATTTCCTTTTTGGCATTGTTCATCGCGTTATCAAAAGTTTGCGCGTCTACTTTACTTACAATATCGAAAGTGGGCATGATTGTAGCTTTAGAATGAAAAAAATATTAAATTTATGATTATTGGATTGCATACAAAACAACGAAAAATATCATTAGTATGAAACCTCTCATACAACTATCGAAATCGATGCCAAAGATGTTCATCCAAATTCCACGCTAACGACAAACGAATATGAAAAGTAACAAGACAGCAGCTAAAAACAAGGATTCCAAAAAGTCCGCAAAGAAGGAACTTCAACAGAATTTAAGCGACAAGTTTTTTGAAGCCGTTAAAAGCCTTGGGCACGATGCGGAAAAGATAGGAGAGGATCTGATGCTGGTTAGTAAGTTTGTTGCTAAAAAGCTTTCTAAAAAGATAACTGGTGTTAAGAAGGAAGCCGGTAAAAAGGTTGCTGATGTGCTTCCGGAAACGCCATTGAGAACTAAAAAAGAATCAGATGGTAAAAAACCAGCCATTAAGGGTGTTATAAAGGCTCAAAAGGTAGTGCAAAAAGCAAGTACCAAGGTAAAACCTGTAGCCCACAGCGTTAAAGTTGCTGCCATAACCTCCGAAGACAAGCTGAGTCCGGCAATTGCCAAACCCGCGCCCTCCGGTGATACGAAAGCGGCAAAGTCCCATAAACCTGCTCCGGTAGATCCGCTTCCTGTCAAACGATCTGGAAAGAAAGTCAAACCTGCCGATCAAAAATAATGTTTAACAGCCAAAAGGCCTGTATGCAGTATATTTAACATTCGCTTAACACTAAAATGCGCAGTTTTGGTTTCCCTGTTCCTTCAGGGATTTTTTTTGATTACACATGAATAAAAAGAAGGTACCTTTCTTAAATCGCGAGATCAGCTGGTTATATTTCAATGAGCGCGTGTTGCAGGAAGCCGCAGACCAGACTGTACCGCTTATTGAACGTATCAGGTTCCTTTCTATTTTTTCATCCAACCTGGAAGAGTTCTACCGGGTAAGGGTAGCCACCATGGCCCGGTTGTCTAATCTCAATGAGAAAGCCAAAGAGCTGCTCGGCTTCAATCCAAAAAAGGTTCTGAACGAAATCAAGAACATTGTTGTGAAGCAGGAGCGCAAGTTTGAACAGATCTTTCAGGCAACACTGATCAATGACCTCGCTCAAAACAGGATATTCATTCTGAATGATACCCAACTCAATGTCGCCCGTGGCACATTCGTCCGGGATCATTTCCGTGACCGGATACTGTCCAACCTGGTGCCGATCATGGTCGATTTGAACAAACCTTTCCCTGAACTGAAAGACCGTTACCTGTATTTTTTTGTGCGGCTGATTAATAAAGGCACCAAGACTACGCAGAAATTTGCACTCATTGAACTTCCCCCAAACCTCCCCAGGTTTCTTGTCCTTCCGGAAACCAACGACCTGAAGTTCATTATTCTTGCGGAAGATATCATCAAATACTGTCTCAAGGACATCTTTTATGTGTTTACCTACACGGAAATTGATGCCTACTCGATACAGGTTACCCGGGATGCAGAACTGGATATTGATAAGGTTGTGAGCGACAAGTTTATAGAAGAACTGAAAGCAAGTCTTGAAAAGCGTAAAAGGGGGAAACCCATGCGCCTCCTGTACGATACCGAGATGCCCTTTGACATGCTGAGCATTCTGGTCTCTAAAATGAAACTAGAGGCCGAGAGTTTAATACCCGGCAACAGGTACCACAAATTCGGCGACTTCATCCGGTTTCCAAACGTAGGGCCCAAAAGCCTGGAATACCCCGTAACCGTTCCGTTAAAAGTTTCGGGATTACACCGCGCAGAAAGCATCTTCAATAAGCTTACAGAGCGAGACTACCTGATTAACCTGCCTTATCAGTCTTATGATTACATCATCCTTTTCCTGCGGGAGGCTGCCATAGATCCCAAGGTAATTGAAATTAACATCACCCTTTACCGGCTTGCGGAAGATTCGCGTGTCATCAATGCCTTGATCAATGCGGCGACAAACGGGAAGAAAGTCAACTGCCTGCTGGAACTCAAAGCAAGGTTCGACGAACAAGCAAATATCTACTGGTCCGGCCGCCTCATGGAAGCTGGGGTGAATGTAAACTTCGGCCTGACGGACTACAAGGTGCATTCGAAGATATGCCTGGTTAAACGAATGGAGAAGGGTCGGGTGACGTATTACGCGAATCTCGCTACAGGTAACTTCAACGAAAAGACGGCAAGGCTTTATTGCGATCACAGCTTGTTTACCGCAAAAAAGGAAATCACCCGCGAGCTGCTGAAACTTTTTACATCATTGAATAAAAAGACAGTCGCTAAAGGCTTTAAGTACCTGATTGTTTCTCCGCTGGAAACCCGCTCCAAACTGTACAATCTGATTAATCGCGAAATCAGAATTGCGAAGTCCGGAAAACCGGCCTACCTGATCTTTAAAGTAAACAGCCTGGCGGATGAGGGTATTGTTGAGAAGCTTTACCAGGCCAGTAATGCAGGCGTAAAGATAAGGCTCATCGTGCGCGGTATATGCTGCCTCGTACCGGGGGTGAAGGGCTTCAGCGAAAATATCACGGTGATCAGCATCATCGATAAATTCCTGGAGCACGCGCGGGTATTCATATACGGAAACCAGGGAAAAGAGGAG
Source organism: Bacteroidota bacterium (assembly GCA_029851965.1). Taxonomy (GTDB): domain Bacteria; phylum Bacteroidota; class Bacteroidia; order Sphingobacteriales; family Sphingobacteriaceae; genus Pedobacter. The sequence continues at coordinate 10,357 of JARKUW010000066.1, read as the reverse complement.
ATGTATCTCTCGTCTGCCGACCTGATGACGCGCAACTTCGAACACCGGGTGGAAGTTGGATTTCCCGTCCTGGACAAAGATGTAAAACGCGAAATTCGTGACATCATTGATTTCCAGTTACAGGATAATGTGAAAGCAAGAGACATCACCAAGTTGAATAACAATAAGTACCACAAGAATAAACTGAATGTTAAAGTACGGGCGCAGGTTCAAACTTATAACTACCTAAAAACCAAACACGAATAATATGCTAAGATATGCTGCCATTGATATAGGATCCAATGCCGTCAGGCTGTTGATAGCCGACATCAGTCAGAATGAATATGGATTTCAATTTAAAAAGAATACCCTGGTGCGTGTGCCGTTGCGACTTGGCGACGATGCTTTTCTCGACCACAGGATCTCCGTCCGCAAAATGGAAGATCTGGTTAAAACAATGGCTGCTTTCCGGAACTTGATGGATGTGTATCAGGTGACGAAGTATCTGGCTTGTGCAACTTCCGCGATGCGGGAATCCAGCAATGGCCGGCAGATTATCGACAGAGTTAAGAGCGAGGCAAATATTGACCTGGAGATCATTGAGGGCCAACGGGAAGCCAACATCATCTACGCGAACCACATTGAAGCCACCTTAGATGCCGACAGGGGTTACCTGTATATCGATGTCGGCGGGGGCAGCACCGAGCTTTCCGTATTTGTAAACAAAGTACTCGTCGCCTCAAAGTCGTTTAACATTGGAACCATACGGATGCTGGACAACCAGGATAAACCAGAGACCTGGGCGGAAATGAAGCAGTGGGTGAAGGATTATACGAAGGACCAGAAACAGCTTGCCGCAATCGGCACCGGCGGAAACATCAATAAATTGTTCAAAATGTCCGGACAGGAACAAGGCGAGCCCATGTCATTTCTGAAGCTCAGAAACCTGTACAACGATTTAAACAGCCACAGTTTAAAGGAAAGGATGAAAATATTTAACCTGAATGCAGACCGGGCAGATGTGATCATTCCAGCCGCTGAGATCTACATTACTCTAATGAGATGGGCCGGCATCAGGCAGATCTATGTTCCCCGGGTCGGTATGGTAGATGGTATTATAAATCTTTTGATTGAAGAAAACCTGTCTTAGAAAACCAATGCGAGGTACCTGCCGTGATGACTTACGCAGGCTGGATTTCTCGTTTTGTAATCAAATTTTCCAGGGGACCAGTCATAAATCTCCACTTTGATGAAAGGCAGCGTCTCCGGCGATGCTGCCGCAATGCTGTGTATATATTCCGTTGTAATTTCCGTCTGCGTGTGGTAAACCATTTGATCCACACATACTGATCCGGTTGCGATTCCGCTCTTGAAGTGTATACCGGAGCAGGCAAGTGCAGTTGGTGCAAAGGTTCTCTTGCCGGTATTCCTGGAATGAATCTTATAGGCCGCCTCTTTCATGCTCCAGAGCGTCCAGAGGATCTGATCCGGTTGGTGCGAGCTGCCGATCAGGCGCTGCTCATCCGCTGTAAATACCTTGGCAAGATACCCAGGCCGCCGCCAGTTGCTTTCAACAGCCGCTACCTGGAGGTCAACCAAATCGTTTCCCATTATTTTTCCGAAAGTTTCTGTTCAATGATGTTCACTGATGCTTTAACATCGAGCATCTTTTCCATGGATTGATTGTCGATCACAATTCCGAATTCCTCTTCTATGTCCAGCACGACATCTACCAGGTTGGCCGAATTTATCTTTAAATCCTTAATGAAGTCTGTGTCTTCACCGATTGTTTCCAGTGCCGGCTGATCTTGTGCATAGTTGGAAACAATTGTTTTCAGCCGGGTGATTAGTTCTTTTCTATCCATGTTTGTATTTTCTAAAAACAATGCAGGCATTTACATCACCAAATCCGAAACTCGCCTTAATCAGCGTGTCAACCGGATGTTGCAGTGCCCGTTGTGGTACCTTGCCGGGGTCAATCAATTCGGCGATCTCCGGATGCAGATCTTCACAGTTCAAGTTGGGGAAGATCCGATCTTCCTTGATTTGTAAAACCGAAGCCACGCATTCAATACTTCCCGCAGCACTAAGGCAATGCCCCACTGCACCCTTTAACGTGTTGATGTAAGGAAATGCTTTGCCGCTGCGCTGCAAGGCTTCGGTCCAGTTGCGGATTTCCAGTGCATCCATGGCGGTAGCAGTCAGGTGCCCGTTGATGACATCAATCTCATCGGCAGCAACCTCCGCATTTTTCAATGCAGCCCGGATACATCGTTTAACCGCATCCGGATTGGGGGCTGTCATGCTGCCTTTGCCGCGCTGCCCGCCCGCATTAACGTTGCCACCCAGTACCTCCGCATAGATGTTTGCACCTCTTTCCAGTGCATGGTCGAGCGACTCCAATACAAACGCACCGGCACCGCTCGCAGGAACAAATCCGCTGGCAGTTGCACTCAAAGGCCTCGATCCTTGTTCGGGCCGGTCGTTGTGCTTAAATGTACAAACCTTCATCGCATCAAAACCAGCCCAGATGTATGGTCCGCTGTCGCTCGTTGCACCGGACAGCATAATGGTCGCCTGTCCGGATTTAATACGTTCATAAGCAAGCAGGAGGCTTTCTGTGCCGGTGCAGCAGGCCGAAGAGTTCGTCGTCACCTGATTGCCCAGTCCGAGTTTACCCGACAAATACGCGCTCACACCGCTGTTCATCGTTTGAACGACTACAGTACTACCCAGGCGGCGCGTTTGCAGTTCATCGATCTTATAGATGGCTTCCCGGAAACGGTCTATTCCGGAAGTTCCGGAGCCGAACACCATGCCGTAATCCCAATAAGGTTCTTCCTGAGTATTTACCTCCAGCCCGGCATCTTCCCAGGCCTGCATGCCTGCTATAACACCATAAAGGATACCTGAACTGTTAAAGTTGCGGAGTTCAAGCGGACTGAAATAACGGGAGATCAGTGCCTCGGGAACGTCTGGCTTTCCCGCAATCTGGCAGGAAAACAGGAGTTCTTCGAGCTGTGGGTCGAACTTAATACCGGAATCTCCGGCAAATACCGCTTCACGGAAGTCAGCAAGGCCAACACCGTTTGGCGCAACAACGCCCATACCCGTTATAACAACCCGGTTAGCCATTTAACTTAGCAGTGACCATTCCCGAGAGCGTGCCTTTGCACACCGTTTCGCCCGCTTCATTTTGCATGGAAACGTTGCAGTGCAACTTCTTAAAACGGAAGTAAACCTTTTCAGACAACACCGTTACCTTTTCCCCAGGGAATACAGGTTTCATAAAGTCAATCGCCGTAGAGGTCAGCATCACGTGTCCCGTGCTGGGATTCGCTGAAGTTCCGACCAGGTATAACCCCAGACAAACCAAGCCGATTTGCGCCATGGTTTCTGTCAATATTACGCCGGGTGTCACCGGATGATCTTTAAAGTGGCCCTTGTAGAAATCAAGGTCCGGACTGTAGGTGAAGCTTCCTTTTGCACTGTTTTCATCGATTTGTTCCAGCTCATCAACAAAAAGGAATGGAGCACTGTAAGGCAGCTGATGGAGTATTTCTTTTTTATTCATATTTTCTTGAACTTCTAAGCGGATTAAATTTCCCCCTTTGTGCCAAATTAAGTCTTTTTCTGGAGATTACCATTGCAGCAGCACCCGCTGCGCGGAAAACCCCGGTCCGAAGCTAAGCATAAGCCCCTTTTCCCCTCTTGAAGGCTGATCAATGTCCATGATCCTTTCCAAAACGTACAACACTGTCGCGCTGGACATGTTGCCATACAGCCGGAGTACTTCCTTGGTTTCATCAATATTTTTGCCCAATGAGCCGAATAGTTCTTCTACCACCTGGATGATCTTTTTGCCGCCAGGATGGAACACCAGATGGTCGATGTCGGCGATGGTTAGTCCTTGTGCAGCAAGAAAAGGGTGGATAATCGCGGGAAAGTGTTCTTCAATGGTGGCAGGAACCTGTACATCGAGCACCATCTGCAGTCCGGAATTCGTCAGGTCGAAACCCATCATGGTTTCCGTATCGTAAAAATGGTACATCTCTTCCGCAACGACCTCGGGCCCTGCATCGTCTTCACAAGAGGAGAGGAGCACACAGGCTGCGCCATCTCCAAATATCGCGGCACTCACAATGTTCGGCATAGAAAAGTCGTCCAGTTGAAAGGTTGCTGTCGGTGATTCCACAGCCACAACTGCCGCACGTTTCCCGGGATTTGCCTTGAGAAAATTCTTGGCGTAAATGATACCCGAAACACCTGCTGCACAACCCATCTCGGTAACCGGCAGGCGTACCACATCCTGCCGCATATGCAGGTGATTAATCAGATACGCGTCCAGGGAGGGGATCATGATGCCGGTGCAGCTCACCGTAATCAGGTAGTCGATGTCCGCAGGTTCCCACGCCGCCTTATCCAGTGCATCCTGCAGACACTTGCTGCCCAGCCGTATGCCTTCCCGGATGTAAATGCGGTTTCGGTCTTCGAAGGACCTGTTGCTGAAAACTTCCTCCGGAGACATAAATGCGTACCGCTTATCTACTGCAGCGTTCTCGAATATTTTTTTCACTTTCCGGATGAACCGCTCGTCCTGACCGGCGAACCAGGCATCGAGAAACGGGATAATCTCTGCTGTCGTTCTGGAATAGTCAGGTAGTGCCTTGCTTACGGCTTTAATTTTTACACTCATATTGATCGTATTACCCATTGGTAGCGGAAGGCCCATCTCCAGCGTACGCTGTAATGGCTGAACTTTAATTTTTTAGAATAGGCAATCAGGTCTTTTTTCTTGAAACCTCTTAGTATAGATACTAAGCCATCCTCCCGGGACATGTCGTTTAGCCCAAAGACAAAACAAAGGGCTTTGAACAGGTAATACGCCAGGGCACTCCGGTGCAGATCATTGATCACAATGCCCAATGTAGACGTCTCCCTAAAGTACTGCAGCAGTGCAAGCAGCTCCGGGTCTTTAAAGTGATGTAATGTAAGTGTGCAAAGGATGATGTCATACGTTTCCTTTTCCAGATCATGAATAAAGATGTCCTGGCAGCTGTAGCTGATGTTCGGATATTCCATGGAGAGATGTTTCGCATGCCGGATCGTAAACGCATTGGCATCAATGCCATGTAAATCAAACTGCAGGCCTTTCTCGTGGCCGTATTCCGCCAGCGTTCTTAGCATATCGCCATTGCCACAGCCAACATCAAGAATACTGATCACGCGATCGGCGGGTAGTCCACTGATGAGTGACTTTACGCCATCCAGGGTTACCCTGTTTCCGCCAAGTAAGGTGTTGATACGTGCGATCTTGTCAAGTGCATCCCTCAAAATTTCGCCTTCCATGGAAAAATCGTCCATAATTTCAGGCGCGTCGCTTCTAAATTCGGTATCTACCATAGATTAGTCTATCGTTAAGGGGCTTCCATGCGTCATTCTGATGACCGGGGAAAGTAACTGCGGGAATCTAACAAGTCCTTTCATCAAAATGTTTGCGTATCGCTCTTTTCTTAATACGGAAGCAAGCAGCCGGCCCATCTGGATCCTGGTATTGAAATTGGCAGCCCATTGTGCCTGGTACTTTGATTCCAGCTTTTCCCGTGAGTTGATTCTACCGTCGAAATAGTCAAGTACGAGGGTTGCAGCGATCTTTGCACTATGAATCGCCATGCCCATCCCATTGCCGCACAGCGGATGGATCAGGCCGGCGGTGTCGCCAATCATGAGTACGTGGTCCTTTACTTTCTCCTTGTGCTCGAAAGAAACCTGGCTAATGCTGATCGGCGCATCGAAATGCATGCTGCTGCCCTCCAGAATATGCTTTAGATATGGATTTTTATGCAGCACCTGCTGCTGATGGGCTTCAATATTTCTGAATGAACGGAAGGAAGCATAGTCAACAAGATAGCAGATGTTGATGTTGTCTTTTTCAACCCTGGAGACGCCGCAATACCCACCACTAAAGTTGTGTAAGGCGACAAGGTCGCTTGGGAAGCTTCCCTTGTAATGGGCCTTTATCGCCAGCCAGGGCGATTTCCTGGCGATGAATTTTCGCTCCAGTTTGTGGTCAAGCGCTGCTCGTTTTCCGTACGCGCCAAGCACAATGGTGGCGGTGTACCTTCCATTTCCGGTGCTCACCTGGAAGCGATCCTGCTCAAAACGTACATCGGTCACTGTATCGCGGATGACGGTGCAGCCGCTTGCCTTTGCTTTCTGATACAGAAAGGCATCAAGTACTGCTCTGCTAATGCCGAGGCCGCCAAGTGGAAGGGAAGTCCGGCAGCTGAGGCCCGATGCCGTCGTGATCTGCAATTTACTGATCTCCACTGGACTCAAAACTGCCGGATCCGCATCAAGCCACCTTAAATAAGGAATGACTTCATTGGAGACGTATTCTCCACAGACCTTATGGTGTGGATAGCTGTTCTTTTCGATCAGGATAACCTGCTTGCCTGCTCTGCATAAATGAATGGCACTGGTCAGTCCAGCCAAACCTCCTCCTATAATTAATACGTCGATCTGGCCCTTCATCCGGTACTTCTATTTGGTCAGTAATGCAGCAGCATCTTCATCTAAAAACCAGGTTAAATGCCCATCTATCGGCTGAATAAGTTGTGCCGGATAAAGCATAGGATCTTTTTCCACGGGCTCGATCACCTGTTTAACAGCTTCTGCCTTGCCACTTCCAAACACCAGAAAAGCAACGTTATTGGCGAGATTAATCAGTGGCGCAGTGAAGCTGATTCGACTGGCAGAAAGCTTTTCCACATAGACAGCTGCAACTGTTGGGGCATCGTTCTCTAGAATATCCGTATGCGGGAACATGGAAGCGGTATGTGCTTCGTCACCCATGCCCAGTAAGATCAGATCGAACGCAGGCGTCTCACCCTTGAAATGGGCCATGATCGCGTTGCTGTACGCGTCAGCCGCCTCCTGGGGATTGAGCCTGGTGTTCACATAAAAGATATGGTCTTCTGCAATTTCCAGGGGATCCAGAATAGCGTTCCTCGCCATCATCCCGTTGTAACTTTCATTTTCCGGAGACACATCGCGCTCGTCCCCAAAGAAAAAATATACCTGCTTCCAGTCCAGGCGATCGCGGTAGGTGGTCGCGAGCGCCTGGTACAGGGTTTTTGGTGAACTCCCTCCAGTAAGTACAAAATTGAACCGGCCACGCTCCCGGATCGCCTCATTGCCGATCTTTAGAATGTATTCTGCCAGGTCACTGAAAAGCGATTCCTTATCGTTATAGATCAATACACTCATATTAATCTTTATTTAAAGGTAACGTGAACCAATGGAAACCATCTCTGGCAATCAATGCCTCTGCATTCTCAGGACCCCATGAATCCGCGGTATAATTCGGGAAGCTCAAGGATTTCTTAGACTCCCAAGCCTTAATAACCGGCATCAGCAGTTCCCAGGCACTTTCTACCTGGTCAGCACGCATAAACTGGGTTTGATCCCCTGTCATGACATCGAGCAGCAACGTTTCATAGGCCTCCGGCGTATCTGAGTTGTAGGTTCCTTTATAGTCGAACACCATATCCACCGGATTTAGGACCATCGCAAGTCCGGGTCTCTTCGCCTGTACCTGCAGGCGGATGCTCATCTCCGGTTGAATACTGATGATGAGCCGGTTTTGCTGCCAGTTTTCCGTCACTGCTGGAGGAAATACCTGATGCGGTACATCTTTGAATTGTATGGAAATGATCGATGAGGTCTGGAAAAGTCGTTTCCCGGTACGCACATAGAAAGGAATGCCCTGCCAGCGCCAGTTGTCCACAAAGAACTTCATTGCGGCGAAGGTCTCGGTGTTGGAATCCGGTTGAACATCTTTTTCATGCCGGTAGCCGGGTACTTCCTTGCCTTCAACCCAACCTCTTGTATACTGACCGCGAACGGTACTGAACCGGACATCCTCCGGACTAAATGGGCGTATCGCTTTCAGTACGTCTACTTTCTTATTTCGAATCTCGTCCGCATCAAAGTTAATCGGCGTTTCCATCCCGATAAGGCAGAGCAACTGCAAAATGTGGTTCTGAATCATATCCCTTAATGCACCTGCGCCATCGTAGTAGCCGCCACGGTCTCCAACCCCCAGCTGTTCCGTTACAGAGATCTGTACGTGATCGATAAAGGTGCGGTTCCAGAGGGGCTCAAGCAGCGAGTTGGCAAAGCGGAATGCCATGATATTCTGCACGGTTTCTTTCCCAAGATAATGATCGATACGGTAGATCTGCTTTTCCGTGAAAATGCTGGTCAGCAGCTGATTCAATGCTTTTGCCGTTTCCAGGTCTCGTCCGAAAGGCTTCTCAATAACGATCCGGCAGGTTTCTTCATTGCCGACCAGTTCATATTTCGAAAGCAGGTTCGCGATGATCGGAAAGAGGTTCGGGGCGACTGCCAGGTAATACATCACCAATGTCTCCGGTCCGAATTCTTGTTTAAACCCGTCAATCTTAGACTTCAGGCCGCTGAAGGTGTCCGGAGCGGATACATCTACCGGGGTATAATGCACATGCTCCGAAAATATAGACCAGTCCTCATCTTTTACCTTTCCATTTCTAGAGAAACTGCTGATGCCTTCTTTCAGGATGTTCCGAAACTGATCATCGGCATATTCCTTTCTCGCGGTACCGATAATTGAAAATTGCTCTGGCATATACCCGTTGCTGCACAGGTTGTACAACGCCGGGCCCAGCTTGCGCATATTGAGGTCACCAGTACCACCAAATACTACGAATATGGTTGGCTTAAGTTTAACTGCTGTTTTCATGAGTTTTTATTTTTTACGTGGATGAAACCGTCGTAAGCCAATGGCCTAGTCTGTTTTTTTCGTCTTTGTTTTTATTTAAGGGTTAGGAGACAGGGTTCCAGTTTGCGTGGAAAATACCTTCTTCGTCTGTACGTTCAAAGGTATGGGCGCCGAAGAAGTCTCTTTGTGCCTGCGTTAAGTTGCTCGGTAATCTCTGCGTTCTTAACGAATCAAAATAGGTTAACGCCGAAGCGAATGCAGCAACTGGAATTCCTTTTTCTGTTGCAGCAGCCACTACTTTACGCATTCCGCTCAGGCTTTCTTTTAGTTTCTCCTGAATGCTGGCCGCCAAGAACAGATGCTCCAGATCTGGTGTCCCTTCATAAGCGGTATAGATGTCCTGCAACAGTTCTGCACGTATGATGCAGCCACCACGCCAGATTTTAGCAATCTCATCCAACTTTAAATCATAAGAATAGCTTAAGGAAGCCTGGCTGAGCAGGTGCAAGCCCTGTGCATACGAAACAATCATCGAGAAGTATAAGGCGTCACCAACGGCATCAACGAACTGAGCATCTTCAATCAACCCAGGTTGGGCTGCGAAAACATCGGAAAGGACTACACGTAGTGATTTTAACTTGGAGAGATCCCTGCTGCTCACCGCTTCATTTATCGTCGGGATGGGACTTTGCAAATCCATAGAAACCTGGGAGGTCCATTTTCCGGTTCCTTTTGCTTTCGCTTCGTCTTTGATCAGGTCGATCAGCAAACCGCCGGTTTTTTCATCCTGAAATTTGAAAACTTCTGCGGTAACTTCCATCAGGAAAGACTTCATACGGCCATCGTTCCACTCCTGAAATATAGACTGTATCTTATCATTGTCCAGCCCTAGGCCGTTTTTTAGGATGTCATAGGTCTCTGCAAGCAGTTGCATCATTGCATATTCAATACCATTGTGGACCATCTTTACGAAGTGTCCCGAGGCACCGGGGCCTATGTACGTAACACATGGCTCGTTGTTCACCTTGGCAGACACGGCTTCGAAGATCTCTTTCATTGCACCGTAGGCCTCTTTGTCACCTCCGGGCATCATGCTCGGCCCAAATCGGGCACCTTCCTCGCCACCAGAAATTCCCATTCCAAAGAAATGGATGCCTGTTTTTGAAAGGTCTTCTGCGCGCCGGCTGGTATCGGTGAAGTGTGAATTACCGCTATCTATGATGATGTCGCCTTTCTCCAGTAAAGGTTGAAGTTCAGAAATGACACTGTCGACAATCGGCCCCGCGGGAACAAGCAGAACAATACGACGGGGTAGTTCCAGGCTGGAGATGAAGTCTTCCAACGACGCAAAGCCCTTCAGTTGATGTTCTTTACCATCTTCTTCGAGCTTTTGCAACATTCTGGCGTCCTTGTCATACCCGGTCACGTTAAAACCATGATCTGCCATGTTCAGCAGTAAGTTACGGCCCATCGTTCCCAGGCCTATCATTCCTAAGGTGTATTTTTTCATTGTTTATCTTATTTTATTGTGGATATGAAGCCAACATTAGTGTGTGCAATTTTACAGCAAGCCGATGCGGTGCATTTTAATTCAGACTTACTTGTTGGGGTATGTGG
>JARKUW010000064.1 GCA_029851965.1 Bacteroidota bacterium | reverse complement strand
TACGGAACATACAACGGGAACTATTTCAGAAGCATCCCGGCTTACTTAGCCAATGCACAGCGCAGCAGTGTTGTAGACAACTACAACCGGATTGATCTGGGTGCAACCATAAAGATCAGCAAGAATTTGAACATCCGTGCAGATTATACAATTGGACGCGACAACATGCTTAGACATGATGTGGGCGGGCCAATTTATGCGTACGACTTCTGGTCGGCCGGAACCCCACCATTGTTGACCAATATTGCTACTGCAGCGCAGGATGTTGTCAACTATGGCCAAACCCGTCAGATTAAGAATACGTTTAACGCGTATGCGACCTATCAGAACACCTTTTTCACCGATCACAACATCAAAGTGATTGCCGGTGTGAACACAGAAAACTATGATAACCTTCAGTTCACGGCAGGTAGACAAACGGTACTGGACCCAACAAGGGGAGAATTGAACCTTGCTGTAGGTACGCCAATTGTTTCCGGTTTCCACGGTTCTGCAAACGGACTTACGCCATACCCGGTAGGCGCCTATGCAGGGGTGTTCGGAAGGATCAACTACGATTACAAAGGAAAATTCCTGTTGGAATTGAACGGACGTGAAGATGCGTCATCGTCGTTCTCCAAGAAAGACAGATGGAGCTTCTTCCCATCGGCATCCCTGGGGTACCGTCTTACCGAAGAAGACTTCATGAGCTTCATTAAGCCTTCGGTAGATGACATTAAGTTCCGTGCCTCTTACGGTACCGTAGGTAACCAGAATGTTGGTGGCCAGTACTACATTCCAACAATGGCCGGTTCTGCAGTAAATTGGATCACGCCGGCAAGCAGTACCAAAACACAAGGTATCGCGGCACCAATCCCCGTTGCACAAGCGTTGACCTGGGAGAAAGTGCAGACGCTGGATCTGGGTGTTGACGTCCGTTTCTGGAAAAACAGAATGGGACTATCTGCCGACTGGTACAAGCGTGACACGAAAGGTATGCTTCAAAACACAACCGTTGCGTCTACATTCGGAAGTTCAGGACCGAGAATCAATGCAGGAAACTTCAGTAACAAAGGTTATGAGATCAGCTTAGATCTGAACTTACCCGTATCTACAGACCTGACCTTGTATTCTACTTTAACTTTCGCCGACAACAAAACGAAATTCACCAAGTGGAACAACCCGGCAAATACGATCTTCCAGAACAGTGCTGGTTACTACGAAGGGCAAACCTACGGAGAGATCTGGGGCTTTGAAACTGCAGGATTCTTCACGTCTGCAGAAGATGTTGCAAGCTCTCCAAGCCAGGTGAAACTTCAAACCGGAAACTTTGTATATGGTCCTGGTGATATCAAATTTAAAGATCTGAATGGTGACGGTGTGATCAGCACGGGCAATACGACTGCAAACGACCACGGAGATTTAAAAGTGATCGGTAACAGCCAGCCACGCTACCAGTATGGTTTACGCCTTGGTGGTGCCTATAAAGGTTTTGATATGGATGTATTTATTCAGGGTGTAGGTAAACGTGATTACTGGGGACTTGGAAACATCGTGCTCCCGGCTTACCAGGGTTCCGATATCCTGTATGCCAACCAGCTGGACTACTGGACGCCAACCAATACCGATGCATTTTATCCGAATCCATACATCGGAAACAACAGTTCTACCATTTCTAACTTCCCGACCAGTGGTAACAACTTCTATCCGCAAACCAAATACTTGCTGAACCTTGCTTACGCAAGATTGAAGAACGTGACTTTAGGTTATACTTTTGGCAATCAGTGGTCGCAGAAATATGGCATTCAGAAGTTCAGAATTTATGTGAGCGGTCAGAACTTGGCAACCATATCTAATGTTGGTGTTCCAATTGATCCGGAGATGACCGAAGGAGAATCCAACTTTACCGGCAGGACCTTCCCGTTCTCCAAATTGTATTCTTTCGGAGTTAGTTTAACCTTGTAGTACCCCTTATTCAAATAACATGAAATTATTTAAATCAATCGTATATCTAACCTCCATTGCGTTCGTACTGGGCAGCTGCTCCAAGGAACTCAATGTAGATACCCCGGATCAGTTTTCTGATGAGAACTTCTGGACAAGCGAGAACAATGTCCGTTCGTACAACTGGGGCTTCTATGACCTGTTTACCGGCTTCGGTACAGGAACAACCGGAGACTTCTACTTTTCTTCTTTGAACGATGACCAGGCGGCATCTACGTTCCAGAATTTCCCGTTGAACGTGCCGACTACTTCCGGCGACTGGAACTGGGCATATATCCGCAAGGCGAACATCATGCTGGAAAGAGTGGACCGGGTACCCATGTCTGATGAAGCGAAGAACCACTGGAAAGGTATTGCCAGGTTCTTCCGGGCAATGGATTACTTTACCAAGGTAAAGGCCTTTGGTGATGTCCCTTTTATCAACAGATCGTTGGATATCTCGGAGAACAACGAGATCTATAAACCGAGAGATTCCCGTGCATTGGTGATGGACAGCGTGCTTGCAGACATCAACTATGCGGTGGCGAACATCCGCTCCACAGATCAGGCGAATACCGTGAATAAGGATGTAGCACTTGCTTTAAAAGCAAGGATCTGTCTTTTTGAAGGATCATACCGCGTCTACCATACGGAACTGGGTTTGCGGGATGCGGAGAAATTCCTGACCGAAGGTAAGGATGCTGCCGAGCAACTGATGACGGGCAAATTCAGCCTGGGTGATTACAAAGCGTTGTATAGCTCCCTGGATCTTGCGGGTAACAAAGAAGTCTTATTGTACAAAAAATACCTTGCCGGTGTGTTGACCCATTCTGTGATCGGTTATACCAATGCAACGACTCAAATGAATGGATTGACGAAATCAGCAGTGGAAAGCTATCCGGCTTCCGATGGTTTGCCAATCAGTCAGTCGCCATTATATAAAGGAGACAACACCATTCAGGACCTGCGTGCGAACCGTGACAACCGTCTCTTGGTGACGATTGACACGACCTTGATGTACAACGGAAAACTGGTGAATGGCCAGAGTTCAAGTACTGGATATCGCCCTGCGAAGTTCTTAAACCCTGCAGCGATACAGCTGGCACCGAACAACGATACCGATGCACCGATATTCTGGTATGCAGAAGTGTTGCTGAACTATGCAGAATGCGCTGCATTGCTGGAGCAGATAGGTGCTTATACCATGACCCAGGCAGACCTCGATAAATCCATCAACGTACTGCGTGCACGTGCTAAAGTCGCTCCGTTAACCTTAGCAGGTAGTGAAAATGTATCGGCTTCCGGTGTGGTGATCGATGATCCGAAAAGAGATTGGACGCTCAGCCCGTTGATGTGGGAGATCCGCAGAGAGCGTCGTGTGGAGCTGATGATGGATGGATTCCGTTACCAGGATCTGATGCGTTGGAAACAAGGAGAGAAGCTCGACAGAGCGAAAAACCAGGAAGCATTCCTTGGTGCAAAAGTACCTGACAATGGTAAGGTGCTGCGCGATGCAGAAGGGTACATCATGCCATATCCGGCAGCGACGACCCGTACCTTCGTAGACCCTAAAAACTACTTGTCGCCGATACCTTCAGGCCAGTTTGCTTTGTATCCAAGTGGAACATTGAAACAAAACCCGGGATGGTAATCCGATAAATGATAAAAACAAAAAGGGGTACAAGCAATTGTACCCCTTTTTTTATACTTTTGCAGCAAAGAACAGAACATGGCAAGCTTTACACTTACTCCGGAAACATCTGAAAAAGTTAAAATTAAGTTTCTAAGAAAATACAGGGATCTGGCTGGAAAGGACCTTTCATTCGCAGCCGGTCAGGAAGACCAGTTGGTGGAGCAGCTGATGGAATTGGTAAAGCGGGACCGCAGGTACATTGAATTTACGATAAGCAAGGCACTTGCAGATCCCGATGGGAACAGGCTTTAAGCCGATTCCCCGTGTAGTTTTACAACCAGGCCATCCATAGCCGGGTTCAGTTTCAGCTGGCAGGCCAGTCTGGAATTGGGCAGCAAGTCTGGAAGTGTATCCAGCATCGCATATTCGTCGTCAGACATTTCGTTTAACTTCTCTTCACCTTCCAGCACATCCACGCAGCAGGTGGCACATAGGGCCATTCCACCGCAGGTGGCCAGGATATCATATTCACATGCTTTAAGAAACTCCATCAGGCTTAAACCCATATCTACGGGTGCCTCCAGAGCAGTTATGGTTCCATCCGGATTTTGTACGCTAACGGTTATGTTATTCTCTTCCATTTGTTGATGCTGAAACTTAAAATTCTGCTACACCGTTTACGGTGGTGTATTTCATGGTGTATTTGATGCCAGGGTTCATGTACTGGTAGGCACTGTGACTCATCAATGCTGCTTCGTGGAAGCCGCAAAGGATCAGTTTCAGTTTATTTGTATAGGTATTGATGTCACCGATGGCATAAATTCCGGGAATGTTGGTGGAATAGTCGTCGGTATTCACTTCAATTGCACTTTTATTGATGTTCAGGTCCCATTGTTCGATCGGGCCGAGTTTAGGACTTAATCCGAACAAAGGAATCAGGTGATCTGCAGAGACATTGGTTACGTCCATGCTGCGGTTGTGGATGATCTCTACGTTCTCCAGTTTGCCCGTACCCGATACCGAGTTCAGGTTGCTGTTCAGGATCAGGTTGATCTTGCCGCTTTCAGCAAGTGCCATCACTTTATTTACGGAGTCAGGTGCACCTCTGAAGCTTTCGCTTCTGTGTACCAGTGTTAATTCTTCAACGATATCGGCAAGGAAGATGGTCCAGTCCAGGGCCGAGTCACCACCACCGGCGATAACCATTTTCTGACCGCGATATTGTTCCGGATCAAGGATCATGTAATTTACGCCTCTACCGTTTTCGAACTGCTCCAGACCGGCAACAGCAGGCTTACGGGGTTCAAAGCAACCCAGACCGCCGGCGATCACCACAACCTTGGATTCGATGATGGTACCCATGTTGGTTGTCAGCACGAAATCGCGCTCGCCACGTTTTTCCAGACCCTCGATACGTTCTCCAAGGGTAAAGCCCGGATGGAAAGGTTTACCCTGCTCCATCAGGTTGTCAATCAGTTCCTGAGCCAGTACCGAAGGGTACCCAGGGATATCATAAATCGGCTTTTTCGG
>JARKUW010000046.1 GCA_029851965.1 Bacteroidota bacterium | reverse complement strand
GACGATATTACGAACTTCGTTCCTGTTGCTACGGCAAAGGATTCGAATTTATATGTAACGCAGTTCGACAACTCCGTTGTGGAGAGTGCCGGACTATTGAAAATGGACTTTCTGGGGTTGAAGACGTTAACCCTGATCAAGGACACGGTGAAACTGGTGCGGCTGAGAACCGGTATACAGCTGGACCCGGATCAATTCCCGATTGACGATGTCAAGACTTATGAGCTTTTTCAGCGCGGGGAAACGATCGGGATCTTCCAATACGAATCTCCGGGTATGCAGAAGTACATGAAAGAGCTGAAGCCTACGGTTTTCGGTGACCTGATTGCGATGAACGCCTTGTACCGGCCGGGACCTATTGAGTATATTCCAAGTTTCGTCCGGAGGAAGAATGGTGAGGAAGAGATTAAATATGACCTTGATGCCTGTGAAGAGTATCTGAAGGAAACCTATGGGATCACTGTTTATCAGGAACAGGTGATGCTGCTGTCGCAGAAGCTGGCTGACTTTACCAAAGGTGAGGCCGACGTTTTGCGTAAGGCGATGGGTAAAAAGCAAAAGGATGTACTGGATAAAATGAAGCCTAAGTTCATCGCGCAAGCGGGGAAAAAAGGACATCAGGCGCCTGTGCTGGAAAAGATCTGGAAGGATTGGGAGGCTTTTGCGTCCTATGCTTTTAACAAATCCCACTCCACCTGCTATGCATGGATCGCCTACCAAACGGCATATTTGAAAGCACATTATCCGGCAGAGTATATGGCTGCAGTGCTTTCCAACAATATGAGCGACATCAAGCAGGTGGCTTTTTTCATGGAAGAATGCCGCCAGATGAACGTTCAGGTGCTTGGCCCGGATGTCAATGAGTCTGACATTAAATTCTCCGTTAACGACCGTGGAGAGATCCGCTTCGGACTATCCGGCGTTAAAGGGGTGGGTGAAAAAGCGGTAGAGAGCATTATTGAGGAACGCCGGGCAAATGGTCCTTTTTCAAGTGTGCATGACTTTGCCAAGCGCGCAAATACCCGTACGGTGAACAAAAAAGCATATGAAAGCTTCGTCTATAGCGGCGCTTTTGACGGCTTCGGATACCACCGGGCACAATATTTCTTTGTCGGCATAAACGACAAAATGAACGGGATCGAGAAGCTGATCAAGTACGCGAACGACTTCCAGAACAATGAGTCCAGTTCGCAATCTTCCCTGTTTGGAGGGTCAATCGCCGATCTGATCCTGGAGCCAAGCTTACCCATTGCTCCGGAATGGAGCTTAATTGATAAGCTGAAATATGAGAAAGATGCGATCGGTATATTCTTATCCGGACATCCGTTGGATAACTATAGGTTCGAGCTGAACAACTACTGCCTTCAATCGGTAAAACACCTCAGCCTGGTGAACAGGATCCGGACTGGGGACACAAATGAAGACGTTTTGGCAGAGTTCGAGACCATTAAAAACAAGGAGCTTGTGGTTGGTGGATTGGTGGTTACATCCGCTCAGCGGATGACGAAGACCGGTAAACCATTCGGTACCTTCCTGTTTGAAGACTATGACGAAAGTTGCGAGTTGGCGCTATTTGGAGATGACTTCATCAAGTTCAAGCAGTTTCTAACCGAAGGGTACTTCCTGCAGATCAGGGGCCGGGTAGGGGAACGCTTCAGAAAAGAGGGCGATTGGGAGTTTAAGATCACTTCCATGCACTTGCTTTCGGAACTCCGTGATAAGCTAACGAAATGTATCACCATTCAAATCCCAATTGAGGATATCAACGACGAATTTATAAACAACGTTGATGAGCTGATTGAGGAAAATAAGTCGACTACCGAGGAACAGAATTGCCTGCTTCACTTTGCCGTGTACGACCGCGAACAAGGTGTGCTCCTGGATCTTCCTTCTAAGTCGCTGAAAATTAATCCAAACAATCAGTTCCTGGAGCGGCTGACTGCGCTGAATATAACGAACTACAAGTTGAACTAATGTCATTTTGACACGGAGAATTACCATGGCATTAGTATTGCTTTTATCTTTGTGTCTGTAAAACCTACAGATAATTCAGCCGCCGAACCATTAAAGATTCTAAAGTTGAATAGCAAAAAACAAACAAAAAAACGAAAGATAAAATTATGGCTTTAGAAATTACAGATGCAAACTTCGAGGAAGTTGTATTAAAATCAGATAAACCTGTGTTGGTAGATTTTTGGGCAGAATGGTGCGGTCCATGTCGTATGGTGGGTCCGGTTGTTGATGAGATCTCCAAAGAATATGAAGGCAAAGCGATTGTTGGAAAAGTAAATGTTGATAACAATCCTCAGATCTCTACCAAATTTGGTATTCGTAATATCCCGGCTTTATTGTATTTCAAGAACGGTGAAGTTGTTGACAAACAAGTTGGTGCAGTTCCGAAGTCGGTTCTTGCGGGTAAATTAGACAAGCAAATCTAATCTGAGAATAAATAGAATATAAAAAAAGCGTTCACGAAAGTGGACGCTTTTTTTAATGCATTATTTTTTTAGTTCACTAGTTTCGTTTGCCTCTTCCATATCTGGTCAGTAGCTCTTTCTTGAACGACTCCTGCGCGCGGTAGTATTTACCGACCACTTTTATCGGCAAGCTTGTTCTCAGCTTACTATAGTACTTCTTTTCTACATTTAAACTCCGTTGTTTGAAGTCAAGCTCATTTGTAATCAAAGACTGAACCTCCGCATCCGTTAAGTTCTCAATCTCGTCGATTTTCCTTAAGCTAATTACATGCTGTATTCTCATCTTGCGTAAGGCATTTTGCTCTTTTTGCCAATCGTTATATATGGGCCAGAAGATCTTTGCTTCGTCGGCAGTAAGCCCCATCTTTTGCGTCAGGTAAGCCACACGAAAGGATTCGACTTCCTGGCTTCTTCCGGAATTCCCTTGTGCCTTTAGAAATAAAGGGAAGAGCATCAACAAAACGGCGGTCAGTATATTTTTCATAGTTGTATCATTCATTTACCTCATCAGTTATTACGCCCATTTAGCGTGTGGTAACAACAAGCTTTATGAGGTTTATTCATGCGGGCATTGATCTAAATTGTTTATCAGGACGTCAATCCGGACGTCAGTTTTGGTATCTAAAACAACAGTTTAATAGTTTGCTGCAATTTCATTCTGCGTATAGTGGGCTAATATGTAGTCTTCGATCTCGGATGCTGTGGCCGTTGTGTTGGTCACCTGCTCTGTACCTTTGGTTGGAATCTGATCAATGATTTCCTGCTCGTCCATATCAAATAGCACCTGATCTTCTGCAGAGAACTGCGCAACCTGTGTGGCAGCAGGTGTAGCGTCAATGTTATCCTGGTTCTGGTAGTATAAACCGACTGCGGAGATGATCACAACTGATGCGGCAACTGCATATTTCAGCATGCCAGTGTACCATAGCTTAACTACCGGCTTTTCTTTCGCTACCGCCTGATCTGATGACAGCTGACCAATGATGTTTCCCTGCAGCTGCTCAAAGTAACCTTCGGGCACGGTAAAGCCATCTGTCCCTGCTTTTTCCTTCAGCGTTTCCACCGCAATACGCGTGTAGATTTCTTCCTTAAAACCTTCAAAATACCCTTCGGGAACAGTCATTTCCAGCTCGCCAGCTTCCTGCTTGAGGCCCTCAAAGTAAACAGCGCCCGAGATCCTTTCACTTAAATTTTCAAAATACCCGTCCGGTGTAGAAAAAGGATTCACCTTAGGCAGTCCGGCAAGAAAAGGAGCCTCGTTCATCCAATCATTATTTTCTAACTCTTTATCCATTACAAGTATATTGATGGTTTAATTGCCAAAAGGTTTAAAATGAAATGTCTTCATTTAACATGAACGCTTCAATCTTTTTAACGGCGATATGGAAAGACGCCTTCAATGCGCCTACAGTGGTACCGAGTACTTCAGAAATTTCTTCATATTTCATGTCATCGAAGTACTTCATATTGAAAATCAGCCGTTGTTTTTCAGGTAAAGTAAGTATCGCCTTTTGGAGTTTAAGCTGGATGTCGTTTCCATTGAAGTAGGAGGGTTCCACGAGGCTTTCGGCGAGTTCAGCAGAGACCTCATCTAAGGGAGTATTGTTTTTTTGCTTCTGCTTGTTCAGAAAGGTAATGCATTCATTTGTTGCAATCCGGTAAATCCAGGTGTATAGCTGCGAGTCACTCCTGAAATTCTCCAGGTTTTTCCACACTTTTATGAAAACATCCTGGACCAGATCATCTGCGTCATCATGGTTGATGACCATGCGGCGTACATGCCAGTAGATTTTTTGCTGATATTTATTTAGAAGCAGGTTAAAGGCTTCTTGCCGAGTTTTTTCAACAGTAAACTTTTGTAAGATCTCTGCGTCTTCAACCTGCTTCATATATTATTTCTTCCTTTTTATTACTTTTTGAACTGCTTCAACGATGTTGATTGGATCCAAGCCGTATTTAGTCATCAATTGATCTGGAGTAGCACTTTCCCCAAAAGTATCATTCACCGCAACAAATTCCTGTGGTGCCGGGAATTCAGTCGTCAACAGACGCGCTACACTTTCTCCCAAACCGCCAAACTTGTTGTGCTCTTCCGCAGTAACTACACAGCCGGTTTTCTTTACAGATTTAAGAATAGCTTCTTCATCCAGCGGCTTAATGGTGTGAATGTTGATGATCTCTGCATCAATACCCATCTCCGCTAATTTTTCACCTGCTTCAATTGCTCTCCAAACCATGTGTCCGGTCGCAATGATGGTCACATCTGTACCTTCATTCACCATCCAGGCTTTTCCGATTTCGAACTTCTGATCTTCAGCAGTAAAAATAGGCACACTCGGACGACCGAAACGTAAATATACCGGACCTTCATAGTCGAGGATAGCAAGCGTAGCCGCTTTCGTCTGGTTGTAATCGCAAGGATTGATCACCACCATTCCCGGAAGCATTTTCATCAAACCGATATCTTCCAGAATCTGGTGCGTTGCACCATCTTCACCAAGGGTTAGTCCGGCGTGAGAAGCACAGATCTTTACGTTCTTGTTTGAATAAGCAACGGACTGTCTGATCTGGTCGTAAACACGACCTGTAGAGAAGTTCGCGAAGGTACCTGTGAAAGGGATCTTTCCACCAATGGTCATCCCTGCAGCGATACCGATCATGTTGGCTTCTGCAATTCCGACCTGGATAAAGCGGTCTGGAAAGTCATTGGCAAAGTCGTCCATTTTCAATGAACCCTTCAAATCTGCACATAGCGCAACAACATTCTCGTTGCGTTTACCTGCCTCATGTAGTCCTGCACCAAATCCAGATCTGGTGTCTTTTTTCTCCGTATATGTGTATTTTTTCAATGTCGTATGTTTTAGTAGTCTGATAATGTACTTGTCAATTGGCCCAGGGCAGATTCCAGTTGTGCGTCATTTGGCGCGGTACCATGCCATTTGTGTGATCCAACCATGTAATCCACGCCATAACCCATCTGCGTGCTCATCAGGTTCAGGATTGGTTTACCTTTACCCGCCAATGATTTCGCCAGGTGCAAGCCTTTCAATACTGCATCCATGTCATTACCGTCCGTGTTGATCACGTGCCATCCGAATGCTTCAAATTTAGTTTGAAGGCTTTCCAGTGATAGTACTTTTTCTGTAGGGCCGTCGATCTGCTGTCCGTTATAATCGATGGTAGAGATCAGGTTGTCTACTTTGTGGAAAGGTGCAAACATGATCGCTTCCCAGTTCTGGCCTTCCTGTAGTTCCCCGTCACCATGAAGGGTAAATACCAGTGATTTGTCTTTGTTTAGTTTTTTGGAAAGTGCTGCGCCGATGGCAACCGACATTCCTTGTCCGAGTGAACCAGAGGCAATACGAACGCCCGGTAAGTGCTCGTGCGTCGTTGGGTGACCCTGTAGACGGGTATCCATTTTACGGAATGTTGCCAGTTCTGCAACGTCAAAGTATCCGCTTCTGGCAAGTACGCTGTACCATACCGGGGATATGTGGCCATTTGAAAGGAAGAACAAATCTTCTCCGATACCATCCATTTTGAAATCTGTAGAGTGGTTCATGACTTCAAAATATAATGCAGTGACGAAGTCTGCGCAGCCCAGGGATCCTCCCGGGTGACCAGACTGGCAGCCATGCACCATGCGTACGATATCCCTTCTGACCTGAGAAGCAATATCCTCTAATTCTTTGATTGTATGTTTCATGCGTTGAAATATAAGATACCAGTAAAGGTAAGTTTTAAGAGTTAAAATTTATTAAGAATTACAATAGTTCTAAAACCTGTGCAGTCGCGTTTTTAGTATCCACTTTCTTCAGGATGTGGGTGATCAGGCCATTCTCATCGATCAGGAACGTCGTTCTTTGGATGCCCATATACTTCTTGCCGTACATGTTCTTCTCCGTCCACACACCATAGGCCTCTACGATCTTATGATCTGTATCCGCCAGGAGCGGAAAGGGCAGGCTGTGTTTGCTCACAAACTTTTTGTGTGATGCCTCATCGTCAACACTCACACCAAGTACCGCGATGCCTTTCGCAACCAGGCCAGTGTAGTTGTCCCTGAAATCACAGGCTTCAGCGGTACAGCCGGGGGTATCATCTTTGGGATAGAAGTATAAAACAACTTTCTTCCCCCTGAAGTCGTTCAGTGAAACTTGATTTCCGTCCTGGTCTGCCGCTGTAAATTCGGGCGCCTGCATCCCCGTTGCTAATTCCGTCATAACTTATTTATAAAAAGTAAATTCCACCGTTTTGCTGTTGTTCTTCATATCAACAACAGTGAGCTCAAATATATGTTTACCTGTTGTCATACCCGGCTCAAAACTATGCCATAATGTGGCGGTTTTCTGATCAAACTCCATCAAAACCCAGGCACCGTCAATATACCCGTTGAAGCTTTTTATACCAGAGAGGTTGTCCCTGATTTTAAAGCTCAGCTTGCCGGATCCTTTCAGGCTGGCTCCATTGCTTACATTCAGTGGTGTAATCACAGGTGGTATGGTGTCAACCGTCACATAGAAGCTCCCAAAAGCACGCGGTGTTGCTTTCACATATCCGTTGTCATACTGCCCGCCCTGAGATGCGCCGGTTGTACTTACAATTAATGCCTTGTCCTGCAGGTGGCCCAGATCCTTTGTCACCTTGATCCAAAGCTCAAATCCACTGTGCAAAGGCGTTAAGCGGTTGTGGATCTGGTGAACGGGAGAAAATCCGTTGGCAGCGGTCTGCTTTCCGGGTTTAAAGATCAGATCGAGATCATTGTACAGCGTACCCTTTGGCAGCACAATTCTTACGCTATCTGTATTCAGTTCGTTTGGCTGAGCAAAAGGTAGCAATCTGCCGCCTGGCATCTCAGAAATGCTTGATGCAGCCTGTAGGCCTGCCTGGACCCGAAAGGGAAGGATGCTCGTATTGCCCTTTACATCTTTCACAATATACCGGAGTTCATGTACCTGCCCGTCAGAGAAGTCGATTCTGCCACGGTTTATCAGGTTGCTGTAAATGCCAAGCGGATTACCGGGGTCAACAAAGCTCTTTTGGATGCTGATCCTGCTGTTCATGTACGCAGGGTAGTCGATGTGTGAGTTGATGGCCCGGCTGTTTTCAAACAGGAAGCGCTCCACAGAGGATGTGAAAACCGGGACACCGTCCACTTCAAGTGTAATGGAGTATACACCGTTGGTGCCGGACAGACCCGTATGACGGTCCGTCGTTACAATACCAAATCCGACCTCACCGCTGAGGTTCAGTGTCGTATTTACCCTGTAGCTGCCATTTCCACCAATGATCGGGATGCGCTGCTTAACCGTATGTTCCGTAAATGGCTGTTGATTTAGTTTGTACACATATAAACCCGAAATCACTGGTTTAACCTGGTCTGGAACCTCGATGCCAAACAGCTGCGGATTGATGGTCGCCTCTGTTTTGGTATCTCTGATCTCAAAGTGCAAATGCGGTCCGCCGGAACTTCCGGTGTTTCCCGAGTAGGCGATAATCTCTCCCTTGTGTACCGGTATCTGGCCCGCTGCAGGAAATTCATCCAGCTCATAGGATTTCTTACTGTATTGAAGACCTTTCGCCAATGATGATAGTTTCGCATTGTAGCGCTGCAGATGCCCGTAAACAGAGGTGTAGCCGTTTGGGTGATTGATGTACAAGGCCAATCCAAATCCGGAGTTTTGTACGCGGATTCTGGAGATGTAGCCGTCTGCGACTGCATATACCGGATAACCTTGTCTCTGATTGGTTCTGAAATCGACACCCGAATGAAAGTGGCTCGCCCTTAGCTCTCCAAAGGAACCAGCCAGTGCCGGTGGGTTGATGTCGAGCGGTGGGCGAAAGTCGACCAGTGGATACTTGTTGTCACTATAGAGTTGTTGTCCTGTCGCTACTGAAGCAAAGCTAGTCAGTAGCAACAAGAACATGTACGTTCGTTGCATTCTTCTTATTTTATGTCGAAATTCAAGAGCTGCTGTCCTTCCAGCCAGCCTTCCAGTTTGTCGCCGGTGTGGATTTGTCCGACACCTTCAGGTGTACCGGTAAAGATCAGGTCGCCTTTTTTCAGCGTAATGTATTGTGATACGAAAGCAATGATCTTTTCAAACGAGAAGAGGATGTTCTTGGTATTCCCGTTCTGACGGCTTTCGCTGTTCACCTTCAGTTCAAACTGAAGGTTGTAGAGGTCGTTAATCGTATTTTTAGGGACAAAGCTGCTGATCGC
>JARKUW010000020.1 GCA_029851965.1 Bacteroidota bacterium | reverse complement strand
ACTGTGGAAGCAGGCAAGTTTACCATCCTTGCAGGTGCCGGATCTGAAGATATCCGGCTGAAAAAAGAAATTAGCATTTCGCGCAATTATGCGCTTTAAGATTAAATTCTAGCTCGAAACAATACAAATTAATACCAAATCTTTAACTTAAGGGATATTTCCTGGTTAAAGCCATGAGAATCTAACCAAATCCTGATGACGAAAAATAAGTACTTGTTGCCATTTATAATGATCACGTCCCTGTTTTTTCTATGGGGCTTTGCTTACGGATTACTTGATGTATTAAACAAGCATTTTCAGGAAACATTGAACATCACCAAGAGTAGGTCGACCTTGCTTCAGGCCGCCTACTTCGGCGCCTATTTCCTGGTCGCCCTCCCTGCGGGATTGTTCATGAACAGGTTCGGCTATAAGAAAGGCATTATCATGGGGCTGCTCCTGTATGCACTGGGCGCACTCCTGTTTTATCCTGCCGCTGAAAATGCCAGCTTCAATTTCTTCCTGCTTGCATTATTCATCCTGGCCTCTGGTCTTGCTTGTCTGGAAACCGCGGCAAACCCATACGTCACCGTGCTGGGCCCGCCGGAAACGTCTACCAACCGCCTAAATCTGTCTCAATGTTTCAACGGGGTAGGGTCTTTTTTAGGCCCCATCATCGCAGCCTATCTTTTCTTTAGCGATGCTCCGCAGTCGGGCGGCGGGAACCTGGAGTCGGTCAAGCTGATTTACGTGATTGTTGGGGTGCTTGTACTTATTATCGCCGGAATATTCATGCGCACGAACCTGCCGGAGATCAAAGAAAGCGAGATCGTGTCGGAGGAGCGCCTGAATCAGAAACCATTGTTCCAGCACAGTAATTTCACGTATGGCATAGTTGCCCAGTTCTTTTACGTTGCTGCACAAGTCGGCATTGCTGCATTATTTATTAACTATTGCACGGAAAGCGGTGTAGGTATAGACAATGCCGGCGGTGCAAAATTGTTGTCTGTAGGCCTGATCCTTTTCACCGTAGGCCGGTTTGTCGGCACGAGTCTGATGCGCTTCATTCAGCCAAATACATTGCTGGCAGTGTATTCGATCGTCAACGTGCTGCTTTGTGCGGCAGTGATCATGAAGCTGGACTGGCTTTCGGTATACGCATTACTTGGCTTATTTTTCTTCATGTCAATTATGTTCCCAACCATTTTTGCCCTGAGCATCAAGGAGCTGGGGAAACATACGAAAAAAGCATCTTCGTTTTTGATTATGTCCATCGTGGGCGGAGCAATTGTACCAATGATCATGGGGGCCCTGGCAGATCAATATTCGACGGCGATTTCGTACACCATTCCTTTAGTTTGCTTCTTATTCGTATTTCTATACGCAATAAAGGGCTACAAAGTTAACCAACGAACCTAAATTAAAACCCACAAGCTTATCGCTTGCAGAAAACATTAAATGGAAGCTTAAAATGGCTTCAGCACCATTTAAAATAACGTATACAGATGAAATACTGCTTAACTCTTGATTTGGTAAATGATCCCGAACTGATCAGAGAATATGAACAATGGCATGCCAATGTCTGGCCAGAGGTGATCTCCAGCATTAAGGCTGCCGGAATAGACCATATGGAAATTTACCGGTTTCAGAACCGCCTGATGATGATCATGCAGGTGAATCCTGAATATACACATGAACGGAAACAAGCATTGGATCAGGGCAATGCAAAGGTGCAGGAATGGGAGGCTTTGATGTGGAAATATCAGCAGGCTGTACCGGGAGCAAAGCCTGGCGAGAAGTGGGTCATGATGGACAAGATATTCGAGTTGTGATGAATCACATGAGTAAACCCGCAGAAAAGACGTTAGATACAGAAACACATTAGATAACGGCAACGTTGAAGAAGGACGTGTCTGCAAAAGAAAACGTGGGCATGAAGCCTTAGAACTTCAACACTGGAACAAAATAAACAAATATACGATATGGATACAACAGGTGTAAATCTGTCTTTAGAATATATACAGATTCATCCGGGCGACAATGTACTGGTCGCCTTGCAGGATTTGCCTAAGGGAAAACTGATCATTTTTAATGACCTGCCAATCATCCTGCAGGATAACATCAAGGCCAAACACAAGTTTTTCATCAATGATATGAATGTTGGGGATGAAATTCTGATGTACGGGGTGCTTGTTGGGAAGGCGACTATACCGGTTTCAAGAGGGGGATTGATGACGGTTGACAATACCAAACACGCTTCTCAGGAATACAGCTACAGGTCTGTAGACCTGTCATGGACTGCACCTGATGTCTCCAGGTTTAGCAACCGGACATTCCTGGGCTACCACAGGAGCGACGGAAGCGTAGGAACCTGCAATTACTGGCTCTTCGTGCCGACCGTCTTTTGTGAGAATAGAAACCTGGATGTTATTAAGGAGTCCTTATACAAGACGCTGGGTTATACCGTGACCGACAAGTATCAGCAGTTTACCGACCAGCTGCTGCATGCTTTTGAAAGTGGCGTGCCAGTTGAGAACTTTGAAATTGATGCACTTACAGTGGATCAAAGGCCTAAAAACAGGGTTTTCAAGAATGTTGACGGCATTAAATTCCTCAATCACCAGGGTGGCTGTGGCGGTACCCGTCAGGATGCCGATCTGCTTAGTAAGTTACTTGCGGCCTACGCCGACCATCCGAATGTTGCCGGTATCACCGTATTAAGCCTCGGCTGCCAGCATCTGCAGACCAGCAGTTTGCTTGCTGACATTAGACAGCGCAACCCTTCATTTGATAAACCCGTCTACATCTTCGAACAGCAGCAAAGCAAGAGCGAGGAACAGCTGATTAAGGAAGCCATCGTAAAGACTTTTGGCGGACTGACGGAGATCAACAAGATCGAAAGGCAGCCTGCGCCCTTAAGCAAGCTTTGCGTCGGCGTGAAATGTGGCGGAAGCGATGGCTTCAGCGGTATTTCGGCAAACCCGGCAGTGGGTTATACATCCGACCTTTTAGTTGCCCTGGGGGCAAAGGTACTGCTCGCAGAATTTCCCGAATTGTGTGGCGCGGAGCAAAGCCTGATCGACCGCTGTGTAGACCGGCCTACGGCAGAAAAATTCATCACGCTGATGCAGGACTATGACGCCCAGGCACATCTGGTGGGTTCCGGCTTTTACATGAACCCCTCTCCCGGCAACATTAAAGACGGTTTAATTACCGACGCCATAAAGAGTGTCGGCGCCGCAAAGAAGGGCGGCAGTTCTCCTGTGGTCGACGTGCTGGATTACACGGAACCGGCAACCAAGGCGGGCTTAAACCTGGTATGTACCCCTGGGAATGACGTTGAAGCAACTACAGGTAAGGCTGCAAGCGGTGCCACGCTGATCCTGTTCACTACCGGCCTGGGAACACCAACCGGAAATCCGGTCTGCCCTGTGATCAAGATTGCAACCAACACCGCTCTTGCAACCCGCATGAGTGACATCATCGATATTGATACCGGCCCGATTATACGCGGGGAACAAAGCATTGAGGAAATGGGTGTAACCATACTGGAATACTGCATCCGTGCGGCCAGCGGTGAAATCACGCCGAAGGCCGTGCTGCTGAACCAGGATGATTTTATCCCATGGAAAAGAGGTGTATCCCTTTAGCGGCTAGAAAGTAGTACAAAATTAGAATAAAGAATACGACGAATAAAGAAGAATATATGTTTAGTCTAGAAGGTAAAACAGCGGTGATCACAGGCGCTGGTAGCGGAATTGGGAAGGCCATCGCCATTTTGTTTGCCCATCAGGGGGCAGCAGTTCACATCATAGAATTGAATGAAAACGCAGCGGCGCAGACGATCGCTGAGATCGGCTCTGCAGGCAGTGCCACGGCGTACAGCTGCGATGTCAGTGATCAGCAGCAGGTGCTGGACACCATCCGGAAGATCGGCCGGGTGGATATCCTGGTGAACAACGCCGGAATCGCACATGTCGGTAGTGTGGAGGCCACCAGTGAACAGGATTTCATGCGGATATTTAATGTGAACGTACGTGGAGCATACAATTGCCTGTTCGCGGCAATTCCCGTAATGAAGCAGCAGGGTGGCGGTGTGATACTGAACATGGCCTCCATAGCTGCCCTGGTTGGTATAACAGACCGCTTTGCCTATTCCATGAGTAAGGGTGCGGTACATGCCATGACCCTTTCTGTCGCCCGCGATTACCTCTCCAGCAACATCCGTTGCAACAGCATTTCGCCTGCCCGGGTACATACTCCGTTCGTAGATGGGTTTATTGCTAAAAATTACCCCGGCAATGAAGCAGAGATATTCGATAAATTATCTAAAAGCCAGCCCATCGGCCGCATGGGGATGCCTGCTGAGGTTGCTTCACTTGCTTTGTACTTATGCGCTGATGAAGCAGGATTTATCACGGGCAACGACTACCCGATAGACGGCGGCTTTGTTAATTTAAATAACTAAAGGCAGATTGTTAAACTGCGGATACTACCTGTTAAATCAATAAAAATCTACATACACTAAAACTGAAACACAATGAAACTAATTAGATGGGGTGCTGCCGGTGCAGAAAAGATCGGTGTGGTCATAGATGACGTTTGGTACGATACTTCTGCCTTTGGCGGAGACTACAACGAAGATTTCTTTGGGAACAACGGCCTGGAGCGGCTGGAAGAGTTTGTTAAGGCCAACCAGGGCAAGCTCATCGCTGTTGATCCGGGCGAGCGGCTGGGTGCTCCGATCGCGAGGCCGTCCAAGATCGTATGTATCGGCCTGAACTACATCGATCATGCACGGGAAACCAATGCGGCGATTCCTGCAGAACCCATCATCTTTATGAAGTCCACAACCTCAATGGTTGGCCCTTTTGATGATATCGTGATTCCGAAGAACTCCGTGAAAACCGATTGGGAAGTGGAGCTCGCAGTGGTTATCGGCAAAAAGGCCTCTTATGTAGACGAAGCATCTGCGCTGGATCATGTAGCCGGATATGTGCTGCACAACGATGTGTCCGAGCGCGAGTTTCAACTCGAGAAAGGTGGTACCTGGGATAAAGGCAAGGGATGCGACACTTTTGCGCCGATTGGCCCATTCCTCGCGACGGCAGATGAACTTGGCGACGTGAACAATCTTCGCCTGTGGCTTACCGTCAACGGTGAAAAAATGCAGGACGGGAATACCGCTGATTTTATATTCAACGTACCGTTCGTTATTTCCTATGTCAGCCAGTTTATGACCTTGCTGCCAGGCGATGTGATCTCAACGGGTACACCTGCAGGTGTGGGATTAGGGTTCAAGCCACCCGTGTATTTAAAAGAAGGGGATGTTGTAGAACTCGGGATCGATGGATTGGGTACCTCAAAGCAAACCTTGAAGTCTTATGTTAAAAATTGATGCACATCAGCATTTCTGGTTGTATAATCCCATAAGGGATCAATGGATTAACAACGATATGTCCATTCTTCAGAACGACTTTATGCCGGAACATCTGCAGCCCATCCTGGAGCATTATGGCTTCCAGGGAACTGTAGTGATTCAGTCTGACGAGTCTCCTGAAGAAAACGAATTCCAGTTGAAAAATGCCGATCAGTTCAACTTCATCAAGGCCGTTGTGGGCTGGGCAGACATGCAGTCTGACAGCCTGCATGAACAGCTTGAAGAATACCGGCAGTTTCCAAAGCTTAAAGGCTTCCGCTCTATCCTGCAGGCAGAGCAGGACCGCTCGCTGATGCTGCGGCCGACCTTCAAACGTGGCATCAGCCAGCTGAAGCGCTTCGGCTACACCTACGATCTGGTGGTGCTGCCGGATCAGCTTGCGTATGCCAATGAACTTGTTTCTGAGTTTCCGGACCAGCCCTTCGTTCTGGATCACATCGGTAAGCCCAATATCCGGCTCCGGCTTTTTGCCGACTGGGTCAAGGACATCAAAGCCCTGGCCAGTCATGAGAATGTGTATTGCAAGGTGTCCGGCATGGTTACAGAAGCGGATTTCAGGCGCTGGAAATTTGAGGACTTTAAGCCCTATCTGGACGTGATCTTTGAAAGCTTCGGTATCCATCGGATCATGTTTGGGTCCGACTGGCCTGTTTGCCGCCTTGCGGCGACTTACGGTGAAGTCATGGGCATTCTGGAAGGTTACACCGCCGGTTTTTCCAAACATGAACAGGAGCGTTTCTGGGGTGGCAACGCAATGAAGTTTTATAATTTTAGTACATAACTATGGAGTTGAACTTAACAAATAAGGTCATAATCGTGACGGGCGGAGCCAAGGGCATCGGGGCAGCAATTGTAAAGGCCTTGGCCGTTGAAGGTGCCATACCGGTTGTGGTTGGACGCAATGAGGCTGATAACCGCAAGGTGGTGGACGAGGTTGTAGACCACGGCGGACAGGCCTTCCAGGTTGTTGC
>JARKUW010000010.1 GCA_029851965.1 Bacteroidota bacterium | reverse complement strand
TCTTGTATCGCCTGACACAACTCTATGCTTAAAAACAACCGTAGTCCACAAGTTTATGACTTGATCCGAAAACAGGTGCTTCCCTGTACCACAAAAAGATAAAATTTTATCAATCTGAAGAGCGGGTCAATACTTATCTTACAGACATGAACAGACTCTCCCTTATCCTCCTTCTTTCATTTGGATTTCTTTCCGCAGATGCGGAAATCAAGCTCCCTGCCCTGGTGGGGAGCAATATGGTCCTTCAACGTGACATGCCCATTTCCATTTGGGGGTTTGGAACACCGGATGAACAGGTAAAAATTACATTCAACGACAAGAGTGCAACTGCGAAAGTCTCGGCCGATGGAAAATGGACTGCCATCCTCCCGAAGATGAAAGCTGGTGGTCCTTATACCATGACGCTGAACGGAACGAACAAACTGGTTCTGGAAAACATTCTGATCGGCGATGTATGGCTCTGTTCCGGACAGTCTAACATGGAGTTTGCTTTACGGAGCGGACTGAATGCAGAACAGGAAATTGCAGCCGCCAATTACCCGCAGATCAGACTATATACCGTAAGTAAGAAGATTGCTTTGAAACCAGAGGACGACACAAAGGGCTCCTGGACGGAATGCAGTCCGGCAACTGCAAGGAACTTTTCTGCCGTAGGCTATTTCTTTGGCCGGAAGATCCATCAGGATATGAAGGTTCCCATCGGCTTAATTCACTCCAGCTGGGGTGGCACGGTGGTGGAAACCTGGATCAGCAAAGATGCGCTGAAGGATGAACCCACCTTTGGAAAGGTCGCGGCTACAATGGCTGATTTCGACACCGCCGGTTACAACTCGGCGCATCGGAAGATGAATGAAGAATGGGTAAAGAACTTCAACAGTCAGGATGCAGGCTTTAAAAACGGAGAATATCTCTGGGCGAACACAAATACGATCAGCTGGAACAAGATCAAGCTGCCTGACGGATGGGAATTTTCCGGAATCGCAGACCTGTGGCAGCTTGATGGAGTAGTCTGGTTCAGCAAAGAGGTGACCTTAACCGGGGCAGACCTGAAGGGAGATGCAGTGTTAAATCTAGGTGTCATTCAGAATTCTGACATCACCTTTGTAAACGGCAAAAAGATCGGGCAAACGCCGGATGTATGGGGTAGAAAGCGTGTATATGCCCTGCCGGCAGGTCTCCTTAAAGAAGGAACAAACACCATTACGGTGCGCGTAGAGAATTATGGCGGCGACGGCGGATTTAGCAATACGCCACAC
Organism: Bacteroidota bacterium; assembly: GCA_029851965.1. Taxonomy (GTDB): domain Bacteria; phylum Bacteroidota; class Bacteroidia; order Sphingobacteriales; family Sphingobacteriaceae; genus Pedobacter. The sequence continues at coordinate 9,233 of JARKUW010000010.1, read as the reverse complement.
GATTTCTTCCTCAGGGCCGGCAACAAGGACCATTCACTGGTGGGCGACTGGAAGTACAAGATTGGTTTCAAACTGGAAAGATCAGACCGGCCGCAGAAGGAGCTTGGCCCGAACACTCTGCCTACCCTGCTCTACAACGGCATGATCCATCCGCTGATCAACTACAATATAAAAGGCATTTTATGGTACCAGGGCGAGTCGAATGCCAGCAGGGCTTTTCAATACCGTACTTTATTTCCCATGATGATCACCGACTGGAGACAGCAATTTAACCAGGGTGATTTTCCATTTTTGTATGTTCAACTGGCAAACTACAACGCCAAACTCAAAGATCCTGGAGATTCCAACTGGGCGGAGTTGAGGGAAGCACAAGCATTGACGTTGAATACCAGGAACACGGCGATGACTACTGCCATAGACGTTGGTGATGCAGCCAACATCCACCCGAAGGATAAACAGACCCTTGGCCTGCGCCTTGCCGGGCTTGCCGAACAGCTTGTTTACCGTATGCCGGTTAAAGGCCTGCATCCGGCATTTTCGGCCTTTAAATTGCAGGACAAGGCTGTGTTGGTTCATGTAAAAAATTCAAATGGCAGCTTGAAAACCTCCAATGGTAAAGCACCGGGCAACTTCCAGATCGCTGGTGCGGATCATAAGTTCTATTGGGCAACGGCAGAGCTCCTGGATCAGAACACCATCAAAGTTTCCAGCGCGCAGGTTATGCAGCCTGTAGCAGTACGATATGCATGGGAGGATAATCCGGCAGATGCGAATGTGGTAAACGCAGAAAACCTCCCCTTGCTGCCCTTTAGAACTGACAGCTGGAAAGGTTTGACCGACGACAAGAAGTAGGCTGCGAACTGCCGTACATTGAAGCGGCGTTGGAATACTTAGTCTTTTAGGCGCCGGATGATTTCGATACATGCCCTGCTGTTGTGGTAAGGGCATTTCCAAAGTCCCACTTTGTCTTCATTTTCCATAATGGTTCCGTCATCCCTGCGGCCCCAGTACCACTCACCATGTTCCTTGTCCAGGATGTTTGATTGCACATAGTGCCAGGTACCGAGTGAGGCATTTAAAAACTTGGCATCCTTGCTGATCTGCCAGGCATTGAAGAATCCGACCATTGCCTCGGCTTGTACCCACCAGTGTTTTTCTTTGATCGTGTGGTTTTTTGATGGCTCCCGCTCATACCAAAGGCCTCCGTCGAGGTCCAGGCCACTTAAGGCGTTTTCTGCCATCTGGCTGGAAAGTAGTTTTACATCTTCGATCAGATGCAGATCATGAATGACCTCAGCAGCCTCCAGCAACAGCCAGGAAGCCTCTATATCGTGGCCGTAAGAGATGAGGTCAGACTTGCGGTTCCAATATTCATCGAAGAACAAAGTCATCCTACCGCTTTCCGTATCGATAATGTGCGTTCTGAAATCATTCAGAAGTTCCACGATCTTCCCCCGCAACTGCTCATCCGGCCAGATCCGGTAAAGGTTGGTAAATGCTTCCAGCACATGCAAATGGGTATTCATGGTCTTTTTCTCATTTGCATCTTTATCGCTCAGACGGAGGTCGCCGAGTTCCTTCCATTCCCGGCTGAACGCTTCGAGGTACCCGCCTTCCTCCGCATCGTAGCTGTGCGTAACCAGGTCCTCGTACAGGTTTATCGCATGATCTTTAACTACCTCCAGGCCTGTGGCCATGAAGTACTCACTTAAGGCATAAATGGTGAAAGCAACTGCATACACCTGTTTTTTAGTATCCTTGGGCTTTCCGGTGTAATCTACAGTCCAATACACGCCACCAAAATCCTGATCTATGAAGTGGGATGCGATGTAGTTGTAGGCTCTATCTGCAAGTGCCAGATCTACTTCCGGGTTCAAGTTGTGTGCAGCCGAAAAGGACCACAGTATGCGGGCATTCAGCACTGCACCCTTATCCGCCAGTTCATCCGCAGCGTTATCGTTTCCAAGCCGCCCAACGAAACCACCATGTACCGCATCAACCGTATGCCTTGTCCAGTAAGCCAATATGTTCTGAAGTTCTGCCTCCAGGGCTTGCCGGTAGGTACGCTGTAAGAGGATGTGATTTACGTTCATAAGCTTATGGGAATTACATGCTGAGATTTTTGACTAGGATTATCAGGCCCGCTCTTCGGCAAGTTCCCTGTTTTTTTCTACAATCCCATTAATTATGCGCACCGAGTTTGCCGAGCGTAGCCCATCTGCAGGCGTGTTCATGACATAGTCAATCAATTGTTCCAATGTACTTGCAGCCACGTGCATCCTGGTATCCGAAGATGCATAATAAATGAGTACGGTACCGTCATCATCTTTAATCCAGCCATTGCTGAATACGACGTTGGAAACGTCCCCAATGCGCTCTTCACCTATCGGAGCGATGAAATAGCCGCCGGGTTTATGAATAACTTTGGTTACATCGTTCAGGTCGGTCATGAACATATACAGGACATAGCGTAAGCCTGCAGCCGTATTCCGCACGCCATGTGCGAGATGGAGCCATCCAAACGCCGTTTTAATCGGCTCCGGCCCCAGCCCGTTCTTTGCTTCGTATACGGTATGGTAAGTTTTATTGTCGACAATACTTTCCAGGCGAACAACCGCGTTTTCAATGCTCGGGCTTAGTCCGAATCCAATGCCCCCGCCTGTACCCGATTCTATGAAGCCATCCTGCGGCCGGGTATAGAACCCATATTGTCCGTCTACGAACTCTGGGTGCAGGACGACATTCCGCTGTTGCGGTGAAGGCGTTTTCAGGTCTGCCAGGCGCTCCCAGGTGATCAGATCCCTGGTACGGACGATACCACATTGCGCAACCGCCATAGACTGGTCTCCGGCGGGTGCCGAAGGATCTTTACGCTCCGTGCAGAACAATCCATAGATCCATCCATCTTCATGTGCCGTTAAACGCATGTCGTAAACGTTTGTATCGGGTTCCTCCGTCTCCGGTAAAGTCACAGGCGTATCCCAAAAGCGAAAGTTGTCTATGCCGTTGGGGCTCTCTGCAACCGCGAAAAAAGACTTCCGGTCTACCCCTTCCACACGTGCAACGAGGATGTACCTGCCGTTGAACTTTATGGCACCCGCATTAAATGCAGCGTTGATGCCAAAGCGTTCCATCAAGAATGGGTTTGTTTCCGGGTTAAAATCATACCGCCAGGTTAACGGCGCATGCGCTGCTGTAAGGATGGGATTTTCATAGCGGTTATATATGCCGTTACTCCTTTCAACTTTTTTATTGGGCAAGCTGATCAATGCCTCGTGAGCATGTTGCAGTTCTTGTACCCTTTTCTCAAAATCTATCATAAAATGTATTTCTATGCTTAATCTTCTAATTTGTTCCACCAGGTTTGTTTCAGTACAGCAACGATTACAGCCAGTATTGCTATGGTGATCCACAATGGCGTTTGCATATTTAATATCAGGTACATGGGTAAGATGGTCAGGCAGAGTTGAGCAATGACGCCCAGAACAACATTAAACATGTCCAGCTTGAAGCGCTTGTTCCCGACAAAAGATGGGTCTTCTGCAACAACCAGGCGATGTACAGGTGCCCAGAATCCCCAGGGCCGGACGGTCGTGTAAAAGGATTTTAAAACCGCTTCATCCGTTGGCGGTGCCGCATAGGTTCCAATGATGCTTCCGGCAAGAGACAGTGCAAAGAGCAGTGGCCACCAGTACAACGGCAATCCCGTGGTCAGGTAGGGCATAAATAGTGCCGCCAGGATCCCGACCGCCATGCCCCAGAAAAAACCATTCGCATTAAATCGCCACCAGTACCACTTGAGGCAGTTTGCTGCAACGTAACCGCCATACAGCCCCCCTACGATCCATTGCAGAATGTCGTTGACATTCCTGGCAAAGAAGCCCAGTACGATTCCGATGAGTACGACCAGAATACCAACAATGTAGTTCATGGAGATGATCTTCTTTGTGCTTGCTTCCGGATTGAAGTACTTCAAATAGATATCGTTTACGATATAGGCCTGTGCGGCGTTGAGCGTACCACTGAACGTCCCCATAAAGGCGCCAAGAAGCCCGGTTAATACTAAGCCCAGGATTCCGACAGGCAAAAAACTATTGACCGCTGCTGGCAGGATGCGCTCGAAATCCGTGACGCCATCCGGCCCCTTTAAATAGAGCTGATTGTAATGCAAGAGGGCAAGTATGGTGAGGCCGATCACCATGGAGTAACGTATCGGCAGCAGGACAATGCTCACGAAGCCCGTCATTTTGCTGGCGTCTTTGGGACTGCGTGTACTCAATACCTTTTGCATGTCATAGTTCGGCGCGGGGCCAGCAAGGGAAGCGAAAACGCCTTTAAGCAACATCATCCCGAAGAAAAGGCTGAACAGACTGAAGCCGTCGTCGGCAATTTTCTTGTTTGCATCTGCAGCGATGCCACTCCAGTCGAGGTCCAGCCGCCAGCCAAAGAAAGGGTCGTCCCAGCCTTCCGGCACGTTCAATGTCTTGCCATGTAAATTGCTGCCCGCGATTACCGCGATGGCGATACAGGCAACGGTCATGATCGCGTATTTTATCAAATCACCCAGTACAATGCTATGCATTCCACCGAGTATTGAGTAAAACATGGCAAAGAGGGTGAACACAATTCCGTAAAGATGTGGCACATAGGCCATCGGCACGTCAAAAGGCACATATCCTTTAACGACCTCCCAGGGCACGAATATTTCCATAAACTTACCGAGGCCAATAAATCCATAAGCCAAAAAGCCGAAGCAGCTTAGCAGGGCGAATGCAATGATGACGATGTGAGATGCCCGGACACCTTTGCCCACCAGGCCAAACCTGGTTTGCAGCCACTCTGCACCCGTGTTTGCATTGCTTCGCCGCAACCATTTGCTGAGAAACATCATCATAAAAACCTGGTTAAAAACCGGCCAGAGCCAGGGTATCCAGATGCTTTTTAGCCCGTAAACGAAACAAAGCGAAACCATCCACATGGTACCGCTGATGTCAAACATGTCGGAGGCATCGCTTAAACCCAGCTTATACCAGGGCAGGGATTTTCCGCCGAGCATGTAGCTTTCTTTATTTTCTTTAGCCTTTTTACGGTACCAGAAGCCAATGAAGATCATGGTCGCCAGGTAAAGCACAAGGATGGAGACGTCGATAAGTTGTAATTTCATGTTTGGTTTTTAGCGTGTATGATTGCCAGGATTGCAGAAGCCGGTGCTAGTGCTTAAATGCTGGCATCTTTTCGGATCGTCGTAAATGGACTGAAAACAACTGTGTCGATGTGTGGATAGAACGCACGTGAAATATTCAGGAGGGTAATATCCCAATAAAACCAAAACGTCTTGGGGGTGAGTGAATGATCGCAAAACAGTAAAGGCCTATGGGCAGGCAAGCCGCTATTTTTAAAGCACATCTGAGGGGCATTGCATCGGAAGACTTGAATCGCCAAACTTAAGCCGCGGTGAAACGTCAAAAGCAGCGACAAAGCAAGCTGTGGCAGGACAGTCTGGTCATTCATGTTCATACAGTTATATCGGGCTATTTTGGTCCACCTAAATTAGAATCATATTTTCATCAACAGTAATACTATTTTAACAAAATCAGAGGATAATCAGACTGCGCGCATAATTGCATCTGAAGGAAATGAAAAAACAATTATATTTACTTCAGAAGAACTCATGTTTTTTTAACCAAATGCTGTATGAATAATATTATCAAGGAGATAACTCCTTTGACCCAGAATGATTGCTTTACGATCTTTTCAAGGGTGAAAGACCAGTTCGACTTCCCGCTTCATTTCCATGAAGAGTTTGAGCTCAATCTGGTGATCAATGCTGCAGGCGCCAAGCGGATTGTTGGTGATAATGTGGAGGAAATCGACGACATAGAATTGGTATTAATCGGACCTAATCTTACGCATGTATGGCTTACCCACAACTGCAAGGAGACGGAAATCACGGAGGTAACCATCCAGTGGCATAAAGATCTCTTCGATGATAAGATGCTCAAGAGAAATCAGCTTGCATTTATCAGAAGGATGTTTGAACGATCTGCCAGGGGTATACTGTTTCCGAAAGAAATTGCGCAACTCGTATCCAAAAGGCTTCTTGCCATAAATCAGATGCAGGGGTTCGATTCTGTACTGGAGCTGATGAGCATCCTGCATCAACTTTCCACATCCAAATCCATGCGCATGTTGTCAGACGTAACCTTTAACAACGATCAGGTGCTGAACTACAACAGCCGCCGGATAGATAAAGCGTACGAATTTATGAACGCAAATTTTCATAAACCGATATCTTTGAAGGACATCTCGAAGCTGGTCAGCATGACAGAGGTATCTTTTAGCCGCTTCATAAAAAAGCGGACCGGAAATACATTCATAGATAGTTTAAATGAAATCAGACTCGGGCATGCCACGAAGATGTTAATTGAAACGACGCACTCCGTTGCAGAGATCTCCTACAACTGCGGCTTCAACAACATTTCCAACTTCAATCGCTTTTTCAAGAAAAAGAAGCAATGTACACCGAAGGAATTCCGGGAGAGTTTCTCTGGAACGCGGGTGTTTATTTAGATGGAGAGCAAAATCATTATTTAGAAGTTATACCGCCTGTTGAGTCAGCTGCACTACTTATTTAATTCCCGTAAGACATCGCGGATGTATGCGCCTGCAGGCGTAAGCTGTTCTGCAGTCCAATTGCCCTTCTCAGAGGCATCCGGCCGTAATATAGCGGTCGTCTCCTCTTTGTCGGTGATGTTCCAATTGGCCCAGCTGAGTCCGTTTCGTTCCATCCAGTTCAACCATTTATTTGTCTTGTCTTTATCGAACACACCGTCACCATTCGCTTCTCCCACGCCCCACTCCGTAACGAATAAAGGAAGTTTCAACCGTAAAGCCTCGTCTGCCTTTGCCATGAGTCTTTCCTGGTGTCCCGGGTCTGAAGCATAGAAATGAAACGAATAGGCAATGTTGCGAAATCCGGTGATGGGATCTTTGGCCGCCACATCCACATCCTGGTCCCAGGAAGGGCTGCCAACCACAATGATATTATTTTTGTCGTATTTACGGATTTCCTGGATAACCTGAGTTGCGTAGTTCTTCACTGTATCCCATGCAATCCGTTCCGGTTCATTCCAGACTTCATAGATTACATTTGGGACGCCTGCATATTTTTTGGAAATGTTGGCAAAGAATGTTTTTGCCTGTTGAAGGTTAACATTCGCATGGTGATCGTGCCAGTCTATCAGGACGTACAGCCCTTCTTTAACGGCGGCATCAATAGTGTTTGTCACCAATTTCTCCTGTCCCACAGGGTCGCTTAAATAGCCATTTTCCGGCTCAATCGCCATGGATACACGAATGAGATTAACATTGAAATCTTCTTTCAACCATTTAACGACATCAGCATTGTAGTATTTCCGGCCACCCCAAATACTCCAGGACAAGCTAATCCCACGCAACCGCGCCGGCTTGTTCTCCCCATTGTAGATGTTGGCGTCCTTTACTTTTAATGCAGACACTTTTGCCGGTGCTCTTGAAGTTATCTTTTGTTGTGCCAAGGCACTCCATGTCCCTGCACCGAGGAGCATTCCGGCAATTACCGTTATTGTACTTATCTTTTTTACAACTAAAAGGCTAATTCTCATTTGTGAACGGATTCTATTTTTTCTGCTTAAGCGACTTCTTCTTGAATATAGTACATTTCACCTTAATTCAGCGGCATTGATACAACTTTAGACATCTTAATAATGCGATCACGCGCTTTCCAGAAAATTGAGGACAAAAAAAGAACCTCCTGTCACTAGACAGGAGGTTCCTCGTACGTTATTGCTTAGTTAAAACCGATATCGTCTACATATATGGTAAGATTTGCAGTACCATAATTCTGGATAACAAACTCGTTTATGTTGGCCGGGTTATTTCCGAAATCACTTAATGGTATCTGATAAGAGTTGTAGGCACCCGGTACAAGCGTCAGTTTCACCTTCTGCGCATCTGTCGGATCGACACCATTGTCGGATTTCAGGTAAACGGCTACCACCGAAGTTGCAGTTGCGTTTGTGCCACCGAATATCGAAAGCTTTAATGATGCATAACCATTCGGCAGTGGGAACGCCTGGTTCGGGTGCAACTGGATGGCGCCATAAGAATCATTGTAGGCGATCTTAAAGGAGTTTGTTCCCGCTTTAGGACGTTCGGTACTTGGCAATTCCTGAAGTGCTGTACCCCATCCGCCCCATCTGCTCCATTCGTGAGCCGGGTTAAGCTGTTCATCAAAGATGACATACTTAAAGCCATATGCCAGTGGTGATTTCGCGGTACCGCCCGGAGTGGTCACATAGATAAAGGCCTGAGACACGCCCGCAGGAACTTTAACCTTGATCTGGGTGTCGGTTGGTGTGCCGATAATGGTTGCAGGGATTTCATCGAATGTCACTGCGGTAACGCCGGTGAAAACAGTTCCTGAGATGGTAACCACATCGCCATCAGGCTCTGAACTTGCTTCAAATCCTGATATAACAGCTGGCGGCTGCATAATCGGGAAATCATATTCCACCTGCCCGTAGTTTGTTACGACCGTAAGCTTGTTACTTTGATCGGCACCAAACGGAATGCGAACAGTTGAGGTATTGGCAGGTATGGATACAATGATGGAATTGTCGGTCACCAGGGCCGGATTGAAATACACAGCGACGCCATTGAAAGACACCGTGCGGGTGGTCAACAGGTTCGCGCCAATAATGGCGTACTGCGTACCCAGGCGCCCGGCTGTAGCTGTGGAATCAAATGGCACAATCCTGGCCTCATCGTAGGTACTGCTTGAATCCAGTGTTATACGATGTACAACATCAGGAATGGTATCTGTTTTAGATAAGTAACGCACACGGGTGATGGTAGGTGCTCCCTTACCTCCTTGTTCTTCTTTTTTACAAGAAGCTATAGCCGTCATCAATATAATTGACAAGAGACAGCAAAGTAAATTATAGTTCTTTTTCATCGTTATCTATTTGGTTTTTTAACGGAAAGGAGTTCGTCATATGCTTGATATCTGCATTGGCAGTATTAAGCCTATGATGGGTTCCTACTTGTATTTATTTAAACGTATATGGTTCTGGTGGACCTGCTAACCTTGGATCAGCAGCAATTTCAGTTGCGGGGATCGGAAAGACCAGGTTGGCATCACTAACCTTTAAATATTGATTTCCATAACGTACGGCTGGCGTACTGTTATCTGC
>JARKUW010000009.1 GCA_029851965.1 Bacteroidota bacterium | reverse complement strand
AAAGGATGTAGCCGATTTCAGCGGCATACTGCGGGCCGAACTGCTTCGATGCCCAGTCTTTGGTGTAATCCTCCAGTTTATCTGCGGGTAATTTTTCCGGGTTCCAGGCATAATCCAGAAAGAAGCTGATGGGAAACTCCATCGGTTTCAGATCTCCCACATTGACGATCCAGATCTGTCTGGCGTTATATTGGTAAGCCAGATGCATCTGTTCCCAGGTTTTTGAGATCGGGCTGGTGTTGATCCATTTGTAGTTCCGCGGTCCGCCGACATAGTCGAAATGGTAGTAGATGCCGTAGCCGCCTTTCCGGGTTGCTGCATCCAGTGCGGGTAGTTTCCTAATGTTTCCCCAGTTATCGTCACAAAGAAGCAAGGTGATGTCCTCCGGCACCCGCATTCCACGATCATAATAGTCCTGTACCTCTTTGTAGAGCGCCCAGAGTTGAGGCGTCTCCGAAGCAGGTTTTTTGGTTACATTCTGTATGATATTGCGCTGATCGGAAACGATCTTCTCGAGTAAGCTGATGTTGCTTTCCTCACTCATGGGTTCGTCGCCATCACCACGCATACCTACCGTCACGATACTTTCGTTGCTGCCCATACGGGTGATGCCCTCTTTCCAGAACTGCTGTAGATTGTCCGCGTTGGTGTTGTAATTCCATGGTCCTTTGCCGAACCGCCTCCATTCATCATGGGCGCGCATCAGCGGTTCATGGTGCGAAGTTCCGATCACGACCCCATACTCATTAGCCAAACGTGCGTTCTCGGGATCATCGGCGTAAAACGCATTTCCCCACATGGCCGGCCAGAGGTAATTTCCTTTTAATCGTAGAATAAGCTCAAATACTTTCCCATAGAACCTATGGTTGAAGCCGCCGAACTTTTCGGCGGCCCAGCCTGAGAGCGCAGGCGCTTCGTCATTAAGGAATATTCCCCGGTATTTTACTGCCGGAGATCCCATCGTGAACCTGCCTGAATGGATATATATGTTTTTGTGTTTCGCTACCGGAACGTCAGCCCACCAGTGCCATGGTGATACGCCGATTTGCTCCGAGAGCGTGTACAGCCCGTAAATGCATCCTCTTTTATCACTGCCGGCGATGACTAATGCATCTTCGACACCAGGAAAGGGGCTTTTAATCCGCTGAATGACGTGATTTTCCCAGGTACCTGTGATTTCCTTAACGTTCAGCTTACCGCTTTGAATCAGTTTATCTATGAGGGTATGCTGCCCGATGATTCCTGCAATCACGAGGTGCTTTCCCTGAGGTTTGGCTGTAGACTTTGGCAAGGTCCCGCTCACCAGCGAGACATCTCTTTTCAAGTCTTCAATGGTCCGTTTTATCCCTTCGGTGATTCCAGGTTCGACATAGAAAGTAGCAGGTGACCCGCCGGATACAAGCGGGAAATAACCTGAACCCGGCTGGAAGGAGACCAGTTCAGGTTTCAATTGAGTTGTTTTGGGCTGATTTGCTTTTACCTGTGCAAATAAAGGCGCCTGCATCGGAATTATAAAAAGCAGGCAAAGAATATTCTTGGGGAATTTCGAAAACATAAGAAGATTAAAATTGTACAACACTCCAGAAGGCTTTTTTCGGTTTATACGACTGATCAAACAGCAAAGGATAATTCTTCCTTCCTGCGACCGGGTACGTATCCAGCCAGCTGTACCGGTCTGAGACATTCCAGAACGTCACTCCTGTTATGGCGTTTTTCTCTTGTCTCATGACTTCGAACATTTCTGCGTACTTGGTACTTTGTTTTTCCTCCATCTCTTTGGTATACGGTTGCTGCTCACCCTCACGTAACTTTCTCCGCTCTTTCTCCCAGGGATAAACGGAAACATCAAGTTCCGTGACCTGCACCTTTAAACCCAGAGATGCAAACTTCTGAATGGCTTCCTGTAGTTCGGCTTTGGATGGCTCGTATAACGACCAGTGGCCCTGAAGACCTACGGCATGAACCGGAACACCTTGTTCTTTCAACTTTTTGAGTAACCGGAATATCCGATCCCGTTTCTCCGGCCGTTCCGCATTGTACTCATTGTAGAACAACTGAGCTTCCGGATCGGCCTCATGTGCGTATTCGAATGCTTTTGCGATGAAATCTTCTCCAGCAATTTTAAGCCATTCTGATTCTCTTAGAAAGTTTGCCGGGTTGTCGTCGATGGCTTCATTCACCACATCCCAGGCGTAGATCTTTCCTTTGTATCGTTTCACAACCGTATGGATGTGGTCCCGCAACCGGTTCAAAAGCGTGTCTTTCGATACCTGGGATCCATCACTGTTTTTAAACAACCATTCTGGCGTTTGTTCATGCCAGCATAGGTTGTGGCCCCGCACTTTCATGTTGTTTTTCTGCGCAAATGCGACAATTGCATCAGACTCTGTCCAGTTGTAAGTGTTCTGCTTTGGATGGATCGGCCCCATTTTCATGGAATTCTCCGGAGTTACGCTATTGAAGTGCTTCACAATGAACTCAGCTTCTTTACCGGTCAGCGATCTGCCGGATACAGCCACACCTATGGGAAAGTAAGACTGATAGTAGTCCTTCAATCCCTTCACATCCTCATCGTTTTTTAGAACGCTGAACGAGCACAATCCAACGATCGCTACGCCCACCAATATTAATTTTTTCATACCATTACGGATTAATGCAATCGATTTTATTTGGTTTTAATCAAATATGCTGATTTTAACCCGATAATTCCAAATGGCTTGTGGTGATAATGTATCTTCAAGCGAGTCAATAGAGTTGATTTAATAAGTTAAAAAGCAGTGGATTACTGGTAAATTCTCCTTTAAACTGGCTAAAAACCATCGATTTCTGGGGGATACTGACGTTAGAGTGGTTAAGGTTAGGAAAGAAAATTTCCTGGAAATAAAGATGAAATATAAAGTTTATCGGTGCAATCGATTGTTCATTTAAGATATTTCGGTACTTTTAGCTCAAAGCGTTGGCCAGCCATCACGCCGATTGGTTGGTGCTATTAGGAACCTTTAATTAATTTAATGAAAAGAACAATCATTTTAATCCTGCTCTCCATCACTAATGTTGCCTTATTTGCACAGGACGCAGTGCAGAGCAAGGATTTGAGATTATGGTACACGCTGCCTGCAAAGCTGGTTGGCACGCCTACAGGGTCGGCGATGAACGAGACCCTTCCGATAGGCAACGGCCGTGTCGGTGCGTTGATCTTTGGAGAAACGGCCAGGGAGCGTATCGTGCTTAATGAAAACAGCCTGTGGACAGGAAGTGAAAAGGTTCAGGGTGCATATCAGGTACTAAGCAATTTGTATATCAATTTGCCGGGACACCAGCAGGTAAGCAACTACCGCCGGGATCTGGATCTTGCCGAATCTCTTGCGCATGTCCGATATACAGTCGGAAAAACCACCTACACCCGTGAATACTTCGCCAGCTATCCCGATCAGGTGATTGTAATCCGGTTGACTGCAGATCAAAAACATAAGTACTCCGGGCATATCAACCTGGAAGACGGGCATCAGGCACAAACCGTCATAACTTCAAACCATCTATCTGCTGCGGGAGATCTTGGAAATGGCTTGAAGTACAAGAGTGAAGTTGCTGTGTTGAATGATGGGGGCGAAGTGCTTCGCACAGACAAGTCCATACAGTTCAAAAACTGCAACAGCATCACGCTGATCGTCGGTGCAGGCACGAACTATACCTACGATTACACAAAGAACTTCCTGGGTGATCCACCGTCTCAGCGTGTTGTTGAAACAATCAGAAAAGCAGCGGTTAAGCCATACGAGACGTTGAAAGCAGCCCATATCCGGGATTATAAAGCCATCTTTAACCGGGTAGCCCTGAACCTGGGTACGTCCACTACGGCGCAACTTGAAAAACCAACCAACATCAGGAAAGTTGCAGGCGCGGCGGTTACGGATCCCGGCCTGGAAACCCTCATGTTTCAGTATGGCCGGTACCTGCTGATCTCCAGTTCGCGCCTGCCGGGCTTACCGGCGAATCTTCAGGGATTGTGGAACGACAGCAATACGCCTGCCTGGGGTAGCGATTACCACACGAATATCAATGTGCAGATGAACTACTGGCCGGCGGAGCCCACCAATATGCCAGAAATGACGCTTCCTTTTTTCTCTTTGATCCAGAGCCAGCTACCAGCCTGGAGAAAGGCGACAGCAGAATCCCCGGAGTTGCTGACCGTAGAAGGAAAACCTGCAACCAGAGGCTTCGCGCTAAGAACATCACACAACATTTACGGAAACACCGACTGGAAGTGGGACAAGACCGCAAATGCATTGTACTGTCAGCATCTATGGGAGCATTATGCTTTTGGTATGGACAAGAAATATCTTGCGGATACTGCCTATCCGATTATGAAAGAGGTTTGTGAGTACTGGGAAAATCACCTGAAAGCACTTCCGGACGGCCGCCTGGTGGTTCCCAATGGCTGGTCACCGGAACATGGGCCAGAGGAAGACGGCGTCAGCTACAATCAGCAGATCGTCTGGGATCTGTTCAATAATTACGTTGAAGCAAGTAAGGCACTTAATATCGACAAACCCTATGCAGAAAAAATCGCCGCAATGCGGGATAAGCTTGTCGGGCCAAAGATTGGAAAATGGGGCCAGTTGCAGGAATGGATGACGGACCGGGATGACCCGAATGACCATCACCGGCATACATCGAATCTTTTCGCCGTGTTCCCCGGACGGCAGGTTACGGTAGCTAAATCGCCGGATCTGGCGAAGGCAGCCAAAGTTTCACTGGACGCGCGGGGGCCAACCGGCGATGTTCGGGAATGGTCTTTTGCATGGAGAACTGCCCTTTATGCACGCTTGCACGATGGGGAGAACGCCTATGAGATGTTCCGGCAGCTCTTCCTCGACCGCAATACCTGCCTGAATCTTTTTGGCCTGCATCCCCCGATGCAAGCAGACGGAAACTTTGGCATTACGGCAGCCATTGC
>JARKUW010000285.1 GCA_029851965.1 Bacteroidota bacterium | reverse complement strand
CAGTCAGCCGGTGGAACCTGCGGGCGCATACTACAGCTAGGAACTGGGCGAGTTTATTTTACCATACGAAGTGGTACAGCAATCAGCGAACCCGCAGGAAACGTTGATGCAATTTTTGAGATCAACTTACCGTGCGGCTGCCGTAACGGGAAACTGGGACCCATCGTTAGAATGCGATCTTTCTTACCTGGAGAAGTAACGTTTTTCAGCGGGAGGTTTCCTATTGAGCACCACACCTGATTGTTCCAATTGAACTTTTGTCCTAGTTGAGGATGTAAACGGTATGCGCCTAATCGCTATCTTTACGAAGCTATATTAACTCAAACTGCGTATATGAAGAAAATAGGATTTTTGTCGTTCGGACACTGGTCAAATCATCCATCCTATAAAACCCGGACAGCAGCTGACACGCTGCTTCAGTCGATTGATCTGGCAGTTGCCGCGGAAGAAATCGGTTTAGACGGCGCATATTTTCGGGTACATCATTTTGCGGCTCAACTGGCCTCGCCATTTCCGTTATTATCTGCCGTTGGTGCTAAAACCAGCAGCATAGAGATTGGCACCGGCGTGATTGATATGCGTTATGAAAATCCGATGTATATGGTGGAAGATGCCGGAGCGGCAGATTTGATCTCCGGCGGTCGGTTGCAGCTGGGGATCAGCAGAGGTTCACCGGAGCAGGTAATTGACGGTTGGCGCTACTTCGGGTATGAGCCAAATGAAGGAGAAAGCGATGCAGATATGGGCCGGCGTAAAGCGCTGGAATTTTTAGATAAGCTGGACGGGGCGGGTTTTGCAACGCCCAATCCATATCCGATGTTTCCGAATCCTCCGGGTCTGTTAAGGCTGGAACCACATTCCGCAGGTCTGCGGGAACGCATCTGGTGGGGCGCTGCGTCAAACGCAACAGCGGTTTGGGCAGCGGAACAGGGTATGCATCTGCAAAGCTCTACACTTAAATATGATGAAAGCGGCAAGCCGTTCCACATACAGCAGGCAGAGCAAATCAGAATGTATCGCGAAGCCTGGAAAAAAGCGGGGCACCAGAATGAACCACGGGTTTCCGTAAGCCGGTCAATTTTCGCCCTGGTAAATGATCAGGATCGATATTACTTCGGAAATGAATCCAAAGCGTCCGACCAGATTGGTTATATCGAGAGCGACAAACGTGCAATTTTTGGGCGTGGGTATGCTGCTGAACCGGATCAGCTCATCAAGGAGCTGGCGAACGATGAAGCCATACAGGAAGCAGACACACTCCTGTTGACCATACCAAATACACTTGGGGTTGAGTACAACGTCCATGTTTTGTCTGCCATTCTGGAGCATGTGGCACCAGGTTTAGGCTGGCGCTAGGTTTTTATTTTTGCAAGCACCCCCATAAAATGAAGTACATCATTATCTTTCTCCTTCTCTTTTGTTTTAAGGGGAGTGCTCAGGCGCAAACAGACTTCAAGCTGGGGTTTACCGACAGTATTGAATCCCGTATATTGAAAGAACAACGGCAACTCCTGGTATATACCCCATTTTCAGGGAAAAAAACCAAAAAAGACAGCAAGGAAATTTATCCCGTACTGTTTGTATTGGATGGCGAAAATCATTTCCGGTCTGTTGCTGTAACGGTGGAACGCCTCTCCGATATGGGCCTTTGCCCTCCTATGATCGTGATTGGCATACCAAACACCAATAGAACCAGGGACCTCACCCCGACAACCGATTCCAATAATACCGATGGTATAAGGCATTCTGGTGGCGGCGAAAACTTCCTCTCGTTCATAGGAAAGGAGCTGATACCTTATATCGATTCCAAGTATCCAACTGCACCATACAGGTTGATCATGGGCCACTCGCTCGGTGGACTAATGGCAATGCAAGCCATGGTACATCATCAAGATTTATTTAATGCGTATATTTTAATAGATGCAGCAATCTGGTGGGACAACCATAGAGTATTAACGGAAAGTAAGGTAGCGCTCGGCAAGAATACTTACGAAAGTAAAACACTGTTTTTAGCCATGGCAAACCGTATGGAACGCGGTATTGATACTGCTGCTGTACAGCTCGATACTTTGGAACAGACCGAGCTCATCCGGTACAATTTAGATTTAGTTCACAGCATACAGAAGCATCCCGAAAGCAAACTGAAGTTCAAAGATGTCTACTACCCAAATGACAACCATGGAACTGTTGCATTTATCGCTGCTTACGACGCCCTGCGGTTTGTTTTTGACTACTACAGTATCCCGAGATACAAAGAATATGAAACAACAAATCCCAACTTGCCTGCTGTAATTACAACCCATTTCCAAAGGATATCCAAGGCGCTGGGTTACCAGGTGCTTCCTGATGCTTCTTTAGTCAACAGTCTGGGATATCGTGCTCTAAATCTAAAGCAATATGACGCCGCTAAACGGTTGTTTGCGTTGAATGAACGTAATTATCCAAATAACGCCAATTTGCAGGATTCCTTTGGAGATTACTACAAGGCCGTAAAAGACAAGAAGAATGCGATCTCGCAGTATCAGAAAGCTTTAGCCATTGAAGAGATACCGGAGACCAGAGCCAAGCTGAATGCATTGTTGAAGGAACAATAACTATTCCCCGGATGTAAAGCGCTGCGCGATTGCTGTTCCCTAAGCTACTGACATAAGCATGTAGAACAATAATATCTTCAAATACCTGATTATGCGGACTTTATAAAGTATATTCATGTTCTATTCTGCGCCTGCTGATGTTAATATTTGCAAACTATGGACCCGTTACAATTATTTTTCAAACAAGGTGGATTCAGTTCCGAAGAAGTGGAACAAATAGCCGTCCACTTCAATTTGAAATATTTCGACAAGGGTGACCATTTCGCGGAAGAAGGAAAAACCAGTAAACACCTTGGTTTAATCGAAAAAGGCTTTTTCCAGTACTATATCAATTTGGATGGGGAAGAAAAAACCACCTATACAATAGGAGAAAACCACCTCATGGCCTCTCTGGTTAGCTTTCTAAGAGCTGTACCTTCCAGGGAAAATATCAGGGCAGTGGTTAAATCGTCCATCTGGATAATCAGCAAAGATGACTTCCTTAAGGTTCAGCAAGAAATACCATTCTTTAAGAATTTTTACATCTCCCTTCTGGAGTACCAGGTCTGTTGCATTGAGGAAAGCAGAATCGATGGCATTATGCTTTCCGCAGGTGAACGCTATGAGAAGATGATGTTTAAAGAACCAGAACTGATCCTTCAAATTCCGCTTCAATATCTGGCTTCAATTATAGGGGTAACCCCAAGACACCTGAGCAGGATCCGGAATAATATTCGCTTACCCAATTAATGGACATTTGTCCGCCGTAGAGCTTTTTCCCTTAAGCACCTTTGTATCGTCAACAAATTAAAAACCAAGACGATATGAAATTTACAACTATTTTCCTGCTGATCGCCATGCTTTCAGTATCTGCTTTTTCACAAAGCAAGTTCCCGAAAAATGAATTGAGCATCAATGGTTTCCGCAATCCATCTATTGGAGCAGAATACCGGAGAAACCACATTTCGGTCCATGCGGGCTACTACCTGACCAACTTCGAATCTGGAATAACCACCCGATTTTTGCGGGCCGGTTTAAGTTACTGGTTTCTTCCCCTTGGCAACAAAGAAAATCCATCTGCTTTTTACGGTTCTGTATCCTATGCACGGGGACTAAATAGAGACTATGAAGATAAGAATGCTGCTGTTCTTGAAGCCGGATTTAAGTGGATGGTGTATAAAGGGCTTAATGTCCGGATCGGCGTTGCTGCACTTACTGCAAAAGGTCAGGGCATAAAGATCAATCCTACTCCGGGAGTCAGTTATTCGTTCACTTTCTAATGGGAACGCATCACAGCGAAGGTACAATGGAACAAAATAATATGCATACGATCAGGACTGCAGGTTGGTTGATGATCGCTGGCGCAGTTGGCGTATTTATCCCCTACACCATACTTACCATCACTTTTGGTTATCCGGATATTTTAAGGGAACCTGCAGGCACCGTACTCCTTAACTTTCATAAGGGTGGTTCACAACTGATATTTACCTGGCTTGCGTTTGCCCTGATGGGGTTGCCATTGCTGATTGCCTATTCACTGATCGGAAGATTGCTGGAAGTGCGGTTGCAGTTTGTACGCTGGGCAACAACCATTGGGATAATTTCTGGCCTGGCGCAGATTATTGGGCTGCTGCGTTGGGTATTTGTTGTACCCGTGCTTGCTTCGGACTTCATTAGCACGGCATCAATTGCAAGAAAAGAGGCCATTGAAGTGGCTTTCAATCTTAGCCATCAGTTTGCAGGCGTACTCCTGGGCGAACACATCGGACAACTATTTACGAATATCTGGACAACCTCGATGGCCATTGCTCTTTTTAGAGTTGGATTGATCAGCAACTGGTTAAAACAGATGGGAATCATCAGCGCTTTGATTTACCTGCTTGGACAGTCAGAATTGCTTAACACAGTTATTTCTGAGTTTCCGGTTGTGCCAATGGCTGGATTTGTCGGCAGCACACTTTGGCTTGTATGGCTGCTGCTCCTCGGTATAACGCTGGTTCGGATCCCAATAACAAATAAATTAACAACATATTAGATTAAAACATATATTTAAAGCAATAACACTATTTTTTCAACCAAATGTAAACTATGAGCTCTATTACTCCCCTTCCCTTGAAAGATGGCATTGCAAATCCCGCGCCTCTTGGACTATGTGCCTTCGGCATGACCACTGTTTTATTGAACATTCACAATGCAGGTTTTTATGAAATGAACAGCATGATTTTAGCCATGGGAATTTTCTATGGCGGACTGGCACAAGTGGTTGCCGGAATTATTGAAGCTAAAAAAGACAATACTTTCGGATTAACGGCTTTTACCTCTTACGGCTTCTTTTGGCTTTCGCTGGTTGGTTTGATCGTTATGCCGAAATTAGGTCTTACGACTGCCACAGATGAGGGCGCTATGGGTGCCTACCTGTTTGTCTGGGGTATATTTACGTTCCTGCTCTTCTTTGGTACTTTGAAGCTGAACCGCGCACTACAATTTGTGTTTGCTTCGCTAACCGTATTGTTTATGTTGCTTGCTGCAGGTCATTGGACCGGAAACAATAGCCTGATCGTATTTGCCGGATATGAAGGAATAATCTGTGGATCAGCGGCAATATATACAGGCATCGCCAACGTATTGAACGAACTTTACGGAAGAACAGTTCTGCCGATTGGCGCGCTGAAATAAGTAAAGCTAAAGAACCGGCTGATGCCATTTGCCGGTTCTTTTAATATGCTTTTAATGTAGTTTTTGTTTCTCCAATTATCCCTGTATACCTCCCGGAATTCTACCATCCATGGTAAGATCTGCGGTATCCTTACTGAAGATTAAGTAAATTTGTTTTTTAGTCTTCCTGAAGTTCTTTAGTATTCTTCCTGGGGAAAGGTATCAAACAGCAGCTGCGAAAAGTTGACCAGAAACAGCTCCTTTTTCGCCCTGGTCACGGCGGTGTACAGCCAGCGTAGAAAATCAAGATCAATCATTTCTTCGGTCAGGTAGCCCTGATCCACAAAAACCGCATCCCACTGTCCACCCTGCGCCTTATGGCACGTCACCGCATAGGCAAACTTGATCTGGAGCGCATTGTAGTACGGATCTTCTTTGATGGCGAGCAGGCGTTCCCGTTTATTCGTGATGTGTGCATAGTCCTCGGCAATGCCTTCGAATAGCTTTTTATTTTCCGCATAAGAAAGATTGGGCGTTTCTGCAGTTAAGGTGTCCAGCATGACTTTACAGGTGATGGCCCCCGCATCGGGATAGTCCAGAAACTCCATTTGCACCTCACTGAAATGGAATCCGTAGCGCTCCTCTTCATTCCGCACACGCGTGATCTTCGCCATATCACCATTCGCAATGAAGGAGGTTGCTTCATTGTCGGGCAACCAAAAGTAATTGTTGCGAACAACCATGATCTGGTCTCCACCGGTCAGTTCTTCCTCCCGGTACAGCAACCTGGAACGGATCTGCTGGTTGTAGACGTTCGCCGACTTATTGGAGCGGCAAACGACAAGCGAGTTTTCAATGTCGAACTTGCGGTACGCGTATTCCAGACCTTCCACAAGCTTTAACCCGGTCATGCGAAAAATATCTTTGAAATTGCTGGTCTGGAATTTGGGCAAGGCTACGCCTTCATCTTCGGTTTCATCCTCCGGATTTTCGTAGCTGTTGATGAGCTCCCGGAGCATGGTGGCATTCGCCAGTATGCCGGAGGATTTTTCTTGGCGCACCACTTCTTTCAGCTCAACCTCGGTGACTTGTTTTTGGAAGCTTTGCGCAATGTAGGCAGCATTCAGGGCCGGACTTTCCAGGCTGCCCACCGGTGGTAGCTGTGCCGTATCGCCGACAAAGATTACCGCACAGTTCTTTCTGTTGTAGACGAAGTCGATCAGGTCTTTTAAGAAAGATGATCCATTCTGGGTGTTCCATTCATCCGCGATCATGGAGGCCTCATCGATGATAAAGACCGTGTGCTCAGCAAGATTGGGTGCCAGCTGAAAAGACAGGTCTGTGGATACTGCGGAACGCTTGCGGTAGATCTTTTTATGGATCGTTAGCGCTTTACGCCCCGAGTAGCTGCTCATCACCTTCGCCGCCCTTCCGGTTGGTGCCAGCAGCACTGCACGCAATTTGAACTTCGGCAGCGCCTTTACCAGGGCGGCCACCGAGGTTGTTTTACCCGTGCCGGCATAACCCCTCAGGATGAAGCATTTGTCGTCGAGTTCTCCCGATAAGAAAACCGCCATCTTGCTGCAAAAAACCAGTTGTTCGGCCGTGGGTGTAAATTGGTACGACTGTGCAATTAATCCGGCTTTATCCATTTTACAAATATGCGATGCTGTGGTTATAGAAAAAAGAATTAATTTTGCTAAGATGAATAACAACAACAGCATCCTATTGGTGGATCCAGACTTTGATCCAGATACAGCTACAAATTGTGATTTGTTGCTTAAAGTTACCGCCGATAGTCTGTCGTATGCCATTGTAAATACCGGAAATAACCGCGTAGAGGTGTTATTCGACCGCCAGAACTTTATTCATCAGCAGGCAGAAGTGGCTGCAGCCATACAGGCAGATCCGAATTTACATCTGTCTTTTCATCAGGTAAAGGTTTGCTCCTACACGATCAATTCCATCGCGATACCAAATGACTTCTTTAAGGACGAACGCTTAGAAACCTACAGGCCGTATTTCACAGATTTGGAGAACTACTCCGATAATCTGCGTACTGCTGCGATCGCTACACAGCCTTTTAAAACCGTGTTCCTCTTGCCCCGTGCGATTGAGGATGCCATCGACGGTTCCTGGCCTGCTGCGCTACGTTTTGAGCAGAGCGCGCCCTTTCTGGCTACGCCAAAACTGGAGCGCGTGGATTACCTGCTGCTTGATTTTACAGCAGGCTCCTTCTATGCGATGCTGGTTAAAGACGGCACCCTGGTCTTTCAGAATTTCTATCAAACGGATGATGCGGAAGAATTTATGTACTACCTGATGCTGATCAGCAGACAGCTGC
>JARKUW010000270.1 GCA_029851965.1 Bacteroidota bacterium | reverse complement strand
CCACCAATAAAAAAACAAGTACGCCAGTCGAAATACTGGGCGGTGAAATATCCAACAACGGCTCCGGTGATGCCTACAGACGCGATAATTGTTGTCGCGTATCCCCGCTTCTCCTTCGGCATAATTTCAGCAACCAGCGTAATGCCGGCGCCGAGTTCACCCGCAAGTCCAAAGCCTGCAACAAAGCGCCACAAGGCATAGGTCTCGATCGAATGGACAAAGCCATTCGCAATGTTGGCGAAAGAGTACAGGAATATAGATCCAAAAAGGACGTACAAACGCCCTTTCTTGTCCCCCAAAATCCCCCATACTATTCCGCCAACCAACAGACCGATCATCTGCATATTCAGTAAAAAGATACCACCTTCGGTAACCTGCTGATCTGTTAAACCCAGGTCGCGCAAGCTCGGAATGCGTACAATACTAAATAGTAAAAGATCGTAGATGTCAACAAAATAACCCAAAGAAGCGACCAGCACCGCAGCGCTTAAAAGGTTTGTATGTAATGTTTTATTTTCAGTAACGTTCAAGCTGGACGGGTCTGTTGCCATTTCGGGATTAAGTTGTCATCCAAGATAAAAACTATCTCCCGAAAAAAAAATCCAATTCACGTAACCCCTATGGTCGGATGATCGTACCGTCTGTCTTTCTTACCTGCCAGTTGGACTTCGTTCCTATCGGATATTTCGCTGCTTCCTTTTCATCAATATCAACGCCTAGTCCCGGAACTTCATTAACAGACATATAACCCTTGCTCATGGTTGGACATCCTGAAAAAACCTTCTGGGTTTTATCAGAGAAGGAGACTGCCTCCTGAATTCCAAAATTCCATACCGCAAGGTCCATATGGGCCTGCGCAGCATGCCCAACCGGGGAAACATCACCTGGTCCATGCCATGCAGTTTTTACATTGAACCACTCGCCTAAGCGTGCAACTTTCATGGCCGGCGTAATGCCCCCGATCTGAGAGACATGACAACGTATGTAGTCAAACAACTGCTCTGCCATGGGTTCCAGGAACTCATTGTTGTTGTTAAACAACTCCCCCATGGCGATCGGAACGGAAGTACTCGCACGCAGCTGCTTAAACCAACCCATGTTTTCCGGAGAGAATGGATCTTCAATAAAAAACGGCCGGTATTCTTCGACCCGTTTGCACATATTGATCACATCCATCGGCTGCGACCGTTCATGTACATCATGCAACAGCTCAACTTCTTCACCACAGGCTTTCCTCACGGTCTCAAACATCTTGGGTACAGACTTGATGTAGGCTTGCTCATTCATGTAGTTGTCGCTCTCTGAAGCAAAACCTGCCGCCTTGAAATCTGGCTTGTCCTGCACTGCCCCAACAGAACCGTAGCCGCCCTGCTGGATCCTGATGTGCCGGAAGCCCTGGCCCATGAACTTCTGCACACTCTCCGCCACCGCTTCTGGCGTGTTGCCGCCGGCATGGGTATAACACGGGATCGCAAACCTGGACTTACCACCCAACAACTGGTACACCGGCATCTTTGCGCGTTTCCCTTTGATGTCCCATAGCGCCTGGTCCAATCCGCTCAAGGCATTGTTCAGCACCGGGCCGTTCCGCCAATAGGAACTTACATAAAAGGATTGCCACATATCTTCAATGTTATCAACATCCTTACCCACACAGAAATCATGCATATAGCTGTTGATCGCCGTCACAACGGCGGCAGCCCGCTGGGTGAATGTTGCACAGCCCAGCCCATACAGCCCGGGTTCCGTGGTTTCTACCCGGACAACAATCAGATTGGAACCCTGGGGCGCAGTTGCAATTGCCTTGACACTCTTTATCTTCACAGGTGCCAATCCCCGGGCGTATCCTGGTGTTTCATATACTTCCGCATTTGCCCGCGGCGTCCCAAATAGCCCAAGAATTCCGGCTGTGGAGCCTACGGCAAGCATTTTCATCGCATTCCGACGGTTATAGTCGGTTGTTTTTTCAACTCTTTTCATGGATATACATTTTTTTAGAATTGTGTGTGATCTTAGCGTTACTATGGACGGATAACCGTTCCATCCCGTTTTCTCACGATCCATCCGCCCCTACCAGATTTGATCGGATATTTCGCGGCCTCTTTCTCATTGATGTCTACACCCAGGCCAGGTTGGTCATTGATATTAACATATCCTTTTCCAATGCTTGGACATCCTGGAAACACCTCCTTAAGCTTGTCCGTAAAGTTGCCCCCGCCAACTTCCTGCAACCCAAAGTTCCATATGGCCAGATCAACATGGCAGTTTGCCGCATGTCCCACCGGAGAGGTGTCTGAGGGGCCATGCCAGATGGTGCGTACGTTAAACCACTCGCCTAGACGTGCAATTTTCATCGCTTGCGTAATACCGCCAATCTGAGAGATGTGGCAGCGGATGTAATCAAACCATTTTTTCACCATAGGCTCGCGGAACTCATTAATGTTATTGAACAATTCACCCATCGCAATAGGCACCGTTGTGGTCTGCCGCAATTGCTTGAACCAACCCATATTCTCCGGAGAAAAAGGATCTTCGAGAAACAGCGGACGGTAATCTTCCAGCTTTTTGATCATGTTGATCGCATCCATGGGTTCCAGCCGTTCATGAATGTCGTGGCAAAGTTCCACGTCATCACCACACTTCTTCCTGACGAAATCAAACAGCTTAGGCACGGAGTCTATATAGGACTGCTGATCCATAAAGCCGTCATTGGCCGCCCCATATTTGGCATCTTTAAAATCCGGCTGCTGCGCAAGCTGTGTCGCACCATACAGCCCTTGCTGAATGCGTATGTGCTTGTAACCTTCTGACATAAGCCGCTGCACATTGTCGGCAACGCCCTCGGCAGTTTTTGCGTCTGCGTGGACGTAACACGGAATCGAGAAGCGCGCCTTACCACCCAGCAGCTGATAGACCGGCATATTTGCCCGCTTACCTTTGATATCCCATAAGGCCTGATCCATCCCACTCAGCGCGTTGTTCAGCACCGGTCCATTCCTCCAGTAGGAGCTTACATAGAAAGATTGCCACATATCTTCTATGTTATCCACATCTTTTCCAACACAAAAATCATTTAGATAGCCATTGATGGCAGTGACTACCGCCGCTGCACGCTGGGTGAAGGTTGCACAGCCCAGCCCATACAGGCCGGGCTCTGTTGTCTCAATCTTGACAACAATAAGATTGGGACCGGAAGGCGCTGTGGCAATGGCCTTAACACTTCTGATCCGGACAGGTGCGACGGCTTTTGCGTAGTCGGGCTGGGATGCCGGCCGGGTTGATGCACTTAAATCTGAGACATTTCCAAAGGTGCCCGCCATTCCGGCAGCGGAGGCCAATCCCAGCGTTTTCAACAGATTACGCCGGTCGCTGTTAAATTGATTCTTTTCTTCTTTCATGATTGCTTTTTATCAGGGTATACTTGGGATACAATTCAGTTGCGGTCCTCATCCGACACGCTCCAACTTAGGCTCTCGGCACCTTCACCGCCTGCCTGGCTACCATGCGCCACTTTTCCGCAGCCTTCTGCCATACTTGCATAACCTTTAAACTTACCGTTCCAGGTTCCTTCCCAAGATCATGGGTATGCGCAAACAGTAAATGAACCACAACAGCGACGTCGTTCTCGATTTTTATCTCCTGCTCGCTGAGCTCAATGCTTAAAAAGTTGTATTTACCGGATACCAGCGATTCCACGCAGGTGTCCCGGTCTTCAACAAGGCCACTGGAGTGACCGTAGGTCAGAATCTCCGACGTCAATTCCTGAAGTGTTGACCGGTCGGGATCAACCATCATCGCCCGGAACAACGCTACCGCTTCTGTAACTTCAACTTCTAAACCCCGTTGATCGGTGGTGTAATTTGTATTCATGCTGCTATATATTATGTTTAACCAATTTATTCATCAACTTCAATTTCAATTTAAATCCTTTAAGGTAACTGGCTTTGCACGCCGCGTGAGAAAATATATGATCGTCCACGCCACCAAATAGGTAAGGCCACAAATCGTGAACAGGAGCTTATATCCACCCGGCAGGTTACCCGCACTTTTGTAGCTATCCAGTAAAGTTCCCACCAGCATTGGAAAAAGAATGCCTCCAACTGCGCCTGCCATTCCCCCGATGCCGACAACTGAACTCACCGCTTCCGTAGGGAACATGTCCGAAGCCAGTGTAAAGACGTTTGTTGCCCAGGCCTGATGCAAGGCAACAGCGAAACTGATCAGCAGTACAGCGACCCATACATCGGTCGCAAACTGCACCAAAATAACGGATAACTCCAGCACTGCAAAAATTAACAGCACCGTTCTTCTTGCTTTCAGCGTTTCCCATCCTTTCTTGATTAGCCAGGATGAAAAATAGCCACCTGCAATACTCCCAACCGTCGTCGCCGCATAGATGATCATCAGCGGCAAACTTGGTTTAGTCAGATCAAGGTGGAAGCTGGATGCAAAGTACGACGGCAGCCAGAATAGGAAAAACCAGTATATCGGATCAATAAGCCCCTTTCCTGTAATGAATGCCCAGGTTTGCGGTAACAAAAACAATTTCTTCCACTTTACAGAATACTGGTCCGCAGCATCTTTTTTCTCCAGCTCCTGTCCGCTCACAATGTAATTGTGCTCTTCTTCGGAGAGCCTCTTCTGCCTGGCCGGTATGTCATAAAAAATCCACCAGAAGATAAGCCAGACAAAGCCCAATGCCCCGGTAATCCAAAATACCTCCTGCCAGCCATAGTGACTTAATATCGCCGGAACGATAAGCAGGGCGGCAACAACACCGACACTGGTTCCTGCATTGAATATTCCCGTTGCCAGCGCGCGTTCCTTCTTTGGAAACCACTCCGCAACGGTCTTCATTGCCGCGGGATAGTTCCCAGCTTCACCCAATCCGAGTCCAACCCGTGCAACACCAAATCCAAAGGCACTCCTGGCGATCGCATGCAGCATGCTGGCAAGGCTCCAGATCACCACCGTGATGGAATAGCCGAGTTTCGTACCAACTTTATCGATGATCTTCCCAAATGCAAGTAGTCCGATCGCGTAAGCTGCAGTAAACGCCATCACGATATAGGCGAAGTCGGTTTCTGACCAGTTAAATTCAGTTTCCAGAGTAGGCTTCAACAATCCAATAATCTGGCGGTCTAAATAGTTGATGGTTGTTGCGGTAAATAAAAGGACGACAATAATCCAGCGGTAGCTTCTAAAGGTCGATTTCGGCATAGTTGAATAAAGATTATAAGGTTAAATGCATTTGATTATTGATTACCGGAACTTGCCGCGAGTTTTTCAACAAAGCGCCCGAAATGTTCCTTAAGCCCAGCCCAGTTCTTATCCTGAATAAGCTTCCTTGGAAATAGCTGCCCCCCGATACCATATCCGTCTGCTCCTGCAGCACGAAACTGACCAATGTTTTCCAGGTTAACACCTCCCGTCGGTACGAGCTTAATCTGGTTTAAAGGTGCTTTAACATCCTTAAGGTAGTCAGGCCCCAACGCAGTCGCGGGATAGACCTTAACCATTGATGCGCCAAGTGACCAGGCTTTATAGATTTCTGTTGGTGTATAGGCACCGGGAAATATTGGCACCCCCGTGCTCACGCACTTTTTAATTACTTTAGGTACGACCACAGGGGTCACGATAAACTGTGCGCCGAGTTTTAAGGCCCGCTTTAGGTCCTCCTTATTGCACACCGTACCCGCCCCAATGTTGAGCTCCGGAAAATGATCAAGTGCATACTTGAGGAGCTCGTC
>JARKUW010000120.1 GCA_029851965.1 Bacteroidota bacterium | reverse complement strand
CTGTCTTACCTCCTGATTGCCGCCTGTTCAAAAAATCAAGCCGAAGAAAGTACGCCGGAAGAGCCGCCAGCACCTACAGAAAAGGTAACCTACAACAACTTTGTCGGCACACTCTTCGAGACAAAATGTTCCTTCTGTCATGGTCCCGGAAAGGCGCAAGCTGGTATCTGGACCTTCAACGGCTACCAATCTGTTTTTGGAAACGCAGAGCGCATCCGGCAGGTAACACTTGTAAGTAAGATCATGCCACTAAACGGTTCATTGTCGGCAGCAGAATTGAAGTCGCTCCAGGACTGGTATGATCAAGGCAAATTGGAAAAATAAGACAGGCCTTATGAAAACGATAGCCATTCTCCTGCTTGCCTGCTCCATGCAGCTCAGCGCACAGGCCCAGGACATCCGCATCAGTAAGAATGCCTCCGTATCCTTTTACTCCAGCACCATTGTGGAGGATATAGAAGGCAAAAGCACGACCGCAAGTTCGGTGTTAGACCTGAAATCCAGGGAGATCATCTTCCGGGTGAACAACACCAGTTTTCAGTTTAAGAAGAAGCTGATGCAGGAACACTTCAATGAGAACTACATGGAAAGCGACAAATATCCATTTTCTGAATTCAGGGGTAAGATTATCGACAACACAGACCTCAGTCAGGACGGCACATACACCGCAACAGTACAGGGCAATCTGAACATTCATGGTGTGACCAAAACCTACCAGACCAAGGTATCGTTCGTGGTTGCTCAGGGTGTGATTAATGCCAAAACCGTGTTTAAAGTGAAGATTTCCGATCACAACATCAAGATTCCCGCACTGGTATTCAAGAACATCGCAGAGTTTGTCGACGTCCGTATCTCCGCCCTGTATCAACCTAAAAAACCTTAACAAGAAAACAACCTGCAACGACCTGATCAATCATAAGGTGCGCTGCAGCCCTTTTCTACAACCAAAACAAATGAACTTATGAAAAGAATACATATTGCCGGCATGAAAAGAACCTTGTTCTTTGTCCTGGTTCTGACATCAACGTCCGTCTTCGCACAAACGGACCTGGAAAAGGAACTATCCACACCCTCCACGGGCAGCGAGAAAGTTAAGGGTACGTTTAAGTCCACAAAACTCATCAACAGCCACACCAATGAAACCATTTACAAGAACGAACTGGACTTTAAAGTTGATCATCGCTTTGGCGACATCGCCGGCTCAAACGGAGGGATCAAACAATTCTTCGGACTAGATAACTCCACCGATATCCGCATCGGGTTTGAATATGGGATTTCCGACAACCTGACGGTAGGTCTTGCGCGGGCGAAAGGTGCAAATGCCGTGCAGCAGTTGTATGAAGGCAGTTTGAAATACCGGCTGCTGCAGCAAACGGTCGACGGCCGCATTCCGGTTGCCATCACACTTTTTGGCAGCAATACCATCACGGCCGTTGAGGCCAGTGAGGATCCGGCATCGCCCACGGCCTATGATGGGTTTTCTGACCGGATGAACTATGTCGCGCAGGTGATCATTGCCAGAAAGTTCACCAGCAACTTCTCATTCGAGCTTACGCCAACCTACATCAGCCGCAACTTCACAGCCTTCCGGGATCAGAACGAGCTGTTTGCTCTGGGAGCAGGTGGACGGATGAAATTTAGCAAGCGCATGGCACTGGTGGTAGATTACGTCCTCCCCTTCCGGAATAAGGAAGACAAGGCTTATCTCGAAGAAAAGAACCAGACAAAGTTCTACAATCCCCTCGGTGTGGGTTTGGAAATTGAAACGGGCGGCCACGTATTTCATTTGAACTTCACCAATGCTACGGCCATTCAAGAAATGCAGTACATTCCCTCCACAACGAGTTCGTGGCGAAAAGGACAGTACCGCTGGGGCTTCAGCATTTCACGGCGATTTTCCTTTGATGGAAAAAAAGATAGACCGGAAAAGTAGCGTCTTTACTCCTGTTTAAAGCGGAATGATGGATAGCTTTCTTTGAGTGCTTTGATCGCAATTTCGATGAGCCGCAGATGTTCATATTGATGTCCGTGCTGGACTTCAACGTTGATGTAGGGAATTTTATTTTGCATGGCATAGATTGAAAGCGATCCATCATCGGGAGCGTCTGCAGCCTGCAGCACGACGTTCACATCTGCTTTTTTCAATGCATTGTAAAGCGTTTTTTCGGTGACCAGAATGAGATCATCCGGATCCATCTGAAAATTAATGTGTACCGAATCCGCAGTACTTTCCAGTTCGTAGCCCTCCAGGTAAGAAGCGATGCCAAAGCCGCCGTCTCCATTGTTGTGCAGCGTAAAGATGTACTCCGGTTTCTCCGCGCTGTAAAAGTTTAAGATCACTTTTGATGCTTTACTTAACGATTCAACCACCTCATCATCGTCAATGCCAACGTCGTCAAGTTTCTGTCGTATGCCCGTTTCTGTGTAGATGCTGTTTGGGTCGATATTGATGCTGTTCTGATTGTGCTGGAAACCATAGTTCCTGACGCCACCGTATTGCGGGTCAATGATCGTTCCGCCGCTAAAGCGGATGTATTCAAACGCCGCCTTCACGCCGGTATCTTCATTGTCGTGGATGACAAGGAAGTTAATGTTCGGGGTCCTGTACTTGTACTTGACCAGATTCATGGAGAAGTCGTCTATCACAACGTAGGTGGTATCGGATTGTAGCCCTTCGAATACGGGTGGATGTTGGGCGAAGGCTGATATAGAAACGATCAGCTGCAGGATTACGACAAGTGAAAGTGAATATGGCATCATGTAATAAATTTACGCATTCTGTAGCAATTCATGGCGGTTTCACCCAGCTTGGCCACAAGCTTGTAGTTTGCAATCGCGCCTACAGCTGCCCCGATCACAGGTATAAGTTGGGCCATCTTTGCCAGATCTATATAATCTCTGTACTCCTGCTGAAAACTGCGCCAGTCGAACTCATCCGCATTCTCAGGCAGCTGGCTGACGTAGCTTTCCCAGTTCAACACCCGCAGATAAAGCTCATTGCGGCGCTGCTGGCTCGAAAAGGCAAGCTGAAAAACATACAGGATGTACAGGCGCTCCCGATAATCTTTCACATCGAAACCATACAAAGAAGCAATTTCAAAGAGCAGCTTCATCTTGATCACGATGAATATCGGGAAGTCTGCCAGCCCCATCAGGATTCCGCCAGCACCCGTGACCGCCCCTTCCGCTGATGCCGTATTCTGGTAGAACTTGATCCGCTGTTTTACATAAGCCTCCTGAAAGACCAGCGATCCGGCAGTGAGTGCCTTCGGACTGGTATATTTCGCACCAAAAAGCACCGCTTTAAACATCTTCTCCAGCGTAACGGTGATGGCCTTGTGTACCTTCTCTGGTATGAAACCGTTGATCTTATTCTGCATACGTTTAGACAGCCGGTCGGCGAAGGAAGGATCCTTCTGCATCTTCCGCTGCCATGCCGCAAGTTCCATTAAAACTTTCTCTTCGTAAGATTCCATTGTTCGGCGGTAAAGACTGCTGTAAACAGCCGGATAAACTCAGGTTCCGGCCCCGCTGCAATATCAAAAAAATACACTACTAATTCAATGGGGCCCGCAAAACATCCTGAATTAAAAGTATTTTAGTCATCCTTATCCCCATCATCTAAACGAAACCATGCAAAGAAGAAACTTTCTAAAATCCGGATCCCTGGCCATGCTGACGCTGGGTTCCGTGGGTACCGCTGCCGCAAATGCGTCTGCAGATCCGGACAAATTTCCAGTAATGGATAGCTCCTCCTTTGAGGACAACTTTAAACTTCATGAAGCAACGGTTCAGGACCTGCAAAAAATGATGGAGAACAAGCAGTACAGCTCCCGGGCGCTAACTGCTCTTTACCTGGACAGGATCGAAAAGTTCGATCGTTCAGGACCCAAATTAAACTCCGTTATCGAACTCAACAAGGATGCCCTGAAAATTGCCGATGCGATGGATCGGGAACGCGCAAGTGGAAAGGTACGCGGTCCCTTACACGGCATTCCCGTACTCATTAAAGACAATATCAATACCGGAGATCAGATGCATACCACTGCAGGTGCATCGGCTTTATCAGATAACATTGCCAAGGAAGATGCCTTCATCATTACACGCCTGCGTGCGTCAGGCGCCGTTTTACTGGGTAAAACGAACCTGAGCGAATGGGCAAATTTCCGGTCTTCGCGCTCCACAAGCGCCTGGAGCAGCCGCGGTGGACAAACTAAAAACCCCTACATCCTCGACCGCAACCCCAGTGGCTCCAGCGCCGGATCCGGCACTGCAGTTGCAGCAAACCTCTGTGCCCTTGCCATCGGGACAGAAACCGATGGCTCAGTGGTCTCTCCGGCTTCCGTGAATGGGCTGGTGGGGATCAAACCAACCGTCGGTCTGTGGAGCCGCAGCGGCATCATCCCCATATCAGCTACCCAGGACACGGCAGGCCCGATGACGCGCACTGTTTCCGATGCGGCAATTTTACTGGGTGCACTGACCGGTATAGACGCGAAGGATCCACAGACAATGGACAGTAAAGGTAAGTTCAAGACGGACTATACGCCGTTCTTAAACCCGGAAGGGTTGAAAGGAAAACGGTTGGGTGTGGAAAAGTCTGCGCTGAAGCAAGACAACACCGCAGCCGGCGAACTCTTGAAAAACGCTCTGGAGACGCTGCGCAGTAAGGGCGCAGAAATCGTAGAAGTGGAGTTGCTTAAAGAACTTAAAGGCATCGGCAATGCCGAGTTCACCGTGTTGCTCTATGAATTTAAAGCAGGCGTAAACAATTACCTGCGTACGGCAAACTCAAAGATGAAAACCCTGGCGGATGTCATCGCTTACAACAAGGAACATGAAAAAGAAGCCATGCCCTTTTTTAAGCAGGAGACGCTCGAGCTTGCGCAGCAAAAAGGCGGCCTCGAAACCAGGGAATATCTGGATGCACTTAAAAAGTCGAGAGATTCCACCCGCACCGTCATTGATCAAATCATGAAGACCCACCGGCTCGATGCGATCATCGGCCCGACGAATGGCTTTGCCGTTTGTATTGACCTGGTTAACGGCGATTACGACAACGGGTTTTCGTTCTCATCACCTGCAGCTAAAGCCGGGTACCCGCACATCACGGTTCCCATGGGCAGCTGGCACGATCTGCCCATGGGGCTTTCGTTTTTCGGACTGCCATATACCGAGGCGGAACTGATCACCCTTGGGTATGCCTACGAACAAGCCAGCAAGAAGAGAACAGCACCGAAGTTCAGGCAGAACCTCCTCGGCTAAACTACTGACCCAGCCGCAAGCCAATTTGCAGTCAAACAACCTGAAACGCAAATCTTTAAACAAGGAAGTCCTGGTCCATCAAACATAAAAGAACAGGCGTTGTTAAATTAACAATAACACATTGTTAAAATAAATGAATAGATAAGCATGGATCAAGAATTCCTGCAATATCCGGCTGCGCCGGTTGCATTGAAAATGGCCGTTTCCCTGGGTATTGGTATGTTGATAGGACTCGAACGTAAATGGTCCCATAAAGAAATGGGCATGCGGACCTTTGCGATTGTTGCCTTGTTTGGAATGTTATCCTCCATGATCAGCCAGAATCTAATTGCAATCTCCCTTGTGGGTGTCTTTCTGCTTGTCCTGCTGACAAACGGACGGAGCATCCTTGTAGACCGCACACTGGAAATTACCACCTCCGTAGCCATGATCGTCAACTTCATTCTTGGCGTTCTCGTCGGACTGGGCCACATTTTCACGCCAGTTGCCGGGGCAATCGCCGTAATGATGCTGCTCGCCTGGAAAGAAGAACTGAACAAGTTTGTGGGTGGGCTTACCCCTGCGGAAATCCGGAGTGCCGTGCTGCTCGGACTCATAGGGTTTGTAATTTACCCGATTCTCCCCAACGAATACATAGACCCCTGGGAGCTCTTTAATCCAAGCGACGCATGGATCAGCGTAATCGCAATATCCGGCATAGGCTTTATCAACTACGTACTCCTGCGGCTATTCAGCACCAATGGACTGTATCTCGGTGCTATTTTTGGTGGACTGGTAAACAGTACCGCAACCGTTGCAGAAACAAGCACACGCGTGCAGGCGGCGGGATTAACGTCCAAACTGACCACGCTATGCCTGCTCACCACCATTGCGATGTTTGCAAGAAATCTCATCCTGCTGGTGATCTTCTCTCCAGCTTCATTCGCCTCCACAGTGCTGCCCCTTGTTGCAATGTCACTCGCATCTGCTTTCTGGATCTGGAGAGAACATTACCGTGAAAACGGCGGAACAGTAAAGGCGCCAAAGCTCAAGCTGGCCTCACCAATATCCGTCAAGAATGTATTGGTATTCGGCGGCTTGTTTGTTCTGATTGCAATATGCGGCACCATACTGACGAAAGTTTTTGGTAACCTTGGAATATTTGCAACCGGATTTTTCGGTGGTTTTGTAAGCAGTGCCAGTACAACGGCAGCCGCGGCGACAATGGCCAGCCACGACAAAATAAGCCCGGCACTGGCCGGTAGTGTAACCATCCTGACTTCCCTAACAAGTGCAATTGTCAGCCTCCCCATTGTATGGAAAACCATCAAAGACAAAGCTGTTGTGAAAAAGCTTACCATTGAACTGGTTTCTGTGCTTCTTATCGGAATTGCAGTTGTTGTACTTGACAGGGTGTTCGAACTTTCAGAGATGGTAACCCTCAATCCAGCTACTATGATCCCAGGCTAAACCCTCGATCTGCCTGTCTTCAACAGCGCCAGCCCGATCAAAGACGTAATCAGCATACCGGCAGCAATGTATTTACGGTGTGCCTTGGGTTTTCCCGGGTAGCCCCATCCCCCATATACCGAGTTGCCGTATTCCACCGGAGTGAAAATATTGCCGTCTGTCTGCGCAATTGGATCTGCCAGTTTCAGGTAGTTGGAAATCACCAGCTTTGCTATGCCCCGGGTAATTCCCGGAAACAAACCATGTGCGGCACGTAAAAGCACGGAGGCACTTCCGATCATCATTTCCGGACGGGGATGGTTTGCAAGTTCCACAATGCCCATCGCCAGCCGCCGCGGATCATACACCGGCTGCGCCGGCCTGACGGACTTGCCTGTGTAGTTTGCCGCATGCTGAATACCCGGGGTATCCAAAAAAGCCGGGTAAGCGTCGCAAACATGGATATCCGGCCAGCCGGAAAGTTCCGACTTCAACGCAAGCGAAAAGCCGCGGATGCCGAACTTGCTCGCCGAGTATGCCACACCATAAGGGACCGGCAGAAAACCACCTATAGATATGTTATTGATCAGTATTCCACGCTTCTGTTTCTTAAAAAAAGGAAGTACGGCATGCGCACCGTTCATATATCCGATCAGGTTTGTACGGATCACCTGCTCGCTGATTTCCATAGACATCTTATCAAAAGGACCCACGGCGAGGACTCCGGCATTATTCACCCACACATCAATCTTGCCGCCGAATTCGTCGGCTTCCGCAGCCAGGTTAATTAAGGCACCCGCATCAGTGACATCAGCCTCCACACATCTTACCTGCGCACCAAGTGCATCGCATTCAACGGCCACTTCTTCCAGGGCCGTCATGTTCCTGGAAGCAAGAACCAATTTAACGTCTTTACCTGCGAATTCCAATGCAATCGCCCTTCCGGCACCACTGGATGCTCCGGTAATGACGATGGTTTTTTGACTAAGCATAACGATCTGTTTATGATATAACCTTAGGCGTCGGGAATATGTTTTACAATGTTAACTGCCGCATGCCGACCGCGCTCCAACGCGATGGTTCCCAACGATCTGTTTACAGGTACAGATTCGTAAAAGTTCAATTTTTAAATTATCTTGATCGCCCGAAACGAACCTAGAGACCCATGAGAAAACTTGCCTTGCTCAGCCTTC
Source organism: Bacteroidota bacterium (assembly GCA_029851965.1). Classification (GTDB taxonomy): domain Bacteria; phylum Bacteroidota; class Bacteroidia; order Sphingobacteriales; family Sphingobacteriaceae; genus Pedobacter. The sequence continues at coordinate 23,580 of JARKUW010000120.1, read as the reverse complement.
TGCTACTCAGCAGCCACATCTACGCACAGGACGCCGCCAAAATACACGACAAAGCAATTTTTATAGACACCCACAATGATGTCCTGTCCGGTCAGATATTGTCCGGTGACGATCTGGCGAAGCCGTTGAAGAACGGGAACTTCGATCTGGTGCGGGCAAAGGCAGGTGGCCTGGACGGTCAGGTCTTCTCCATCTGGTGCAGCGAGCGCTTCGGCAAAGGGACCGGGTTTGCCCGTGCCACACGGGAGATCGACTCCCTTAACGCGCTGATCCGAAGGAATCCAGGCAAGATTACGCTCGTCAGGACCGCAAAGCAACTCAGAGACGCCGTAAAGCAAGGGAAATTCGCAGCATTGATCGGTGTGGAAGGCGGGCACATGATCGAAGACCGTCTGGATCTGGTGGACAGCCTGGCCAGGCGCGGCATGTGTTACCTCACGCTGACCTGGAACAACAGCACCAGCTGGGCAACATCGGCCCACGATGAAACCACGCGCAGGGACAGCCTGGAACATCTTGGACTAACGGATCTGGGTGTAAAGATCGTCGGACGGCTCAATGCGCGTGGCGTAATGGTCGATGTGTCTCATGTGGGCGAACGAACCTTTTATGATGTGCTAAAAACCAGCACGAAACCTGTGATTGCCTCGCACAGTTGTGCCTATGCCCTTGCGCCTGTCGCCCGGAACCTCAAAGATGCGCAGCTAAAGGCCCTCGCAAAGAACGGCGGCGTTGTCTTTCTAAACTTCTACAGCGGTTTTCTAGACGCCGGGTACTTCGGAAAAGTTGCTGCCTTTCAGAAGAAATACCAGACCGAGCTTGACTCACTGCTGAAGGTGTATGTAGACAAAGATCTGGCTACAACACGGTTAAATGCTGCGCACCCTGCCGAAGCCGCGCAGTTCCAGCCGCCATTAAGTTTACTCATTAAACACATCGACTATATGGTGAAGCTCATTGGTGCGGACCATGTAGGAATAGGATCCGACTTCGATGGTGCCGAATCTTACCCCGCCGGCATGAATGACGTGAGCGACTTCCCGAAGATCACCGCAGAACTGGTGAAACTTAAATACAGCGAAAGCGACATCCGTAAGATCCTGGGCGGCAACTTCCTGCGGGTATTAAAGGCGAACGCCGGCGAGTAGTCGCTTACCGCACAGTTTGTGCGAATTGGGACGGCCGTAAGTTTGTAAGCTGCAAAAAGGTATTACTGAAAGCCGAAATGCTCAGGTATCCCGTTGCGTATGCAATTTCACTCAAGGTAAGCTCTGTCTGCAAGATCATTTCCACCGCCTTGACCATTCGAAGCTGTTTAACATACTGCAGAAAGGACATACTCAGCTCCGACTGGAAAAGCCTCGACAAGGTACGCTCGCTGATTCCAAAGTGATCGGCCATTCGCTTCACCGTGATCAAACTGGCAAAATGTTCATCCAGATAGCGTAGAACGGGCCGCAACCGCTGGTTGTCGCTCACGGGTAAGGCTGTCTGTAAATGGTTCACGCTCAGCTCCGGTAAGATACTTCTAATCGCTGTTAAGAATGGAAAATGCATATCTGTGTCCAGAATAGCGCCATTAAAGCGTTCCGTATAAAGAAGCATTTCATGCAGCAGGCTGTTTACCGGATAGATGCCCATCTGCTTGTAAAACGCCGGTGCCCCTTCCTCAACCGGAAAGTATAAATTTCTTATGGCTGTCGCTGAATACCGCACCTGCAGAAAATGTGGCAATCCGCCGGGAACCCATATATAGTGCCTCGCGGGAATAACATAAATCTTTCCCGCAACATGGACGTAAGCAATACCACCTTCTACATAAGTAAGCTGACCCTTAACGTGTTTGTGTACGGGAAATCTTCTTTCTGTTTTTTCATGGAGAACAAATATGGAATTCGCATGGTTATCAATATCAATAAACCGATCATGCGTTGTAAGAACTTCTTTCATTTGGCTGGAATGAACAATAAATAGGCAAATTACATAAAATTACCTCAATTGCATACCACTACCTTTGTAACCTCATGACAAAGCCTGGATTTTTAAAAATAACGTTGATGTTTTCTTGTCTGCTTATGACAGCGAACATTGCTTTGGGGCAACATGCCAATCCACCCTACCAACCTGTACATCTGTCACTTAACCAGGCATGGGAGAAGGCAGCGGTAAACAACAAGAACATACAAATGCAACAGCTTCGGCTGGAAAGCAGCCAGGAAGAAATTCTGGATGCGAAAGCAGAGCGATTGCCGGAGATTAACGCCACTGGCGAATATGCAAGAGTCAGCAACCTTCCGGTATATACAAACGGACTTTTTCATACGCCGGATCAATTTGAAGTCGTGCACAATTCTTACCGGGTCGGTGCCGATGCCTATTTGAATCTCTACGATGGAAACAAGACCAGCAACAACATTTCCAAACAGCAGATCATCCACCAGATCCGGTCCGTGCAAAAGAACATGACCGTCTCGGAGATCAAGCTGCAGGCCTCAGCCTACTTCTTAGATCTTCAGCGAAGCCTGATCTTTAAAAAATTGATCCAGACCAATATATCTGAGCTGAAAACACAGCTGGACCAGATCAGGCAACTGCACAAGAATGGCGTGGTACTGAAGAGTGACGTACTCCGTGCAGAACTGCAGCTTTCCAGAACCCAATTGTCACTGACCCAGATTGAGAATGATTATGCGATAGCCAGCCAAAAGCTCAACATCCTGATGGGTGAACCCGATGAAGTACCGATCATTCCGGCAGATACAACCTCAGTGGAACAACTTCCCATGAAAACATACGCGGAATATCTGTCCATTGCGATGAACAACGCCTACCAGAACAAGATTTCCGAGGAGGAGATTAAACTGCGCCGCTTACAGCTAAAAGACGTTAAGGGAAATGTATCACCGAAGTTAGGCCTGTTTGCCGACTACAACTACAGTTACCCTCAAATCCAGTTCTATCCTTATAGTATCGCCTTATACGGGCTTGGCGTTGCCGGAATTCGGGCAAGCTTTCCGATCGACGCCATCTATCACAACCGCCATAAGGTAAAAGCGGCGGAAATAGAATACAAGCAGCAGGAGCTGGAACACCACAACACGCAGGATCAGATCAGGCAAAAAGTAAACGAGGCATTCCTGCGTTATGAGGAAGCCTTAACCCGGATTCGCGTCGCCAAAACCAACATTGAACAGGCTACTGAAAGCTCAAGAATCGTTAGCAATACCTACTTCAACCAACTGTCACTGGTCACAGAATTGCTGGAATCAAACACACAGTTGCTGCAATCCAGGTTCGATCTCGCAGCCGCGCAGATCGCCGCTCAACTGCAATACTATCAACTACAAAACGTCATCGGCAACCTATAATATCTATGAACACCAACAACGAACCTTTAAAGACTGACAAACTCATCACGCAGGTAACCTCCTGGATAGCGGGCATCATTTTGATCGTTCTGCTCGTCTGGGGATGCATAACCTTGTGGGATCAATATCGCTTTGAGGAAACGAACGATGCGCAGGTGCAGGAATACATCAACCCCATTACCTCGAGGGTAGGTGGATTTGTGAAGGAGATCCGGTTCGAAGAAAATCAGGAAGTAAAAAAGGGAGATACCTTGCTGATCATCGACAACAGCGAATATCAGTTGCAGCAGCAGCAAGCGGAGGCAGAACTGGCAAATGCCCGTGCACAGTTGCAGGTACTCAACAGCAATGTAGAAAGCAGCACGCGAACATCCCAGGTAAACGAATCCCAGATTACCGCAGCTAAAGCACGTTTATGGAGGCAGCAGCAAGAATATGCGCGCTATAAGAAGCTTTTTGAAGTGGAATCTGCCACCCGTCAGCAGCTGGAGAATGTGCAGACCGCCCTGGAGGTTGCGCAATCTGATTATGAAACGGCCTTAAAGAATTATCAGGCTGCAACCTCGAAGATCAACGATACACGCGCGCAGCGCTCCGTTGCCGAAGCCGAAATCAAACGCCGTGAAGCCATGTTAAACCGGTTCAAGCTGGATGTGGGCTATACCGTTGTTGTTGCACCATACGATTGTAAGCTCGGAAGAAGGACCATTCAGCCGGGGCAGATGGTTCAAGCCGGACAAACGCTGGCCTATATCGTCGATCAGGAAGCGGGAAAATGGGTCGTCGCCAATTTCAAGGAAACCCAGCTCCGGAATATGCAGGTTGGGGAACTCGTAGAGATTGAGACGGACGCCTTTCCCGGCCGGAAATTCCGTGGCAAAATAGAATCCTTATCGCCCGCAACTGGCTCCAGTTTTTCCTTGTTGCCACCAGATAACTCAACCGGCAACTTCGTAAAGATCGTTCAACGGGTGCCGGTGCGCATCCGTCTTATCGACAAGCCTTCCGAGATTGAAGCGCTTCGTGCCGGTATGAACGCCAATGTACTGGTTCGAAAATCCCGGTAAACATGATCAATAACCCTACTCCCGTATTTAAGTCGTGGGTGCCATCCTGGTTGATCAAAGGGACCATTTTCATGGTCGTGCTTCCAACCATGAGCCTGTTCGGGCTTTCTACAGCAAATGCCGGCGTTGCGATCAGCTACTATGGATTTGAGCCCACCGACGTTCAGTATTCCACGGTCATCTTTTATGCGGCAGTGGCGAGTTTCTTTGCACTGGAAAGACGCTTTTTTAATTTCATCGCGGTAAAGGAGTACTTGCTCCTTGGGGCGATATTACAGATCGTAACATCGTACGTCTGCTATACCAGCCAAAACCTGCTGGTGTTGCTGTTCTTTCGTTTTTTGCAGGGCATGGCAAATTGTGCCACCACAAGCATCTGCATCACCCTGATCTTCGGCAGGCTCAAAACGGAGCGGTCTCGGGAAATCGGATACTCGATATTTTATGGGATGCTGCTCTGCATTTCCCAGTTCAGCCTGATGGTAACGGCCCCGCTTATGGAGGCGTTCGACTACAATGTGCTCTACAAGGGCGTAATTTTTCTATATCTACCCGGCACCACCCTGCTATATTTCATGCTGAACAATGTCCGCTTCAACAAGAAATTCCCTTTGTACCAGGTAGACTGGGGAAGCTTCGTCATTTATGCGGCCGCATTGTGTCTGATCGGTTTTGTGCTCATCTACGGCCAGCAGTATTACTGGTTTGAAGACCCGCGTATTACCTGGAGCGTCGTAGCCATCTTTTTCCTGCTGTCGCTTCATGTCCTGCGGCAACGGAAGTTGAAGCGCCCCTACCTTACGCTGAAAGTTTTTGAATACCGGAACTTCACAACCGGTGCCGTACTGGTCTTTATACTTTACATCTGCCGCGGTGCGATGTCTGTAACAAACAACTATTTTGGCACAGTCCTCGGCCTGGATCCCATCCACCTGTCCCATCTATTGCTGGTGAATTCCCTCGGGATTGTTGTCAGTGTTACCATTGCGTCAAGGCTGGTCGTACTTCAGAAACCGATGCGCTTTATCTGGATGGCCGGATTCGCTTTCCTGCTCATCTTTCACATCTGGATGCGCATGCTGTTTACCCCCCAGGCAAATGTTTCCGAGTTCTTCATTCCTTTGTTCATTCAAGGACTTGGCGCCGGAACATTGATGACACCAATGATTATCTTCATGGTTTCTTCAGTACCTCCACAGCTTGGCGGTTCTGCTTCTGCAACAGGCGTATTCTTTCGTTTCTGCGGATTTTGCGTCAGCATCGCGATGATCAACTATTACTCCATAAGCCGGCAAACGGAACATCTAAACCGCTTTCAGCAGGAGTTGTCGACACTTGACCCGGCGCTGGTTCAGCGGATCAATGGCTACCGTCAGATGCTGATGGGGAAAGGAATGGGATCTGAGCAGGCGAGCCGCCTGGCCAATGCGCTGCTGAGCAAGTCTGTACATACGCAGAGCCAGCTCCGGTATGCCATCGACTACTATGAGCTCATGAGCTGGCTGATCCTTGGGGTGATTCTGTTGATCGCCTTGTACCCATACGTCAACCGGACCATTGTGAATGTGAAGTCAAACCAACCGGCACCGGCATCTTTTTAAGGGCTTAAGTTATTCTTAAAAAAGCTATCTTTATGTACATCATATGGGGAGCAACCACATACCTGCCGAAGCACTATCGAACTTCCGTTACCAGCTCAGGGATTTCCTGATCCTGGAAGATCCGGAATGGAATACATTCGTACAGCACCTTGCCTATAAGCATTACCCAAAGAAGGCCCATTTTGTCGCTGAAGGACAAGTATGTGACCAGTTTGGCTTTATCTCCCATGGTTCTGTCCGATATTACCACATCAAGGACGGCACGGATGTGACCACCTACTTCAGCTTTGAAAATGAGTTTGTAAGTGCTTACAAGAGCTACCTCAGGCGGCAGCCCAGCTTTAATTACATTGAAGCACTCGAACCTACTGATCTCATCCTGATCTCTCACCGGGCCATGCAGCTGTTGCTGGAACATCCGGTGCTGGGCTGCAAGATGGAACGATTCGGGCGGCTGATTGCCGAGTACTACCTATGCTGCTACGAAGACCGGGTCGCATCATTTTTGACGGAGACGCCCGAGGAGCGCTACATGAAAATGCTCCAGACCAGCAAAGCAGTCCTGCAACGCATACCGCAACATTTTGTCGCAAATTTCCTTGGCGTCACACCGGTTTCCCTGTCCAGAATCAAAAAGCGCCTGCTGGTACCTGCACGTTAACCTCCTGCCCCTCAGCAGGTATTTCTTATCTTTTGTTAACGTTTTCCGCTGCTTCCCTTCCCTACATTTGCTTCAGATCAAAAACAGAACATTATGCATACGATACTAGGAGCCGGAGGGCCGACGGCAAATGCCCTCACCAAAACGTTGATGGACAACAACGAAGTCGTCCGCCTGGTAAGCCGCCGACCGTCCAAGATCAAGGGAACGAATGTGAGCTGGCGGAAAGCCGACCTGCTCGTCTATGACGAAATTCTGGAGGCCAGCAGGGGATCAGAAGTCATCTACATGTGTGCAGGCCTGGTATATGATAAAGAAATCTGGAAAGTACAATGGCCTGTCATCATCCAGAACCTGATCAACGTATGTAAGGAACTGCAGTGCAGGCTAATATTCTTCGACAATGTGTACATGTATGGACTGGTGAACGGCCCCATGACCGAAGACACGCCTTACAACCCAAGCAGCGTGAAGGGTGAAGTCAGAGCCCGTGTAGCCACCCAGCTTATGGAAGAAGTTCAGGCAGGGAACATCAGGGCGAGCATTGCGAGGGCCGCAGACTTCTACGGAACAGATTCCATGAACAGCTTTCTGGACATGATGGTGCTTGATAAGTTTGCAAAAAAGCAGCGCGCACAGTGGATCGGCAAGGCCAGCACACTGCACAGCTTCACGTTCATTCCGGACACGGGTATAAGCCTGTACCGGCTCGGAAATGATCCCGAAACCGACAATCAGATCTGGCATCTGCCAACTGCCCCGCCCCTGAAAGGGACCGCATTCATCCAGATGGCTGCTGATGTTTACGGTGTGCCACCCAAATTCTTCGGCATCAATAAACTCATGCTTCAACTGATCGGCTTGTTCAATAAGGCCGTTGCCGGAACGGTGGAAATGTATTACCAGTACGACCATGATTACATTTTCGACTCCTCAAAATTTGAAAACACACTGCATATCAAACCTACTCCATACCTGGAAGGTCTAAAAATGATGTCAGAAACGCTGTACAAGAAGCAGTAAGCGCCGGCCCGTAGCTGCATGGGCTGCCCGACAACTTAGTAGGCCATATACTGCTGGTAAACTTCCTGCATAAAGGATTTGCCGGCAGTCAGCGCGCTCGACTCCAGTTGCGGCTGGTGCTCCTGGCTTCGGTACACAACGTGATTTCCAGGCGCATCATAGGTGATGATCTGCCCCGGCAATACGAAGCCGAAACCCTGATCCCAATTGAAGAAAGCAAAGTCCTTACTGGATGCATTCAAAAGATCTTTACTCCAGGTAAATGCACTTTTATCTAAGCCGAGCTGGCTTAGTAGCGTTGCCGCGAGATCAGTCTGACTGCCAATCTTCTTTACTTTGAGGCCGCGGAATTCCGGCTTAATCACCGGTCCAAAAAACAACAATGGAATCCGGTAACGCTGTGGATCGTAAACTTCGAGGTCCGTTCTGGGCAGGAAATGACCATGGTCAGCCACCACAACAAAGAGCGTATTTTTGTACCAGGGTTGTTTCCGGGCTTGGCCAATAAATGCGCCGAGGCAGGAATCTGCGTAAAAGGCGGTGCTCCTGAACTTATTTCCCGCGTCTTCACCTGAAAAACGGGGCTTACCCGGCAATTCAAAAGGTTCATGGTTGGTCAGGCTGAGCATGGTGGCAAAGAAAGGCTGTTTCATCGCGCCAAGGTCCTGCCCCATTTTCTGATACACAGCACCGTCATACGCACCCCACTTGGAGTTCATGTCTTTGTTGTCGAAATTTTCCTTCTCGGTGATCCGTTCAAAGCCATGGCTCAGCAGGTAAGACTTCATATTGAAGAAGCGGGATTCCCCGCCGTAATAAAAAAACGACTGGTATCCTTGTGCATTCAGCGCCTGAGGAATGGAGGGGATCTTTGCCTGTTTGCTGTTCTCTTTCATGATGCTTCGTGCGGCCTGAGCCGGAAAAGCACTGAGGACGGAGACCACCCCTTTGTCCGTCCGCCCGCCGGATGCATAAACGTTATCAAAGAAAATACCTTCCTGCATCAGGCTGCTGATGGAATTGGAGATGCCCTCCTCCCCGCCAAGGCGGGGAACGACATTGCCGCTAAAGCTTTCCAGAATGATGAGTACAATGTTTGGTTTTTTGCTATTGAGGATCGGGGTAATGGTATCCAAAGGGCTATGGTAGAAGTCGTTTACAACCGACTGCGCCTGTGCGCGAGGAAAATAACGGAACGGGTTTTTTGTATTGTACTTGCTGTTTTTAATGTCTGTAGCCAGTCCCCACTCCGTATTTACCGCGGCATAGTTCAAGAGTGGCAGGGAGGAATAGTAAGCCATACTTTCATTCATCGGGGATAATTGCCAGCCGCCCCGGATGGCCAGAAAGTTTAGTGCCAGCAACAACAACGCGATGAAAATCTTTAAGGAAAGTGTAACCTTCCGGTAGACCTGATGATCAATAAGTTTTCTGAACAAAGCGATACCGACTGCAGACAGGCCTAGAAAGATACATACGGAAAGCAATATCGGGGACGAGCCGGTACTCGCAATGGCTTCCCGCGGGGATCCGAAGGCAAATTCAAATACCCGGTAGTTGACCTTACTTCCCCATTCGCGGTAAATGTTGAAGTTTATGACGGTGAGTAATGCGCAGAAAACGATCAGTATGTAGCTGTAAATGTACAGGAGCGATTTTGGCAGCCATGTTTTGGGTACAAACCATACGATGATAAAAACAACCAGGGGAATTGCACAGAAGTATCCCGCCATGGATGCGTCCATCCACAAACCGTATCCAAAGGCTTTTAGCACCTCTCCGACCGGCACGGCGCTCAGCTTTCCGATATTGTACAGCACGAAGACAAGCCGCTCCAGGAAGAAGAACAACAGCCAGAAACAGAAATATCGTAAAACAGCGCTTAGGGTCTTTAGTAGCATACTAAAGACAAACGTAGAAAATATAATGGAAACTGCCGGATCTCTCCCGGCAGAAACTAAAAGTTCTCGTCGTCCGCGGGAAGTTCAACAGCGTTGATAATGGTGTTTAGGAAGGTGAATAGCGAAAGCACCACAAGTGTAATCAAAAATATTTTCACAGGTAATTTACATTAGGTATGTGAAAACAAAAGTACGTGTTGAAATGTAAATTATACGCTTTTTATGAAAAATAATTTTCAACAAAACCAGTCAGATCGTACTACAAAACAGACGATTATCTATTTGTTGCGTTAAATACGTACTCAAAGGTTGTCTAGATATTGAAAATGTCGGAGTGAGAAATTCTGTAAACAAGGAAACGACAAAGACCAAACTAAGACGTAACCCTGACCAAACGCACACCAAGCGCACACAAACCGTGGGTTTGGTGTGCATTTGGTCTCTGCCCGAACTGTGAAATGCGTTAAATGTTATGAATACCCTTGCCACATTAGTCACGATCCATTCGCATGTAAAAACCAGCCATTTGCTCAAAAAAAAGGCAGCAGCCTTAAACAGCTGCTGCCTGCAATGATACAAACCTGAATCGCTTCGGTAGTTACCCTGCGATCCGCTGGTACAATTGATCCGCATGCATCGCTTCGAGGTAGCGCCTCAGCGCATCATCAAAGGACGGCATACAGGCGCCTTTTTCGCTGGCGAGCGCGCTGTACGCAGGACGCACGGCTTTAAGCTCCATGCTGGCGTAAGGTACCGCATCAATTAACCCCGGATCATATCCCGCATATTCTGCGATTTTTCGGGCGAAATCCGCCCAGCTGATAACCCCTTCGTTTGTCAAATGGATGATACCCGATTCTCCATCAAGCAAAATGTTCAGACACTCATGGGCGAGATCAGGAAGATACGTTGGGGATATATACACATCATTCGCCACCTGCACCGGCCGGTTTTCTTTGAGCCTCCGCAGTGTCACCGTTGCGAAGTTATAGTCGTCCCATGGGCCGAAAAAGCTGCTGGTACGAACAACAAGCGCCTCCGGATTTGCTTCCAGAATTCTGCGTTCAGCCTTGGCTTTACACTTCCCGTACGTGTTTAAAGGTGATACGGGATCACTTTCCACGTATGGAGATCGCTTATTGCCATCAAAAACAAGGTCACTGGAAAAGGACAGCAGCCTCACGCCCCGCGTGGCACAAACATCTGCCAGAATCGACGGCCCCTGCGCATTTGAGCGGAGGCAATCCTTGATTTCATCTTCGGCATCATCTACCTTGACGTAACCGGCGGCATTGATGATGGCCCAGGGATTAAGTTTATCAATCACGCGTTCCACACTTTCCTTATCTGTGATGTCCAGGTCTGCGCGGCTGAGTAGCCTGTGGTGTATGTTTCTTTCCTCCGCGATACGGCTAAAGGCCGATCCCAGGGTGCCATTCTTTCCTACAATGACGAGTGGTCTGCAGGCCGGCGCCTTTGGTCGCACTTTAACATTTAAAACTGCAGTTCCTGCCGCAATCTTGTTGACATCGCGCTTCCACCAGCCTTCTGCCTCCAGAACCGGATGGGAATAGCCCTGCTCCTGCGTGAGTGCCTGCAAGTAGGTCGCCATGGCCGTGGGCCGAGGAACACCTGAGGTCAGGTTGAAAACGCCAGGTTCGTAGTCGCCATAAGGCTGGGTGCACAGCTTGTTCCAGCCATAAAGCCCGAAAAGTGCCCAGGCGGTGATCGCCCGTATATCAACACCTTCCTGCTTAAGCTTATTTAGCGTGAGCCACATATCGTTAAACCAGCGCATCTGTTCTTCGCGTGGACTAAAAAGATGGCATTCCGTAATGGCGAGCGGCCGTTTGAATCTTTCCCAGGCTTCTTTGATCACTGCATATGGGCCGGTCTCCTTCTCCAGCTTCACCAAGGCGGTATGCACATCTGCATAGCGGTGTCTGCCATTACCGCCATGATAGCAGGCAGGATATTTTTCTACATCTTCATCGAGGTATCTCTCCGACGTCAGGTAGTAGTTGAATCCGCAAATGTCAGGCGGACAATTGTTCTCCAGAAAGTACTGAAGTTCTTCCGGCGTGATGCCTACGCTGATCATATATCGCCACATCAATTTATCGGGCGTAAGCTGCCCGCAAAGCAGATCGTAGGATAGCCAGCGCCGTTCGTTCTCAAAATCTGCCTGGTATTGCAGCAGCGGCGTGCTGTGACACTTGCCAAGGTCGTCGGTCTGAATCAGTTTAGCCTTGGGATTCACCTCGCGGATGGCCTTCATCGCCATCACTGTTGCTTTACATTCACTGAGCAGAACCTTGAAGAAGTCGTAGTCTGTGGCTTTATGCGGATACCAATGGCCATACAAACCGCAAAACCGCGCGGTCGTTAGCGGCTCATTTACCGGCGTATAATACTCCAGCCAGGGAAACTTCTCTGCAACCGTCCTGGCGTACACGGCAAGTCCCTGCTCAAAACTGCCGTCGTAAAAATTCACATACTCCGGGCCGCTCCCGTGGTGCACTAAACCCGCAATGGGAACTATACCGAGGTTCCTCATGTGCACCAGGTACCTGCTTGTACGCGTCCAATCAATTTCATCGTTCTTTTTCATCTGGTGTTTCTCCCAGATCACCGGATAACGGAGCATCTTGACGCCCAATGAGGCGACCAGATCAAGGTCAGAAATCCTCTCGTAATGCCCCGAATATTCAAGCTGATCAAAATACTGATCCCCTACTCTGTTTATGGTGCACTCCATACCACCCCAAACTTCTACTGTGCTGTTACTTACTTCCATATAGGCCTGTTTGTATATTATCTATAAGTTGAACTTCCCAAATTCAATACGTCAAACGTTCATCAAAATCTTTTCCACCCTACTCCAGATGCACATAATCAGGTACTTTTTAGAGATTAAATGGTAGTTCCGGCTATGGCGGGGCTGGAAACTACCCATTTTTTCACTTTGACTATTTTTTGCAAACAATTTCATAATCTGCCGCTTAATGAGAACAAATCAAAAGGCAAATTATTTTAAAAAATTTAAATGTTATGGAAACCGTTAAGACCAGGTTCATGATGAGTGGCGTCCCGACGTATGTCACCGTAGAAGCACTGCCGGAAAACAGATATGGATGCACCTTAAATCTCGTGGACTTTTTCGAGGGTGATGAGGTGCCTGCCGATCGCCAGGGCTACGATCTGACGCTTGCAGCTGCAGATGACGGAACCTGGCACCAGGTTGGCGAAAGCAAGGTACACCTCAGCCCCGAAGATCTCCAAAGACTCGGAAAAGCCATTCAGGAGTTGTAATCCGCCGAGGTCCGAAAGGCAATCAGTTGATGGTTTGTAAGAACCGGCGGAGTATTGTATTGACCGCTTGCGCATGTTCGACCAGGTTCAGATGTCCTCCCGGGAGGATCTTCATCCGGGCAGATGGTACGCGGCTGGCAATATGTTTTCCGGCATAAGGCCGGACGATCCAGTCCCTGGTTCCGCAAATCACCAGGCAGGGCGCAGAAATATGCTGCAGCGTGCGGCTGGAATCGAATTCCAGCGTCCTGAGGATCCCTTCGGCTGTTACCTCCGGCGGGCATAACGCAGCCAGCTTGCACATAAAGCGAAGCTGCTGGGCGGATTGGGCACCACTGAACAACAGGAAACGATAGAACACCAGACTCAGTCCGTTGAGGTAGTTCAATCTGGACAACAGTCCGAAGAGGCGCGGGTAGCGGATCACGAACCTCAGAAAGGGAACGACCACAGGTGCCTGAAGGGCAAGCATCACTTCAGGCAACAAGCATGTTCTAAAAGGATTGGTGAAGCTGCTGTTCTGGATAATAACTCCCTTAATGTGGCGGCTGTATCCTTTGCTGCAATAATCCATCAACACCATCCCACCAAGGCTGTGACCATACAATATTGGGTTCTTCACGCCCAGTTGCCAGAGGATGGCATCCAGGTCTGACGCGATTGCCGGAATGGATAACGTTGCCGGTGTGACGGACCGACCATGGCCGGGAAGATCGATAAAGATCAGCCGGTATTGCGTCCTCAGCAGCATGCGCTGATGATACCACTGCAGGCGGCTTGCGTTTAGTCCGTGGATAATAACCATGGGCTGGGCATCTTCCGGTCCGTCGATCTCGACGTACAGTGTGTTTCCGCTGGGGCAGCGGATGAACTGCGACTCACCCGGAACATCGTTTTTCATTTTATCACCCTTCTTCTTCGAAGAAAGCAGCCAGGAAACGGGGTATCTTCCAAATGCAAAAAATAGCCCGGCGCCGATCAGGAAAAGTGAACTCCGGCTACCAGTTACCTGTTTAATGTTCATTTTGTTTGTTCTTGTGGTTCTCCATCGTATCCATTACCTCCTCCGGATGAATGTCCTGCGCCAATTCATTGAGTTCGGGATGCTGCGCATCATCAATTTCCATTTTCTTGGCTATGGCGGTTACCAGCGAAACAAGCCGGGTTACTTCATGCTCGGAAAGCAGGCTAACCTGCAGATCAAGATCCGCCCGTTTGTCGGCCTGTACACTTGAACGGTTTTGGCTGATCAGCACGAATGTGGAAAGGAAAATCGCTTCCACAGAAGCAAACATGGCCAGCACGACGAAGGATGGATCGAAAGGTTTGAGACCGATCCATCCGAGGTTCCAAATGATCCACAAGCCAAACATCGACAGGTGTATGTAAACAAAGATCATGCTACCTGCAAACCGCGTTACCGCATCGGCAATCCGTTCTTCTGCTGACTTCCTGAGGTTCTCCTCTTTCCTGCGTGCCAGCAAGGCTTCGATGTTTCGTTCCACAATCCGCGCCATACCGGGAAGGCGGGTTTTATCGTCAGCGGCTTGCCCGGTGTTCTTTGCTTGTACATCCATGGTAAATAAAACCTAAACCAATCTGAATTCAATTGTGTTTTAAAATAGAATCATTAACGGTCATATGCACATACAACCTCCTTTTCGCTTCAGCTCTATCCTCGACAATGACTTTTATAAATTTACCATGCAGCAAGGTGTGATCCGGCTGTTTCCAGGCGCCAAAGCCCGGTACCGGTTCATCAACCGGGGGCAGCATTCTTTTCCTCCGGGGTTTGCAGATGCGCTGAGGCTTGCCATTAATGAGATGACCGGATTGAAACTCACGCGTGAAGAGAAGAACTTTCTGCAGGTTACCTGCCCCTATCTGGATCCGGTTTACCTGGATTTTCTGGAGGGCTACCGCTATCAGCCGGAAGAAGTTCAGCTTGTACAGGAGGGCGACCAGCTCGAAGTTCATATTGAAGGATTCTGGTACCGTACCATCTTATGGGAGGTACCTTTGATGTCTTTAATCTGTGAATTGTACTACACCATGACCGGTGCAACCCGAGTGAGCGATGAGGAGATCATATCCCGCACCCGATCGAAGATCGAGAACTACAAAGCCCTTGGTGTCACGGTAGCGGATTTCGGCACCCGCCGCCGCTATTCTTATCAGGTACACCGCCTGGTTTTACAATCGTTGTGTGAACATGGGCAGGGCGCATTCATCGGCACCAGTAACGTACACATGGCGATGCTGCACAAGACAAAGCCAATAGGCACACATGCCCATGAATGGTTTATGTTTCATGCGGCGAGATACGGGTTTAAAATGGCCAATGCCATGGGCCTGGAACACTGGGTGCAGGTCTACCGTGGAGATCTCGGCATTGCCTTATCCGACACTTACACGACGGAAGTCTTCTTCCGTCAGTTTGATAAGATGTTCTCGAAGCTGTTTGATGGCGTCCGGCATGACAGCGGAGATCCGAAGCTGTTTGCAGATAAAGTAATTGCCCATTACAACCGGCTGGGTATAGATCCCATGACGAAAACCATCATTTTCTCCGATGGTCTGAACTATGATAAAGTAGCCGACATCGCGGCGCACTGCCGGAATAAGGTCGGCATGTCTTTTGGTGTTGGCACCAATTTCACCAATGACGCAGGACCCGCACCTATGAACATCGTAATCAAGATGTCGGCCGCACAACCTCAGGAATCAGAATGGATGGAGGTTGTGAAATTATCTGATGAGCATGGGAAATACACCGGAACGGAAACACTCATTAACCTTTCAAAAGTTATCCTGAATATTCAATAATGAAGGGCCCAAGAACACGTGAAGCATGAAAGAGATTGAGCTGGATACGGTCGGAGACTATCTGAAGTTAATTAAGGATAGTAAGACAGAGAATATTGTTGAGGGAAACTATATGGACTTTCTGTTCAGGGGCCAGACGGTAGACTTTCCGCTGCTGCCGAAGATCTGCAGACTGAAAGCGCGGGGAGACCTGCTGCAGGTGGAAAGATTGATGCTGCAGGAGTTTAAGCGCACGAACCCCTTGCTGATTAAAGAACATACGCCGCTGGATGACTGGGACTACCTGACCCTGGGACAGCATTTTGGATTGCCCACGCGTTTGCTGGACTGGTCGAACAATGCCCTTACGGCATTGTGGTTTGCAACCGGAGAGAATTTCTGGATTGCTGGGGATGAAGAACGGAAATATGCCGTCGTATGGATATTAATGGCAGAAGAGAAAGACTTCGACCTGGATATCGGAACGGTAAGCCCCTTTGATGTCGCGGAGACAAGAATCTTCAGGCCGAGGATCATCAAACAGCGCATAAACAACCAGTCTGGCGTGTTTACCATTCCTTCCTCCAGGGACATGCTGGAGATGCGAAACATGAATGAACTGGACGCTTACCAGCAAAAACTGATTAAGGTGAAGATTCCTGCGGAGAAGGTTGCCGAGATACGCTCAGACCTGAATACGCTGGGTGTTAATGCGTTCTCCATTTTTCCGGAGCTTGAGGGCTTATGTACTTACCTGCAGTGGAGATATTTCGAATAATCTGGATTGAACGCAATCCAGGCACGTTTATGCATTTCCCCTGATGTATTGCTCCAGATTCCCGATGATGGATTTCTGCTCCTTGATGGTAAAGCCCACAAGATCGCCAATGGAGATAATGCCGAGAAGATTTCCATTGTCTACAACCGGTAAATGCCTGATGTACCGGTCTGTCATCAGCCACATGCATTCCTCAATGGTATGATCAGGGGTTACGGTTATGGGATTTGCGGTCATCACCTCAGAAACCTTTGCCTGCTTGGAGGACTTCCCTTGAAGTATGACCTTGCGGGCATAGTCTCTTTCTGTGAAAATGCCCAGCAGCTCATCTTCTTCCATAACCAGAAGTGCGCCGACATTGCTTTCAACCATCAACTGGAGCGATTGAAAGACGGTCGTGTCGGGAGTTACAAAAATTGATTTGTTACTTTTTACCTGTAAAACATTTCTTACTTTGTTCATGGCTAAGCCCTCCTCTCTATATTTATACGGAAAGATCTTCCGGTCTTTCCGTATAAATATACCTTTTTAGTTGAAAAGAAAGATGAACTTTCAGTTGTTTTACAGCAGAATATTTTCCGTAAAGAACTTATTTTCAACCGCTAGGGCTCATCATCAGGTGCACTTAGACGATCTGAATGCGTGCTCCGTCATCCTGCGCTTTCAATAGGCCGAATGATTGGGCAGGAAGCCCCTGTGCTTTCAGTATGGCTTCAAATTCGGGAGCGGCTTCCGCTGTTACGGCGACCAGAAGGCCTCCGCTGGTCTGTGGATCTGCAAGGATGTACCTTTGCTCCTCGGTTAGGCTTCCCACCTTGCTGCCGTAGCTGTTCCAGTTGCGCTGCGTTCCCCCGGGGAAGCAATTCTGGCTCAGGTAGTATTGCAGGCTGGGAATTACCGGCACCTTCTCAAACTCCAGTACCGCAGACAGGCCACTGCCCTCACACATTTCGGCAAGGTGCCCCAGCAACCCGAATCCGGTGACGTCGGTCATCGCTTTTACACCTTCCATCGTACCGAACAGCTCACCAGGTTTATTTAAGGTAGACATGCTCTTCAATGCGATCTCGGCATCTTCCGGCTTTAACAAGCCACGCTTTTGTGCCGTAGACAGGATTCCAACCCCAAGGGCTTTGGTCAGGTACAAGCGGCATCCGGCCTCAGCAGTAGAATTTTGCTTTAGATTGGGGATGTCTACAATACCATTTACAGCCAGTCCGAATACAGGTTCCGGGCAATCAATGCTGTGCCCGCCTGCCAGCGTTATTCCGGCTTCTGCACATATGGCCCTTGCGCCCTCCAGCACCTTTTGTGCCGCTTCAGGTGGCAGTTTCTCAATCGGCCAGCCCAGAATGGCGATTGCAAGCACCGGCTTGCCGCCCATCGCATATACGTCGCTGATGGCATTCGCAGAGGCAATACGCCCGAAATCATAGGCATCATCAACAATGGGCATGAAAAAGTCTGTTGTGGATATCAGGGCCGTACCATTGCCCAGATCCAACACAGCTGCATCATCTCTCTTGTCGTTTCCTACGAGTAAACGGGCGTCAGGCAGCGCTGCTATCGGGCTATGGAGTATTTTATCCAATATGGCCGGACTGATTTTGCAGCCACATCCTGCACCATGGGAGTATTGTGTAAGTTTTATTTCTTTTAAATCCATTTTATCGCGTTATATAGTGGTTACTGCCGAAATATTGTCGGCAACTGTCTTAAGTTTCTGTGCAATGCTGCTGTAACCGGCATCATCTACCTGTACAAAGTGCAGCGTGTCTCTGTTCCGCTTCTCCAGGCCCTTCCTGTACTTCTTGTCGTAATAGACCAGCAGAAGTCCGACAAAGTCAGCCATACGGTCGTCCCTGATGGCCTGTACCGCATCCCTGGTTTGTTCCGGGCCTAGTCGTTTTCTGATCCGATCGGTGCATTCCGTCAGGAAGTCCTTATCGAGCACGCCGTATTCCGCGACCAGCTTTTCCAGGCGCCGGGTTAGTGGAACTTCAATACAGATCAGCGGCGCCTGCCGCATTTGCTTCCAGAAAGCATCCGGAACAACACGTTTACCGATGGTAACGCTTTCATCCTCCACCCAGATCCGCTGTGCGGGGTTACAGGCATGGAGCGATTGTGCGAAGTTGTTCTCAAACTGCTCCTGTGTAGGTTGTACGAACTTGTTCATGGTACCGAAGGAAGAACCCTGATGTTGCGCGAGGCCTTCCAGATCAAGGACCTGCTCATTTAAACTACTTAGCTGACTGAGGATCATCGTCTTTCCGGATCCGGTCATGCCGCCGAGTACCCGGAGCGCCCAAGGGCGTCCGAACTGACCAAGTACCCAGTTCCGGTATTGCTTATAGCCCCCTTCCAGCACGTATACCTCGAAACCATACATTCCCAGGGCCCAGGCCATTGCGCCGCTGCGCATACCACCTCTCCAGCAATGTACAGCGATCTTTTTTTCTGGTGCGATCTCAAGTGCCTGCCGGATGAATACAGACCATTTACTCCCGGTCAGGTCGAAGCCCAGCAATATCGCCGCTTCCCGCCCCACCTGTTTGTAAGTGGTTCCGACAACAACCCGTTCCTCATTGCTGAACAAGGGTATGTTGAAAGCACCGGGTATGTGCCCCTGCTCAAATTCAGCCGGGGTACGGACATCGATCACAGGTACATTTATGGCTGCGCTGAAAAAATCAGCTATGGAAATCTTTTTGGTCATACGACTGCTTACTGCTTGTGTAAAGATACGCCAGAAATGTGTAGGGCAAAAAGGAAAAAGAAACCGTGCAGCAGGTTCCCCGCGGTACATTACCGGAGCACAGGTTATTAAACCTGAATTTTATGCGAAAAAAATCGCCTGAAATGGCAAACGCCGAAACAAACAATTGGGTTGATGTGTACCTATAAAAGATAACAAAGCGAAGATGGACAAAGCGCATACGAATCAAAATTCCCGCCGGGATTTCTTAAAAAAAAGCACGTTAATCACCGCCGTGGCCCTGACGCCTCCAGCAGCCTTAAAAGCTGCAGATAAGCAAATGGATGAGCGTTTTGCTGAACTCCTGGAAAATGTTTCCTGCAGCATCGAAGTTAACGGAACCATGCACACCATGAAAATCGATCCGAGGGTGACCCTGCTGGACTTCCTGAGGGAGCGGGTGCACTTGACGGGAACGAAAAAAGGTTGTGACTACGGACAATGCGGGGCATGTACCGTGCATGTGGATGGTCAGCGGGTAAATTCCTGCCTGACGCTCGCCGTGATGACAGATGGAAAAAAGGTAACGACTATCGAAGGCCTTGCAAAGGGCGATGAACTGCATCCGATGCAGGCCGCATTTATCAAGCACGATGGTTTCCAGTGCGGCTATTGCACACCGGGACAAATTATGTCTGCGGTAGGCTGTATACGTGAAGGACATGCGGGCAATGAGGATGATATACGCGAGTTTATGAGCGGCAACATTTGCCGGTGTGGTGCCTACCCGAACATCGTCGCCGCGATTCAGGAAGTGAAGAAGGGAGGACATAACCTATGAAACCATTCAAATACGTTCGCCCGACAGAACTGAATGCGGCACTCGCTGCGATAGCAAAGGATCCGCAAGCAAAATTCATCGCCGGAGGAACCAACCTGATCGACCTGATGAAGCGCCATGTGATGACACCCGATCGTCTTGTGGACATCAACAGGCTACCGCTGAAAGATATACGGGAAGAAGAATCCAGCCTTCATATTGGTGCGCTGGCGCTGAACAGTGTAGTTGCGGAAGATAAAGTGGTTCAGAAGAATTATGGCTTACTGTCGCAGGCCCTTCAAGCCGGTGCTTCTGCCCAGTTGAGAAATATGGCAACTGTTGGCGGCAACCTGTTACAGCGCACACGCTGTCCGTATTTCTATGATACGGCAATGCCCTGCAACAAACGCAGCCCCGGTTCAGGCTGTGGTGCACTGAAAGGATTCAACCGGATGCATGCCATTTTCGGTGCCAGCGAACATTGCATAGCTGTGAACCCAAGCGATATGAATGTGGCCTTAACCGCGCTTGACGCGGTGATCCACGTATCCGGTACAAAAGGCAACCGGGAGATTCCCATCGGGGATTTTCACCGCCTGCCGGGAGATCATCCGGAGAAGGAAACTGTACTGGAGAAGAACGAGCTGATCACGGGTGTAAGTATCCCGAGAACACCGCTGACGCATATGCATTATTTAAAGATTGGTGATCGTGCCTCCTATGCGTTCGCACTGGTGTCCGTTGCCGCTGGATTGCAACTCGAGGGCAAGACCATCAGGCAGGCCCGGCTGGCGATGGGTGGTGTAGCGCATAAGCCCTGGAGGCTTAAGGCTGCAGAGGAATCCCTGATCGGCAAACCCGCTACCCTGGAATCATTTCAGCAGGCGGCGAAAATTGCGATGCAGGGCGCCCGGGGATATGGCGATAACAATTTCAAACTGGAACTCGCACCCAAAACCATGGTTGAGGCCTTGCGAATTGCGGCTGCCGGTTAACTGACCAATGATCCCTACAATCAATTCAATAGCTTCATCACCGTTAACATAGAACAATCTACCGATGGAAAACCATATTAAAGCCGCAGATGAACCCCTTAGCCGGGTAGACGCAAAACTTAAGGTCACGGGCGCGGCAAAATACTCAGCTGAGTTTCAGTTACCGGACCTTAAATACGCCGTGCTGGTCAGCAGCACGGTTACCAAAGGACGAATAAAGTCCATTGATACAAAGGCCGCGGCGGCTGCGCCCGGTGTTTTGCTGGTGGTGTCACACGTCAATGCCATCAGGCCTCCCGGGTATCCGGCGGACAATGAGCATCCAACGGAACCTTCGACAATCGGACAGCCTCACCGGCCTTTTTACAACGACCGGATCTATTTCAACGGGCAGCCCGTAGCGATGGTTGTTGCAGACACCTTTGAACGTGCAACCTATGCGGCTTCACTCGTCAAGCTGGAATACACGCGCGAAACACATGCAACCGATCTACGGAAGCACCTAGACCGTGCGGTCCTTCCGACATCGGCCAAGCGGAACCCGAAGTCGCCGCTGGCAGACTACGACCGCGGGCAGGTTGACGGATACAAACTGGCACCTGTAAAGCTGGAAATGGAGTATGAGCACCCTTCTGAAATGCACAATCCGATGGAGCTGCAGGCGATAACGGCCCATTGGGAAGCAGAGGACAGGCTCACCTTGTACGACAAGGTGCAGGGCACGCAACCGACCCAGCAGAATTTTGCCAAAGAGTGGAAACTGCCGCCAGAAAATGTCAAAGTGATCGCAGAATTCGTAGGCGGAGCGTTTGGAAATGGCCTCCACAACTGGCCGCATGAGACGGCCGCAATCATAGCCGCCAAGATGGTGAAGCGACCGGTGAAACTGATGCTCACCCGGGAGCAGATGTTCTTTATGGTGGGCTACCGGCCAAGGACGATACAGAAGATCGGTATTGGCGCCACACCGGATGGAAAGCTGGTGGGGATCACGCATTCCTCTGTAGGGCAGACCTCTTCGTATGAGGAGTTTACAGAAAGTACACTTCAGCAGACGCGCATGATGTACACCGCACCGCATGTGAGTACGCGCTACCGGATATTGCCGCTTGATGTGAGTACACCGATATGGATGCGTGGACCGGGAGAGGCAAGCGGCGCCTTTGCACTGGAAAGTGCGATGGATGAGCTAGCCTATGCGCTGAACATTGATCCCATGGAGTTCAGGATGCGTAACCATACAGACACCGACCCGGAAAAAAACCTCCCCTGGTCTACAAAATACCTGAAGGAATGCTTTGAAATGGGTGCGAAAGCCATCGGCTGGAACAAACGGCAACTTAAAGCAGGCAGCCTTAGCGACGGCCCCTGGAAGATCGGGTATGGTATGGCTGTCGGAACTTTTGGAGCCAACCGCCGGGGTGCTAAAGTCCGGGGAAGGCTGCTGCCCGATGGCTCCCTTGTGCTACAGAGTGCCGTGACAGACATTGGCCCCGGTACTGGGACGGCCATGGTGCAAATTGCATCAGATGCGATGGGTATGGCGCCGGAACGTATCCGTTTCCAGCTTGGAAATTCAACCTTTCCGGAAGCTGGCAATCAAGGTGGATCTTCTACGGTAAACAGTGTTGGACCGGCTGTGGCAAACGTATGTAAGGCACTGCAACAGAAATTGGTGGACCTTGCGGCATCCAGCGTTCCGGATTTTAAAGGTGCAACACTGGAGCAGGTGACCTTTAATGATGGCGTTCTGGCGATGAAGAACAAGAAAATAAGTATTGCCGAACTGATGAAGAAAAGCGCTTCACCCGAGCTGGAAGCCTTCGCAGAAGCAAAGCCGGGTGAGGAAGGAAACAAATATTCGAAATACTCTTTTTCTGTCCATTTTGCAGAGGTCCACGTCCACTCCGTAACGGGCGTGGTGCGGGTGAAGAATGTAGTTACCTGTGCAGACGCGGGTACAATCATCAGCCAAAAAACGGCGGCAAACCAAATGATTGGAGGTGTAACGGGAGGTATCGGTATGGCCCTGCAGGAAGATGCGGTAGTTGATCACCGGTTTGGAAGGTACGTCACGAAGGATCTTGCAGACTACCATGTTCCCGTGCATGCGGATGTTCCTGGCATTGAAGTTCTTTTCGTCAACAAGCCCGACTTAATCGTCGATCCGCTTGGCACGAAAGGTATCGGCGAGATCGCCATTATTGGTGTTGCACCGGCGATCGTGAATGCCATTTTTAATGCAACCGGTAAACGGATCCGGAGGCTGCCGGTGACACTCGATAAACTCATTTAAGGATTGAAGGGCGCTTCGATAGCGGACCAACAAGAAGGGTCATCTGCTGGTGCAGATGACCCTTCTTGTTGGTGTATTTCTTAAATTAACTTCTGTCTACCTGTTTCCATGCGGCCTCGTTGTAGCGGTCGCCGGTATTTGGAAAACGTGCAAGCAGCGCATCGATATTCTTAAAGTCGTCGTCAGACAATATCACCTCCACACTGTCCGCATTTTGCTGCAGGTATTTTCTTTTTTTGGTTCCCGGAATCGGGA
>JARKUW010000248.1 GCA_029851965.1 Bacteroidota bacterium | reverse complement strand
ATAACCACCTGGTCCGGGGTTTCCACTAGCAGCACCGTCTGTATATATCTCTATCATAAGAACAGGCAAAGCTAAGTTTTTATGCCTGAAAATGGGATTCGATCGCGTATTTTGATTTTATTTAAAATACAATCCGTTGGGTACGAATTGCTTAATTAAAATCAATGCAGATTTTCCAAATAAATTTGCTTACAATATTTTAAATCGTACTTTTGTGACCATAAAGCACGGTGGTTTTAGCTCAGTTGGTTAGAGCATCGGTTTGTGGTACCGAGGGTCGTGGGTTCGAGCCCCATATTCCACCCCAGTTTTTGAAAGCAGTCCAGTAGGACTGCTTTTTTTGTTTAAGCATGAATTCATACCGTTAGAGCGGTGTCGGAATGTGCGGTTCTTCCTTTCCAAACTACTGTTTTGTATTTACAGTTCGTCTATACGGGCCTGCAACAGTCCAATACCTTGAGACCATGAACTTCCTGAACCTGAGTAAACAAAACCATTATTGACAAACGCAAAGCTTCTCTCAATACCCGGAGATGTTTTTTCAGGACCCATTGGGTCTTTGAGTAGCGTCCAGGTGTCTCTTACAGGATCGTACCTGTAGCAGCTACGGCCACCTCCTCCACATATGTAACCATAATTGTTGTGCGAAAACGAGTGCCCGTACATCCCGATGGAGCGGAAATCTTTTATTGCAATCCACTTGTCGTTGCTTTCGTCATATCGGTAAAAATTTGATTTGGCTCCGCCTGGATCCCCGCAACCTACGTAGCCAACTTTGTTCAACACAAATGCGGCAGCACCTATCCTGAATGAGTACTCGCTTGGCGATGGATAGTCTGCTACCCGCTTCCAGGAGTCGGTGTTTACATTATATTGGTAGAAGGTATTGTCTGCATGGGCACCAAAGTCCTCATGATAACCTGTGCCAAGGTAAACCCGGTTGTCGATCGTGAACGTTGTTGGTTGGGAGCGCGATTTGCCCGGATGGTCCTTCTTTTTCGTCCATTTGTTTCCCACAGGATTATATTCCCAAAAGTTATCAGTTTCCCGGGTGAGGTAAACATAAGCCTTTTCCGCATTGCAACTGACGACACCATCCCTGCTATTGAACGGTATATTTATACGTTCCCAGGTATAGTTTGACAGATTAAACTTCCATAAATAGGATTTATCAGTTCCCTTCTGGTCAGCAATCGCAAAAGACACATTGTTAATGGTGAAAGCCCCGATGGGTTGATAGTCGTCAAATGGAATGGTATTTACCACCACCCACTTGTCTTTTACAGCCATCTCTATCGGATAGTTGATTTGGTAATCCAGTAGCTTCAACTTTATTGCTGCCTTTCTTCTTGGAAACGGTCCGGCTGGGATTGTTAATGTCATTCGGTTGGGGCTACCCGATACCATCTGTGCTTCGGTGTTCTCGAAGGTTACCTTGTTGTTATGCACAAAGGGATGAAAGTTCTTCCCCGTAATAGTGATTTCATCGAGAGCAAAACCACTTGAAGGCACCGCAAGCAGTTCCGGCTTCCTGATCTGAAACTTAGACGCTGCAACCACCGTCTGGAACTGCGCTCTGACGCTTGGAACGGTCTCCATCTTTTCCACGTTATCCGGGACGATCACTTTTATTAATTTACGACGGTTGGATACGATGTTTGCTTCAATGGCACCAAACCACACTTCATTGCTCCCAGGTGTCTCACCGAAGTAATCACCATGGATTGATATGGTGTCTCTAAAACTGGCTGTAGACGTAAACGAACTGAGAACCGGCGCAAGTAGCGAGAAATCTTTGCTTACCAATTGTTCTTCTACACTTTTGTTTGATATTACTGGGTTTGGCCTTTTAAGGTTTAAAGGAACAATCGTTATAGCCAGACTGTCATTGAGCACCCTTACATAGGCTGGTTTATCGTCAAAGTTTATGAACAGGTAGTCGGGTTCGAAGTTTTTTCCTTTTAAAGTTAGTGTATCACCCATTGCCGCTTTTAACGGATATACAGATTTAACCTCGATCTTTTTTGAACCGTACGGAACGAAAGATTTTACGTTGTACGTTTTAGCGCTCTGATTTACATGGTATGAAAAGGTGGTAAAGAAATATTTTTCCCCGGAGATTAAGTTGAAGTTCATCTCCGCTGTGAATTTTCCTGGCCCTTTCGGCTCAGTGGGCAGCGTTCTAAACACGGTGTGCTTGAACAGACTGTCTGTAGCGATGATAAAACCAACGTACGCCACATTCTCAGGCATTTTGTTTATGGTGCCAACAAGTGTTACACCCCCGTCTTCGTGGACCTCCGCAAATACAGCCTCTACATCAGGTTTAAGTTCTGCTGCCCCAGTTTTAACTTTTTCATCCTTTTCACAGCCCAACAGAAAAATTATACAAATGGCGAGAAATATACCAGTGAAGCAGAATATTTTTTTCATGGAGACACGTTAGTTCAATACTACATAGATACAATATTTTTATTTCTCCACTTTACACACCAGTGTACAATAAATTAACAATCCGCCGGTGAGTTTTTCGAACCGCTGATGCATGTACCATTTGGATTGTTTTTCCCGATGCGCTTCAGTGCCTGCGTCATTCAGACAACTTCGAAACAACGCCACCTCATACCAGCCTTAAAAAGGCATTTGCCTGGTTTGTTGCTTGTGAATGCCTCGTATTTCCTTAACCGGGTAAGCCATCGAACTGCAGCAAAGTTACTGCTCCGGGCGCCACCAGCAATTCGATAATGATCCGCGATAACTATCTAAAGTACAGAAACTCCCGTTTGTCATAAACATCGTAAACGATTGCCCATAGGTTAAACGAACCATTAAAAATTAAAGCATAATGTCACTTTTATTGAAAAAGATAATTACATTTGGGCTTACCCTTTCGGGGGTATGTTTTTCATAGGTAGATGTAGGGCCGGATACTTGTATTCGGCCCTTTTTTATGAAGTTTGTTCATAGGATGTGAACATAAAGCTTGCTATTTAGATATGGTGCCTCTCCAACGCTAGCTAAATTTTGCATTCATTATTTAACTGACAAACTTCTAGAGTTCCGTCAGGTTATGTTAACAGCGTTCATGCGATCTACTTGTGACACTTAGGAGTGATGTTTGTGGTTGCTTGTCCGCCTATATAGTCGATATGTTCTAATGAGAAAGAAAAAAATTATTGTAGCCATCACCGGTGCAAGTGGCGCCATATATGCGAAGCTCCTTTTGGATAATCTTCATCGGTTATCGGATCAGATTGAGAAAGTAGGTGTAGTGATGTCTGACAACGCAAAAGAAGTCTGGGAGTATGAATTGCAAAATACACTATACAAGGATTATTCGTTCGACTTCTACAGCAAAATGGATTTCAATGCGCCCTTTGCGTCGGGCTCTGCGAAATATGACACCATGATTATTGTTCCGTGTTCCATGGGAACTTTGGGTCGGATTGCACAGGGGATCTCGAATGATCTAATTTCCAGGGCTGCCGACGTGGTCCTCAAGGAACGGCGGAAACTCATCGCTGTGGTTCGTGATACGCCTTTTAGCCTCATACACATCAATAATATGAAGACAGTGACCGAAGCAGGGGGTATTATCTGTCCTGCAGTTCCATCGTTTTACAGTCTGCCGAAGACCATAGAAGAGGTTGCCCAAACCGTTGTTAACCGCGTTATTGACCTCGCCGGCCTGGAGCAGGAGAGCTACAGATGGAATGATTAATTAGTCAAAAAAACTTATCTTTGCACCTTCAATGAAGAAAGTTGCATTTTATACATTAGGTTGTAAGTTAAATTTTTCGGAGACCTCCACAATAGGTCGTCTGTTTACGGAGGCCGGCTATGCTGTGGTTGATTTCACGGATGCTGCAGATGTTTACGTGATCAACACCTGCTCTGTTACGGAACATGCAGATAAGAAGTGCCGGAAAGTAGTTAAAGAGGCCCTGAAATATGCGCCGAATGCTTACATCACCATTGTGGGCTGCTATGCACAGTTAAAACCAACCGAGATTGCAGAGATTGAAGGTGTGGACATGGTTCTTGGTGCCGCAGAAAAGTTCCGTATCGTTGAATATATATCAGATCTGACCAAGCAACCCAAAGCAGTTGTTCATCAACAGAATATAGAAAAGGTTAACCACAACTTCATTGCCGCCTATTCCATTGGCGACAGGACACGTACCTTTTTAAAGGTTCAGGATGGTTGCGATTACCCTTGTACGTATTGTACCATTCCGTTAGCACGGGGGGGCAGCAGAAGCGATACGATCGAAAATGTGGTGTATCGTGCCCAGCAGATTGCTGAGAGCGGCGTAAAAGAGATTGTACTGACTGGGGTAAACCTCGGTGACTTCGGCATCCGGAACGGACAGCGGGAAGATAAGTTTTTTGATTTGGTGAAGGCGCTTGATGAAGTTTCCGGCATCGAAAGGATACGGATATCGTCTATTGAGCCAAATTTATTAAGCAACGAGATTATTCAGTTTGTTGCCTCTTCCAAAAGGTTTGTGCCTCACTTTCATATCCCGTTACAGTCTGGATCGAACAAGATCCTTGGACTGATGCGCAGGCGCTATCAGCGTGAGCTATACACAGAACGGGTGGCAACCATTAAGGCACTAATTCCGAATTGCTGCATCGGTGTCGATGTAATCGTAGGCTTCCCTGGCGAAACACATGAAGATTTTCTGGATACCTATCAATTCTTAAACGAGCTGGACGTGTCGTATTTGCATGTGTTTACTTACTCAGAGCGCGAGCAAACCGCTGCGGCAGAAATGACGGGTGTTGTTGCAGGTAGTACGCGGGCAGACAGAAGTAAGATGCTTCACATCTTGTCTGACAAGAAAAGACGTGCTTTTTACGAATCACAGATTGGGACCGTAGGTGAGGTGCTTTTTGAAGATGATCAGAAAAGCGGCTTTATGCATGGCTTCACAAAAAACTACGTTAAGGTGCGGGCCAAGTATGACCCGGTAATGGTTAATGAGCTGAAGTCCGTGAAACTTGTTGCCATGACTGCGGAAGGGGAAGTGGAAGTTGCCGAAACTGAAGTTGTTTTAGCGCATTAATCCTATATTCGCATAAACTACTACGATAACTTATGTTTCCAACCGTATCCCATTTTTTAGAATACCTTTTCGGCGTACAGATACCTCTACCTTTTAATACTTTCGGCGTTTTCGTGGCACTTGCATTTGTTGCAGGATATTGGGCATTTACAAAAGAAATGCAGCGTAAGGAAGGGCTGGGGCAAGTACACCCCATTAAAAAGACGCATGTTATCGGCCAGAAAGCAACTACTGGTGAACTCATTCTAAACGGAATCTTCGGATTTCTGATCGGTTACAAACTCGTTTACGCATTATTGAATTACAGCTTGTTTGTGTATGACGCACAAACCGTCCTGCTATCGTCTAAAGGAAATTTTTTAGGCGGGTTGTTTTTTGCAGGCTTATTTGTGTACTGGGACTATAAGGAAAAAGATAAACACAAACTGGATAAGCCTAAGACGGTTACGGTCACGGAATATCCCCATGAGCTGATGGGAAACCTGGTGGTCTGGGCTGCCGTCTGGGGATTTTTAGGTGCCAAAATTTTTGACAATCTGGAACATTGGGACACCTTTATTCAGGATCCCATTGGAGGCCTGCTGTCTTTTAGTGGCCTTACCTTTTATGGTGGCTTAATCTGCGGAGGTGCGGCGGTAATCTATGTTGCAAGGAAAAATGGCATTAAGCCCTTACATATGCTAGATGTGGGTGGCCCCGGTATGATGCTCGCCTATAGTGTGGGACGTATAGGCTGCCACATGTCGGGTGATGGTGACTGGGGAATTGTGAACCTGAATCCGAAGCCGATGAGCTGGATCCCGGACTGGCTATGGGCATACCGCTACCCGAACAACGTTGCCATGGAGGGGAACCCGATTGCAGGTTGCACCGGAAAGTTCTGTAATGAACTGCCTTTTCCGGTTTATCCAACGGCTGTGTATGAGGTTATCGTTTGCTTTATCCTCTTTCTGATCTTATGGAGAATACGCCACAACATCAAATATCCCGGTATGCTTTTTGGGGTTTACCTGATGTTGAACGGCTTAGAGCGTTTTTCCATTGAATTGATCCGGGTGAATACCAAATATCACGTGGCTGGAATTGCATTTACACAGGCAGAGTTAATCTCCTTGATCTTGTTTATTTCTGGTCTGCTTCTGGTTACTTATGCCTGGAAGAATAAGGAAAAACACGCCAACTACTAATCAGGCAACCATATGGACTACGAATTATTATGCGACAAGGTGCTCTCAATCACCAGGTTAACGGGCAATTTTATCCGTAAAGAATCTATGGCCTTTGATGCGAAAAGTATTGAACACAAAGGTTTGAATGATCTGGTCTCGTATGTAGACAAGGAGGCGGAAGAGCAGCTGGTGGCGAACCTGTCAGAACTCATTCCTGAAGCGGGATTTATCACGGAAGAAAAAACAATTAACAGGACCGGGGAAGTATACAACTGGATTATTGATCCCTTGGATGGGACAACCAACTTCATTCACGGACTACCCACATATTCGATAAGCATTGCACTTTATGAAGGCAGCGAGCCTGTGCTGGGTGTGGTGTACGAGATTAATCGCGCTGAACTTTTCTACTCTTATAAGGGCGGACCAGCATTCCTGAACAACAATATTATATCTGTTTCTAAGCGGAACACGCTTGCAGATTCCTTGCTCGCCACGGGCTTTCCGTATTATCAGTTTGAGCAACAGGAACAATACATGCGGCTCCTTGCAGAACTCATGCAGCGCTGCCATGGATTGCGGAGGATCGGCTCTGCCGCTGTAGACCTAGCCTATGTGGCTTGCGGACGGTTTGAGGGTTTCTTCGAGTACAACCTAAATTCCTGGGATGTTGCAGCAGGGGCGTTCCTCGTACAACAGGCTGGTGGGAAGATCATGAACTTTGGTGGTGGCGAAGAATTCCTGGAAAAGCGGGAGATTCTGGCTGTTAATGGGCTGGTTGATGCGGAACTCCTGCAAGCGATCCAGAAACATTTCAAAAATTAGACATTTAAAGAATTAGACATAAAAAAAGGTCCTTCATTGTGTGAAGGACCTTTTTTTATGTATGGATGTCTATAGCGACTCAGATACTACTTCTTTTACCTCTGGAACCATGCGTTGTAACAGGTTCTGAATTCCGGACTTCAAGGTGATGGTTGAAGAAGGGCATCCGCTGCATGAGCCTCTAAGTTCTACGGTAACAACACCCTCATCAAACGATTTGTAGCTGATGGCACCGCCATCCTGCTCAACAGCCGGACGAACATAGTCGTTCAGTATCTGCTGAATTTTGATCTCAAGGTCTGTACCCTCAAAATTAGGTGTTTCACCACCAGTATCTTCCTTAATCTTATATTCAGATTCAACTGCACCTTTAACAAACTCCTTCAATATAGGCTCGATATCTGCCCAATCTGCATCTTCTGTTTTTGTTACGGTAACAAAATTACTTGCGAAAAATACGCCAGAGACAAAGTTAAACTTGAACAGCTCCTTAGCAAAAGGAGAGTGCTCTGCACTTTCTTTGGTTGCAAAATCTTCACTGCCGTTGATCAATAACTTGTTGACCATAAACTTCATTGTAGCAGGGTTCGGCGTTTGTTCTGTATATACGTTGATAGTCATGTTTCCTTTTTTCTTACAAAAATAAATAATTACCGTTTCATTATCTGATATCGATGTCTGTTTTAGGTCATTATGTTAGAAGACGCCGGTGTAGTTGTAAGGGGTGATTCGCTTCAGTTCAAGTTTCACTGTTTCAGGGACGTCCAGGCCATCGATAAAGTCGGCCATTGTTGTGGCGGTAATTTTCTGGTTGACACGGGTAAGGTCCTTCAGTGCCTCATACGGATTCGGATAACCTTCTCTTCTGAGTACGGTCTGTATGGCTTCAGCAACAACGGCCCAGTTGTTTTCAAGGTCGGCCTCTATGGCCTCCTGATTTAATAACAATTTATCAAGCCCTTTCAGGGTAGATGAAATTGCAATCATGGTATGCGCGACGGGAACACCTACATTCCGTAGAACAGTAGAGTCTGTTAAATCACGCTGCAACCTGGAAATGGGAAGTTTTGAAGCAAGGAATTCAAATAAGGCATTGGCCAGACCAGCATTTCCTTCTGCATTTTCGAAATCAATAGGGTTCACTTTGTGTGGCATTGCAGAAGAACCCACTTCACCGGCTTTGATCCGTTGCTTAAAATAGTTTTTAGATATATATGCCCAGATGTCCCGGTCGAGATCGATAATGATGTTGTTTATTCGCTTCAAGGCATCACATTGTGCTGCGAACTGATCGTAGTGTTCTATCTGCGTAGTGTACTGTGCCCGGTTTAAGCCGAGGGTATTGTTTACAAAATTATTGGAGAATTCAACCCAGTTGATTTTTGGGTAAGCAATGTGATGGGCATTAAAGTTTCCGGTGGCTCCGCCGAATTTGGCGTTGTTTGGTACGGCTTTCAAGTGCTGAAGCTGTACCTGCAGTCGTTCTGAAAACACCAGGAACTCTTTGCCAAGTTTGGTTGGCGAGGCTGGCTGACCATGGGTATGTGCGAGAAGCGGGATGTCTTTCCACTCGGAAGCAAGTGCATTTACGCGGTCGATCAGCTGTTGGATCTTTGGGTAATAAACTTCCTCGAGCGCGAGTTTGAACGTATATGGTATAGCAGTATTGTTGATGTCCTGTGAAGTTAGTCCGAAATGTATAAATTCTTTATACGGCTGCAAGGAAAGATCATCAAACTTTTTCTTGATAAAATATTCTACAGCTTTTACATCATGATTGGTGACTTTCTCTGTGTCTTTTACTTCCTGGGCATCGGCCTCGCTGAAGTTAGTGTAGATGGAGCGAAGCTCCGGATATCGGTTCTTGTCAAAATCAAGTAGCGAGGGCAAGCCTTGTTCGCATAGCGAAATAAAGTATTCGATCTCTACGAACACCCGGTATTTGATAAGTGCTGACTCGGAAAAATACTGGGCGAGGTTCTGGGTAGTCTGTCTGTAACGACCATCGATGGGAGAGATGGCCTGAAGTGCTGAGAAATTCATGAAGTAAACTAAATTTGTACATCACAAAGGTAACATTTATTCGTTCTTTATCTTTATGAGGCTGTATTTGAAAGATAAAGGCACAAAAAAAAGGTCCTGAATATCATCCAGGACCTTCTTTATAAGTAAAGCTAAATTAGTGTTTAACTTCTTCTTTAGTAGTTTCAACTGAAACAGTAGTATCTTTCACAGTTGAATCAGTAATTGTAGTATCAACACCAGTAGTATCAGTAATGATAGCTGAAGAATCAGTTGCTGTAGTATCAGATCCAGAACCGCTTCCTTCTGAACTGCAAGCTGCTACTGATAAAGAAATTGCTAATGCTAAAAAGCCGAATTTAAATAAGTTTTTCATCCTAATTGTATTTTAAATAATTAATTAATTTTACAGATTAATACCCATAAGATTAAAAGGTAACCCATGTTTCCGAAAAAATTAAATTATTTTTTTTACCTATCCTTGGGTTACCATTCACGTATAAACGTATTAATTAGTGACTAAGAAGTTAAGCAGTTCAGTTCCAACAGATAGAGAGGTTGTTTTAGGAATATTAAATAACTCAGAAGAGGCGCTAAATAGGTTGTACGTCGGTTATTTTCCAATGGTACTCCAATTTATAGTTAACAATAACGGCGATGAGGATGATGCGAAAGATGTATATCAGGAGGCAATCATCGTTTTGTATAACAAGATTAAAAGCGGAGATTTTGAGTTAACCAGTAAGTTAAAGACCTACATTTATTCGGTAAGCAGACGTATCTGGCTGAAAAAACTTTCGCAGCAAAGCAAGAAAACAAATAACGTTTCGGAATTTGAAGATGTAATTGCTGTCGAAGAGGATGTAGAGGTGCATGAAGAGAAAGATTTGCAGTTTGATAAAATGGAGGCTGCACTGGCGCATCTGGGCGAACCCTGTAAGACGATTATTCAGGACTTTTATATAAACAATTTATCCATGCAGGATATTTCTGAGAAGTTTGGCTATACCAATACGGACAATGCAAAGACGCAGAAATATAAATGCCTGCAGCGATTAAAGAAGTTGTTTTTTCAAATTTGAGTGGTTATGAGGAATGAAATGGATTTAGAGGCTATTATTGAAGATTATCTTAATGACAAACTTACGGTTGAAGAGCGGGAGGCATTTGAAAAACTGCGCGCCAGTGATCCTCAGGTAGATCATAAGGTGGTTACCCATAAGGTGTTTTTAGATTCACTGAAAGAATATTCTTCCAATGCCAGACTGAAAGAGACGCTAAATAATATTCATGCGGTAATAGATGTGGAGGGTTTATCTGAGCAATACAAGCCACATCCTTCTTATATAGTGAACTTGTGGCGTAAAAATAAATCAGCCTTTGCCGTTGCTGCATCCTTCGTGGTGTTGGCTTTTGTTTCTATATATTCGATACAGCACAGCACCAAACAGAATGGCAGTTATGAAATGATGCGCAGGGAGCTTGTGAAAATTCAGAACTCACAAAACAGGCTGATCCGCAATGTGAATTCTAAAAACAAGGCAGAAAGCCCGACAATCAAGCCGGCACAATTCGGAGGGACTGGTTTTGCTTTGACTGCGAATGGGTACTTATGTACAAATTACCATGTAATTGATAAGGCCGATTCTATTTATGTGCAGAACAGCAGGGGGGATTCGTACAAAGTAAAAGTTGTATATCAGGATCCGCAATATGACCTTGCAATACTAAAGATTGTAGATACCGCTTTTCAATCGCTATCTACGTTACCTTACAAACTTAAAAAGTTCAACTCTGGAATGGGTGAGCATGTGTACACATTGGGTTATCCGAAAGATGATGTTGTTTTGGGTGAGGGTTACCTAAGCTCAAACACTGGTTTTGGCGGAGACAGCTTATCTTATCAGGTGGACATTCGTGTAAATCCGGGGAACAGCGGTGGTCCGTTGCTGGACAACGAAGGCAACGTGATTGGCGTGATCAGTGCGAAGGAGAGTCAGGTGGATGGTGCCGCCTATGCGATTAAGTCCAAGTACATATTGGATGCACTTCGCGCGATTCCTCAGGACTCCTTGGGCAGAACGGTTGCAATGAACAAGAAAAACCCGTTGCAAGGTTTAATTCGGACCAGGCAGATCGAGAAGATTCAAGACTATGTCTTTATGATAAAGGTGTACAACTAAGCAGCTGTTGTATCCTTAGTTGAAAACCCCGAAACCATTTGTGTGTTTTCGGGGTTTTTACGTTAAAGAAGTATGCAATTTGGAAAAGTAACTGCGGAAGACCTGGAACTTGTAGATTTCACCCTTCCACCTGATGGAACCTTCACAAGAAGCACGTTAAACGGACGAAATGGGACTGAAAAGGTCCGTTTTTATGTTGGCTGCGGCAAGTGGGGCAGGGATGAATGGAAGGGCCTGATCTATCCGGAAGATACAAAGCAGGTGAATTTCCTTGATGAATACGCAAAACAGTTCAACTCCATTGAACTAAATGCATCGTTCTATAATATTCCCACCGTGAAAGCTGTTGAAAGCTGGAAACAAAAAGTTTCGGACAATGCCAGGAGTGAATTTAAGTTCGTTCCAAAGTTCCCGAAGTCGATTACTCATTTTAAAAAATTAAAAGGTGCCGAGGAACTTACGGAGTCATTTATAAAAAATATCGGGGGCTTGGGTAGCTATTTGGGACCTTGTTTCCTGCAACTTAGCGATACCTTTTCCCCTAAAGATCTTGGTGTATTAGATGGGTATTTAAGATCAATTCCCAAAGATATTGGGGTTTTTGTGGAGTTGCGGAACCGGCTGTGGTTTGCAGAACAGGAGCTCAGGGAACGTCTTTTTACACTGCTTGCTGAATTGAAGATGGGCGCTGTCTTGACAGATACAAACGGGCGCCGTGACTTGCTGCACATGGAGTTGACTATACCCGAAGCCTTCATTCGTTTCGAAGGGAACGGCAGTAAAATGCTTTCATTGGATGAGAAGCGAATTCAGGAATGGGCTGTACGTCTTAAGTCATGGATTGAGAAAGGACTTACAACAATCTACTTTTTTCTGCATCAGGAGGACGAGGCCGATACTCCCGCTCTGGCGGATGTCACAGTAAAAACATTTAATAGAGAATTGGGTGCGGGACTGTCAGATTTGATATTTATTTCCAATTAACCATACTGTTTTTCATAATTGATGCTTAAATTCAGGTAAAATTAATTTATCAATAAAAAAACACGAACATGAGCATAAGAATAGGGGATACTGCTCCCAATTTCCAGGCAGAAACATCGATAGGCAAAATAGATTTTTATGAGTTCCTGGGTGACAGCTGGGGTGTGCTGTTTTCTCATCCTGCAGACTATACGCCAGTATGTACAACGGAACTTGGTCGCACGGCTTCGTTGAAAGATGAGTTTGAAAAAAGAAACGTTAAAGTACTTGCATTAAGTGTTGATTCTGCAGAATCACACAAGGGTTGGATTAACGATATCAATGAGACACAAAATACGAATGTAGAATTTCCTATCATTGCTGATGAGGACAAAAAGGTTGCTGACCTTTACGATATGATCCATCCAAATGCATCTGAGACCCTGACGGTCCGTTCTTTGTTTATTATTTCTCCTGATAAAAAGATTAAGTTAATGCTTACATATCCGGCATCTACGGGAAGGAACTTTACCGAGGTTTTACGTGTAATTGATTCTTTGCAGCTAACTGCAAAATACAGCGTTGCTACTCCCGCGGACTGGGAAGATGGGGATGATGTAGTGGTCATGAACAGCATCAAAACAGAGGAGATTCCAGAAAGATTTCCAAAGGGACATAAGGTCATAAAACCGTATTTAAGGACAACGCCTCAACCTAACAAGTAAGCCCCTATAGCTTGCGATTGAAAGCTTCTTGGTTGTAAACAAGAAGCCTTCTTTGTTTTGAAAACATCTCTTTTGTGAGGCGGGTTCATTCAGCGCTAACACCGTGTGTATAACCAGTGTGTAATCAATAATACTGAAGAATGTGTGTTTTAAGGAGAATATAGCCCAAGTTGTTTACTTTGGTGAAGATCAGGAAATGCTCAGTTGAAGGTTTGATTCTAAACTGTTTTATGAGCTGCTCCGGCTTGTCCGGGTAATTTCTTGCGATCACATTTCCGATCAGATTTTTTTCTTTTTTAAGCTTAGAAATAGAAACCGATCCGTCGATTTGAAATATTCTGCCTGGGAATTCATCCTTAATTATATCTGCACTATACAACTGCGTTTGGCTATCTAGCTTCTTAAGGCCAAATTGTTGGGAAATCGCGTTGAATTTACCACTTTTAAGCAATGCGACATCTGGTTCATACAGGTATTTTCCTAAGCCCTCCGTAATTAAAGATGCGGATACTGCATCAGCTTCATTAAACGTGACTTGCTTGATCTCGTTATTGATCGCGACACTCGAAATCTTAGTTGGGCCGGTATAATCTCTCTCGAGAATAAAAAGTAGTTCTTTACATTCGTTCCTGGTACTTATGATCTGTACTTCGGACACATGCTTCAGTTCCTTAATACCGGCAGAAACATCCAGGAGAGGCGATGTTTTAATGATAATCCGGTCTACCTTCGACAGGAGCATATCAAGTTGCTCGACTACGTTTGGCGTGCAATCTTTTAGAAGAAATACTTTGCCGCTCGTGCTCCGTCTTGCAGGATCTATATACAGGGTGCCGAATTGTACCTTTGAAGTTCTGACGTACTCAAGCCCATCTTCTGGCAAAAAAGAGATGTTTGTGGCTGCCAACACAGAAGCATTGTGGCGGGCAATTTCAGAAAGATCCTTGTTTATCTCACAGTGAACAACGGTTCTTGCATTTTTGGCGAAGTAGTAGGAATCTACCCCGAATCCGCCAGTAAGATCCACGACCGTTTCCCCCTTAATCAAGGAGGACTTATAAGATGCCGTAACTTCTGAGGAACACTGTTCTACAGAGAGTAGTGGAGGATAATAGATCAGGTCGTGGGTGAACCAGGTGGGCAACTTTTTTGCAGACTTCTTTTTCGAAGAAATTTGTTCGGCCAGTTCCTGTGATGAAACATTCGGAAACTGGCTCTTGGACATGGCAATCCGGTGAACATCCGCATTTAAATTATTGTTGATGAAATCCTGAACGTCCGATGATAGAATATGTTTATTCAAGCGACTTGTTTTTCATAACCATCTGGCAGGTATGGCGGCTTTTAACTTCGAGTATGATGTCCTTGCCAACCGTCACACGATCAATCGTTTCCTGATTGTAATACCTGATTGTAACCAGCTCCAGGTCCGTATTATATTTCACCCGGTAAGACTTAGAAAGATCCTCTAAAAGTTCCTGAGTTTTATCTTCGTCGTAGTCAACGCTTACCGAGAAACTGATTGCAGAGTTTTGCATGGTGTTAACCTTCACCCGGTGGGAGTGGAAGATGCGAAATATATCACTCAAGTTTTCTTCGATAATGAAAGATAGGTCCTTAGGGAAAATGGAAATAAGCACCTGATTAACCTTGAAGATAAACGACGGAATTGGCGAAGGTGTAGGCGAAGCCGTTATGTCTGTACCTGGCTGCTCCGGCCTTATAAACGATCTTACATATAGCGGGATGTTCCGGTTCTGAAGCGGCTTTAACGTCTTCGGGTGGATGACCGTGGCCCCATAATAAGTGAGCTCAATGGCATCATGATAGGAAAGCATTGGAATACGTTCGGTTTCCTTAAACCATTTCGGATCTGCGTTGTAAACACCGGAGACATCCTTCCAGATGGTTAATGCGGATGCATCAAGGCAGGAAGCAAAAATTGCAGCCGAGTAATCCGAGCCTTCGCGGCCGAGTGTGGTACTGAAGTTTTCACTCGTGCTACCAATAAATCCCTGCGTAATGACCAGCTGATCTCCGAGGATCTTCGGTAGAGTTTTAAGGATTTCCTGTGTGGTCTTGTCCCAATCCACCTTAGCCTCCTTGTAGGCATTGTCTGTTTTGATGTAATTGCGCGCGTCAACCCATGCTGCCTTACAGCCGATGGAATTTAGATAAGCAGCAACAATCTTCGTGGATACAACCTCACCAACGGAAACAATCTGATCGTAGATGTAATCCGGATCATCGCTTGCGTCTTCCTCCAGGATCCACTCTATTTCAACGAAAGCATTGGCGATCTCATTAAAAATGGGGTGTGCAGTTTGGTCAAAAAGCTCTTCCAATACGTTGAAATGGTAGGCTTTTATTTCATCGAGCAGCTTATGAGCACTTTCGTCACCACGCAGGTAAACCTCGGATAGTGACACCAGTCTGTTGGTTACATCGCCCATGGCAGAAATTACGATAAGGAGTTTATCACCGTTAAAGTTCTGAACGATACTGCACATGTTCTTAATAGCGGCTGCGCCGGATATGGATGCGCCGCCAAATTTGTATACCTGCATGTTTATTGGAATGTGGAAATAATGGAGTTTGGTTTCGTTAAATCTTTGATTTCTGCATACGGGATGAGCAGTTTGGTTATCCCTTCCGCATAAGATTTGATCTCGTATGGATTATACAAGAATTCAATGCCCTGCCGCGTCAGCGTGTAATTTTCATTGATTCGAAATTTTCCGTTCTCAAAGAAATATGTGTTTTCGAAGCTCTGCGTGGGGGAGAGACCTTCGTTCTTGCGGAAGATGCGCTCTGCGATTGCTTCAAGTTTCGGCCGGCTTCCGGCTTTTAGCAAGGAATCCAGGGGGATCGGCTGATGTCTGTTCAAGTCATAATTCAGGTAAGTGAAAGTGGGATTTGCGTGTGCACCACCAGCATAGTCTACATTGTCCAGCCGAAGCGAGATATAGCCCGGTTTCTGAAGCAAAACATACAGCTGGGCGTCTAAAAACCACGTTTGAATATTGTCATCGTTGTTTTTCCGGAAGTCATCGTACCGCGCAATGAAATCAGTTGCGAGTTCCTTGTAGGTCGAATAGGTCAGGTCCGGGTTGTTGTTTGCCGCTTTACATACCTGTTGCTCTAG
The DNA here is from genome assembly GCA_029851965.1 of Bacteroidota bacterium. Lineage (GTDB taxonomy): Bacteria > Bacteroidota > Bacteroidia > Sphingobacteriales > Sphingobacteriaceae > Pedobacter. The sequence goes on along the minus strand of JARKUW010000248.1, from coordinate 1,387 downwards.
AAACTTGTTCAGAATGGAATCTTGAAAAACCGGATACATAATTACGGCCTTCGAGGTATCTGTAACCCGTTTGTCTGGGGACAAAGGTGTTCTGCTATATACCTTTAACGAGTCATAATTGAAGGTCAGCGTGTCGGTCTTTGCACGGTGCGCTACAGTTGTAGAATCATTAGACTGATCTCCTTTTTTATCGCTCTGACATGCGAAAAAGAAAGTGCACATGATAACAAATAATATTTTTCTCATTGTTTCATTGTTTTCAACGGTGATAAAGCGATGCTGGAATTTTTCCAGGCTGCGCGCCAGAAACATATTCCTTAAAAACTGTGGATGTTTGCTCTTACTATAGCGCTACCTGACTTTTGGAGAATGAAGCATTGAGCCAGCCACCTTCCAGCGATGCCTTGTATTTATTGTAGAAATTGATGGCTGGAGCATTCCAATCCAGGACCTGCCAGCTCATTCCATTATATCCTTTTTCTTTAGCTTCCTTCATTACAGCTTCGAAGAGCAATTTGCCGATTCCTTGTCCGCGCGCATTTTCAGTAACAATAAAATCCTCGAGATATAGCCGGCAACCTTTCCAGGTCGAGTATCGCGTATAGTATAGTGCGAAACCTAAAATCTGGCAATTGGTTTCGGCTACAAAAGCTTTCCACACCGGGTTGTCGCCAAATCCAGCTGCCACAAATTCTTCCAGCGTAACCGTAACCTCCTGCGGCGCTTTTTCATACAGGGCAAGCTCATGGATCAGCTCCAATAGGCGTTCGCAATCCGCTTCAACAGCAAATCTGATGTTTACACTCATGATTCTTTCGTTTTTTTTCTCGATCCGAAGATGCTGCTGCCGATTCTAACCATCGTACTGCCTTCTTCAACTGCAATTTTATAATCGGAAGACATACCCATGGAAACCTCTTTAAACGAATCATCTTTCCTAAAGTAGCTCAGCTTAATTCCGTCGAAAAGAACTTTTAGTTCTTCAAATTCATCACGGATCTGCTTTTCCACATCCGTATTGCTCGCAATTCCCATCAAACCAGTAATCCGAACATTCTTCAATGCCTGAAACTCATCGGATCTTAACAGTTCAATAACTTCGTCAAATCCGAGCCCGAACTTAGTGTCCTCATCGGCAATATAAATCTGCAGTAAACAATCAATTACACGATTGTTTTTTAGCGCTTGTTTATTGATCTCCTGAAGCAGCTTGAGGCTGTCCACCGACTCAATAACGGAAATAAAAGGTGCAATATATTTTACCTTATTTGTTTGTAAGTGACCGATCAGATGCCATTCAATGTCTTTTGGAAGAAGGGCTTGTTTGTCTACCAGTTCCTGTACAATATTCTCGCCAAATACCCGTTGTCCGGCATTGTAGGCCTCC
>JARKUW010000232.1 GCA_029851965.1 Bacteroidota bacterium | reverse complement strand
ATGATGGTAAGGCACTGACAGAACAGGTTAATAACCTGATGCAAAATGAGTTCAATGCCATCGTATACAACTTTGTCGACATGCTTTCGCATGCCCGTACCGATATGCAGATGATCCGTGAGCTCGCTAATGATGATGCCGCCTACCGCTCCCTGACCCTATCCTGGTTTGAGCACTCTCCACTCTTGGACCTTCTTAAAAAGATCTCTCAGAAGAATGTGAAGCTGGTGATCACCACAGACCACGGTACCATCCGCGTAAAGCATCCGAGCAAGGTTATCGGCGACCGCAACACGAACACCAATTTACGGTACAAGCAGGGAAGAAACCTGAACTACAATCCGAAAGAAGTGTTTCTGATCAAAAATCCGCATGAAGCGCAGCTTCCAAAGATCAACATCAGCTCCAACTACATCTTTGCCAAAGAGGACCGGTATTTTGTTTATCAGAACAACTACAATCAGTTCGTTAATTATTACAATGAAACGTTCCAGCATGGCGGCGTCTCTCTTGAAGAAATGATTATCCCTGTTGCGACCTACAGTTCGAGATAAAAATCATGGAAATTGAAGTAACAAAGCTGGCCGACCTTCAGGAGGCGGCCATCCAGCTTCTTGAGTTTGCAGAAGAGGAAACGATTTTTCTGTTTGAAGGAGAAATGGGCGCCGGTAAGACCACCTTTATCAAGGCGATCTGCGAAGCCCTGGCGGTCAAAGACGTGGTTTCCAGTCCTACTTTTTCCATCGTAAATGAATACCAGGGTAAACATGGGCGCAGGATCTTCCATTTCGACTTTTACCGGATCGAAGATCCACAGGAGGCTTATGATCTGGGCTACGAGGAGTATTTCTATTCCGGCGATGTATGCCTGGTGGAATGGCCGGAACGGATCCGGGACCTCCTGCCTACAGCCTACGTGCAGGTCAGCATCACCGCAACTGCACCCGATACCCGGTTGCTGTCCTTCACTAAAGTTTAGCCCCTATTGCTTATATTTAGTAAATCAAAGATGAGTTCATGTTCAAACATAATTAATTAAGAATGGCTACCGGTTTAAGAGAAGAAATGGCCTCCATTGCTCAAAAGGGATTGATTCAACCCCAGGAGACGATGTCTGAAGTAAAAAGTAAGCACAACAGTTTATACATCGGCATCCCGAAAGAGATCTCCTTCCAGGAGAACAGAATTGCCCTGACCCCACTTTCCGTAGCACTCCTCGTCAATAATGGCCATCAGGTCGTCATTGAAACGGGTGCCGGTATGGGTGCCAATTTCTCCGATCAGGATTACAGTGAACAAGGTGCAAAGATCTGCTTCAACAAGAAAGAAGTCTTTGATGCCGACGTCCTGATGAAGATCGCTCCACCTACCTTCGAGGAAATTGGCATGATGCACAAAGGGCAGACGCTGATCTCCGCCCTGCAGATGGGTTCCATCAAGCTGGAATACCTAAAAGCCCTGCTCGACAAGAAGATCAATGCCATGTGCTTCGAGAACCTGCGCGATGAAGGCAATATTCTGAGTGTTGTCCGCGCCATGAGTGAAATTGTAGGTGCAACCAGCATGCTGATCGCTGCAGAGTACCTGAGCAACGTGACTGGCGGCAAGGGTTTGATGCTTGGCGGCATCACCGGCGTACCGCCCACAGAGATCGTGATCCTGGGTGCCGGGACCGTAGGTGAATACGCTGCCCGTACCGCGCTTTCGCTGGGGGCGGAAGTTAAAGTCTTTGACAGCTCCATTTACCGCCTGCGGCGGCTGCAGAATAACCTCCGCAGCATGGTATATACTTCGGTGATGCAGCCCATCGTCATGGGTAAAGCCATCACCACCTGCGATGTGGTTATTGGTGCCGTGCGCTCCTCCAACGGCCGCAGCCCATGTATTGTAACCGAAGAGACCGTCAGCCGGATGAAAGCAAACTCCGTACTTATCGATGTGAGTATCGATCAGGGCGGCTGCTTTGAGACTTCTGAGGTAACCAATCACAAAGAGCCTGTATTCCGGAAATATGATGTCATTCATTATTGTGTGCCAAATATTGCCTCCAGGGTACCGCGGACAGCTTCTTATGCCCTGACCAACATCTTTACGCCCATCCTGCTGGATATCGCTGAGACCGGCGGACTGATGAACCTGGCCTGGAACCGCCCCGGCATCCGCGAAGCATTGTACATCTACCAGGGACACCTGACCAATAAAGATCTGGCTACCCGGTTTAACCTGCCTTTTAAAGATATCGAACTGCTGGTGGTCTCCAACCTGTAATGCGGATGAAGAAAACGATCCTTTTGCTGCTGCTTACCGGAATATGGATGGCTTGTGCCCCGGGCGACAAACAGAACCAGTATGGGCTGAAAATCGTAGGGACGCAAAAGGAATATCTGGAATCGGTTAAGAAGAACAGGAATAAAGAGCTCGTCGAAATTAAGAAAGCAGTACCCGGAATTAAGCTGGACATCAGGTATGCGACCCGTAATAATTTCATGAAGCAGGTCATGTACAAACAGCCCAGGGCATTTGCCCGCAGGCCTGTTGTGGAGCAACTGAAGCGTATCCAGGCGGAGTTAAACTTAAAAGGGTATGGATTGAAGATCTATGATGCCTATCGCCCTTATGCCGTAACGGTGGAGTTCTATAGAAAGGCTTCCGATAGGAACTTCGTTGCCAATCCCGCCAGGGGCTCCAAGCACAACCGTGGCTGCGCCGTGGACCTCACGCTGATCGACCTGAAAACAGGCAAGGAGATCCCAATGCCTACCCCATACGACAGCTTCAGCCCGGCTGCGGCACCGCATTACAACAAGCTTCCCGCAAACGTCATCAGGAACCGTGATTTCCTCATTAAGACCATGCACGCGCATGGCTTCAAGGTGATCTACAATGAATGGTGGCATTTCGACTTCACCGGCTTCCAGAAGTATGAACTCATGGATATCCCTTTCGAAAGTCTATAGGGCATTCAATACCTCAAGAAGCCGGTCGACCTGCCCTTCCGTATGCCAGCTGCACAGAATGATCCTGTTCAATGCCGGTCCGTTACGGTCCGGATAGGGAAATGACGAGATCAGGATATCCCTGGCGAGCAGTGTTTCTGCCAGATCAGCCCTCCTGCTTTGCAGCACGGGAAAATCAGGCAGAAAGTGAAACGCTCCCGGATCCTTCAGGCGGCCGATCGTATAGTTTTGCAGTTCCCGCAGCTTCCGGAAGGCGCTTTCATAAAGCGCCTTGCTTTGCATAAAAGCATATAGTGCGGCGGCGGCCGGCGGCGATGCACCCGCAAATACCGGCGTCTCCTTCAGCCCGGCTATCGTCTGACAGGTGCCCAATATAAGCCCTGCATCAACGCCAAGCGCTTTGGCCATAGAAGCGACCACAACCACTTCAATATGCGGCCGTTCAGCAAACAGCGCCTTCGTGCTTTCGAATGCCCCCGTACCGCCATTGATCACCCCTATCCCATGCGAATCATCAACGATCAGCAGGACCTGTTTGGCCGGATCAATCGCTTTCAGAAAAGAAAAATCATAGATTTCCGGGATCAGGTTGTTCATGGAATTGCTCACGAGCACCCAAGTTTGAACGTCGCTCCCATTAATTTCCGCCACAATAGCCGCCTTCCAGCTGTTAAAGCTTCCACTAAAAGGCACCTCCTTGTCATTAAGCAACAGTGCAGGATGGCAGCCTGGTGCATAAACAACCTTTCCACAGCCAGACAGATGCTGCACGCACAGCTGGGCGGCAAGGTATCCCGAAGATAGGATCAACGCACTTTCTGCACCATACGTGCGGGCGGCATATTCTTCTGCTTCCCCGTAAATGCCCAGCTGCACATTGTTGTTCCGGCTGGTACCATTGTTTACCCCAAACATTTCGAGGCCCTGTACATAGTGCTGCAGGAACTCCGCATCCGCAGGCATACCGAGGTATGCCGTACCACCGAAATATAGAAAGGAGCGCCCATCCAGCACCATCTCCGCACGAAAGGGCCCCGGTAAGGCGGCTAATTTGTTAAAACTGCTCATGGATATACGTTACGATCCGCGCCATCTCGCCGCGTACCGTGGAAGTAGGTAAAACAAAATTGTTATTCAGAAAGGAATAGAAATAGACTTTTCCCTTTTTGGTCAGCACATAGCCACTTTGGTTGTGCACGTTCCCTAAGCTGCCCGTTTTCCCATATACAAAGGGCTCGGTGGTTCTTGGATAGGCATTTTTCAGCGTCCCGGACTGCCCACCGGCGGGAAGCATACTAAAAAGCCTTTTGTTGTCGTGCACCGTTACATAGATCGAATCGAGGATGGAAATCATGTCCCTTGGGGAAAAAAGATTCCCCCGCGAAAGGCCGGAGCCATCTACCCAATTCGCATTTCCGGGTAAATTGCCCAGGTAATTCTTGCGTACATGTTCAATGGCTTTGGATGAACTCAGCTCAGCCGAAAGCCGGTCGGAATACACCAGCAGCAGCTGCTCGGCAATGAAGTTATCACTGGGCAGCATCATGGCTTTAAATACCGAATCACTTTTCATGTTGTATATGGTCCGGGCATCTGCGGGCATGGGCAATTGAACCAGCCCTACGGGCTTGTTCAGCGTGTCGGTAAGCAGGTTCAAGGTTAGCACCGTACTTGTTTTGTAGGGAATATGCTGCTGGTAGCTGGATGGAACGGTGGTATTCGGATAGCGGAAAACATTCTCGTTAAATGCACGCACCACCCGGAACCTGGAACTGCGGTCTGCGGAATCCATCACCAGGCAATTGTTCAGTTCCGCAGGCACAACCGTGCGCTTGTTCTGTTCATAGCGCACCGAAAGCATATTGTCCATCAATGGCAATTCGCTGATCTCCGCCTGGTAGTAGTCGTTGTAGTCATCCCATGACCAGCCGTTCCCGTAAAAACCACCGGTATATCGGCCGGCAGAGAAATACAGCTTTCTATTGCTGTTCCTTAAAAAGGCCAGCGCCTTTTGACCTTTCAATTCCGACTGCAGGAAGGATGGATCTCCGGTTCCCCAGAAGATCAGCGAATCTCCCCTAACCACATAACGCAGAGAAGGAATGGAGTCCGGGATCATTTTCAAACCTGCGTAGAACGTGAAGAGCTTGGTGTTCGAAGCAGGCGTAAAATAGAGGTCTTCATTCTTGCCGTAAATCATTTTACGGCTTTCCGGATCGTAGAGTGCAAATCCAACGTGGTACTGGTTCACGACCGTTGACCGCTCAAATTCCCGGTTCACCTTTTTAGCGATCCGCTGGTTTACCGAACAGGCAGACAGACACAAAGCGATGATTAACAAGGAAAAACAAATTCGGAAAAGCTTAATGTTTATGTTCATATGTTTATTTATTCTGACGGATATTCCTGCCGAATTTATTAAATTACTTAATGAAATCGAGGTATGGGTTGGCATATTGGATGAACAAATGGCTTCTTATG
>JARKUW010000191.1 GCA_029851965.1 Bacteroidota bacterium | reverse complement strand
CGGAAGTTCTCAGGTGCGCGTGCTGATCAACGGAAAGCCCTCAAGCACCATGGCAAACAGTGTCGCTGACGCATTGCGGATGATTCCTGCGGAGCAAATTAAAAGTGTGGAAGTGATCACCAGCCCTTCAGCGAAGTATGATGCAGAGGGATCCGGTGGTATCATTAACATCATTACCAAGAAGAAAACGGCTCAGGGTGTGAATGGATCGGTGAACACCTCTTTTGGTACGCGCCAGAACAACGGAAACTTTAGTCTGAATACGCGGCAGGGGCGCCTGGGCTTTACCAGCAACTTCGGCGTACAATATGCCATTCCGCAGGACACGCGGGTAGAGCTGTTCAATGAAAATTTCAACCAGCAGACCTCTCTTGCACAAAATGGTTTTACACGTGCAAAAAGATACGGTGGTAACGGGAGCCTGGGTATGGATTACGACTTCAACAATTACAACAGCATCTCCACCAACATCAAGTTCAATCGTTTTGAGAACGGCTCTGATGGTTCTCTGGATGTCATCAGCAAGGCTGGAGAAACACTAACCAACTACGAGCGTGTGACGAAAAACACCGGCCGCGTAAACAATGTGGACTGGAGTGCGGATTATAGAAGAACAACAAAGCTGGATGGTGAGGAATTTACAGTCTCCGGACAGGCATCCTTTGGAAGGAACACCAATAAGTTCAATACGCGGAATATTTTTCCAACAATGGAGGGAGCGCCGATCATTGGCGACAATACCGGGAAAAACAATGAATATACCGTGCAAACCGACTACACCTATCCGTTTTCCAAAACCGTAATCCTGGAAACAGGGTTGAAGGGAATCTTCCGGGCGATCGAAAGTAAATACCAGAATACGGATCAGGATTTTACATACGATCAGAACGTGGCTGCGGCATACGGTGTAATCAGCTTTAAACTGGCAAAGAAAACGAACTTAAAAGCCGGTCTGAGGGGTGAATACACCAATATCTCCGGACTAGCGGGCAACAGCCTTGATTTTAAGAACGATTACTACAACCTGTTCCCAAGTGCAATCATTTCGCAGACGCTCTCGAAGTCGACAACCTTAAAGTTAAGTTACAACAGAAGGATGCAACGCCCGAGTTTATTCTATCTGAATCCCTTCCTGGATGAGAGTGACCCGGAGAATCAGCGCAGGGGGAACCCGGCATTGAACCCTGAACTGACAGATATTATGGAATTGGGTTATTCTACATTCATCAAGGGCTCCGTAATCAATGCCTCTGTTTTCTACCGGAATACACAGGACGTCATCGAAAGTGTGTTCAATCCTACGGAAAAGGTGACTTCCTACTTCAACGTGGGTACAAGCAAGTCCTACGGGTTCAATACCTTCGCTTCTTACAACCCCCTGCCAAAGTGGACGTTGATGGGAAACTTCAGCCTGAGCAGTTATGAAGTTAAGGATCCGGAAACACAGGTGAGCACCGGCGTCTATGCCAATTACACCGCTTTCCTACGCTCTGCGATCGGCATAAGCGGCGGCTGGAATACGGAGATCTTTGGTGTGTACAACGGCCCGAGAAGAACATTCCAGGGCACATCTGGTGCGATGGCTTTTTATGGTGCAGCACTTAAAAAAGAGATCCTCAAGAAGAAAGCCACAGTGGGTGTGAATGTGTTCAATGTTTTTGCGCGCGATCTGCATATTGAAACACGGAATGAAACAGCTGACTTCCTTCAAACGACCAATATCTATTACCCGATCCGTTCTTTTGGCGTAAACTTCAGCTACAACTTCGGAAAGATAAACTACAATGCAAAGCCTAAGAAGAGCAAGGGAATCAACAATGATGACCTGAAACAAGGCGAACAAACACAAGGCGGTGCCGGCCAGATGGGCGCACCGGGCCGATAGGTTCTGTCCTTTGTTATAGATTACTCAATGTTCTAAAGTTAACATGCGACTAAATAGCAAAAGCCCCCGGAACTCCCGGGGGCTTTTTTTGTATTACAAATTTAAAGCAGCATCTTTTGTACCTGCTCAGCAGGTCTTATTGGCTTAATTCTTTTTCACGCGCTTCAGGATCATCAGGTTCAATGGATTCATCGGGTAACCAGAAATGTTGTTCTGAAGCATGACAACAGATTGATCGTAAAATAAAGGAATCATTGACGCATGTTCCATGATCATGTTGTCCATCTGATGATAGAGGTCGTACCGCTTTTCCGCGTCTGCTTCATAATAGCTCGCCTCAAAGAGCCGATCAAAGGCATTGTTGTAATACCCGGTGTAATTCGGCCCGAAAGGAACCCTGTTTTTAGAATAAAATACAGAAAGGTAGTTTTCTGCGTCGGGATAATCGGCAATCCAGGATCCACGGAAGAAGTTTACCTCATTTTTAGACATCATATCCCTTAAGCTTGCACTCGGGCTTACATCTACCTTTACCTTGATCCCGATGGCATTTAACTCGCCCTGCACAAACTCAATTAAATCCTTGTAGGTTGTCGAGGTGCTCAGCGTGATCTGTGGCAGCCCTTTTCCATTCGGATATCCGGCTTCCCTAAGCAACTGTTCCGCTTTTGCAGGATTGTAGGTATAGCCCTTTACTGCCGTGCTGTCGAACCCGGGCATACCCAGCGGTACAAAGCCGGCCGTCGCTGGAATACCGACGCTGTTTCTCAGGTATTTGATCAGCTTCGGCTTGTCGATCGCATACTGGATCGCCTGGCGTACTTTCTTCATTTTCAACGGAGAGCGTTTAACGATTGCCTTATTGGTATCCACCAATATCCCGATGTATTCCGTACACAAATACGGGCCCCTGAGCAGTTGAAACTCACCTTTGTATTTCCTGGTCATCCGTCCGCTTTTAGACAGGATATCGTCCCGGTAACTGCCATCAACCTTGTCGAAGAAATCGAGCTCTTTCTTAATGAAATTCATGAATGCACTTTGCTTATCGCTGATAAACGTTGCTTTAATGGCATCCAGGTAAGGGAGGCGTGCATCACCATCTTTTTCCCAGTAATGTTCGTTTTTGAGCAGCACAAGCACCTCGTCCTCCTTCCAGTATTTAAACCGGAAAGGACCGGTGCCCACGGGGTGGCTGCGGAAATCTTTTCCATAATGTTCCACAACTTCCTTCGGCACCACCGAGCAGTATTGAGCAGTCAGCAGGTTGAGGAAAGCAGGGTAGGGCTTAACCAGATGGATGCGGAAGGTGGTGTCGTTGATCGCCTGGAAACTGTTGATGTCTTTGACTTTATCACTAAAGATCCAGCCTCCGGAGGATGCCACCTTAGGGTCTATGAGGCGGTAAAAACTATACACAAAATCTTCCGCTACAACCTTTCTGCCCTTACCATTTTTGAATTGTGGATCGTCGTGAAAGTAGACGTCATCGCGTAAATGGAACGTGTACTGTAGTCCGTTTTCTGAGACCTCCCATGATTTGGCAATGGCAGGCACTGTGTTCAGGCTGCTGTCTACCTGCACCAATCCATTGAAAATCTGGTTGATCATCCAGATGGCATTCTGATTCCGTGCAAATGCAGGATCCATTGAGGTCAGATTTTGATCTATGTTGAGGTTGAATACCTTTTTATCAGCTGTGGAATCCGTGTTTTTGCAAGAAGCGAAGGTGAGGGCCAGGAGCCCCCAAAATATATAGGTAATAATACGGTGCATCTGTTCAGGAATACTAATTTTGCACAAAGTAATAAATAAATCAGTATGTCTTTTTTAAATGAGGTGATAAATGAAGTAGCCGATGGGGTTTTTAGAGAAGAACTTCAGGAGCGGGTGGAAATCATCTTACATAAAATCAAGTTCATGGATGCGGTGCCGGTCATCTGCCTTGATGCCGAAAATAAGCCGTCGAATAGGCTTAACCACCTGCTTGAAACTGCCGGAGGTGTGATGCAGGAAGATCCTGTAAACGCAAAAGTATTGATTTATGAAGAGCAGGACCGGGGTATGCTGGAGATGATGGGCATTGTTCCCTCCCTGTTACAAAAGGACTGGCCGGCGGTAACCTACAACCGGGTTTATCTGTTCGACGACCAGAAAGATCTGGACGGTGATCCGGAAAGGATGGTGTCCACCCTGGAAGACCTTGCAGAGATGCTGTATCCCGGATATTTCGTGTTCGGCAACGAGGGCCGCACCTGGACGGCATTTGGCGTGTAGCAGATGAACAAATGGTCATTGGCGGCTTGCACAACGACAGAGACCCAACAAAGATGTAACAGAGACCAAACGCACACCAAGCGCACACAAACAGTGGATTGCGTATGCGTTATACATGCGTTCCGTCTTGAGTTTATGACCGTAGGTGCTGAAGCCAGCAAGAAGTTTTTAAAACTGCTAGAAAGCGATAAATTTCTCAATCTGATCCGTTGTAAATTTCAACGTGTCCGCCTTAAAGAAATTCCCCTCTTCATCAAATTCTGTTTTTATGGCGGGGATGTGCAATCTCAATGGAAGCACATTCAGGTGCAGGTAGCTGCAGATGCCGGAGAAATGATCTATACCGCGTATGTTGCCATACTTACCCGAAGAAATGCCCGTAAGTGCCGCCTTCTTGTTGTAAAAGCTGTCCGGGAAATCACAGGCGTCAATAAACGTTTTCAGGACACCCGGGAAGCTGCCATTGTATTCCGGTATGATGAAAAGAAACTTACTGGTTGCCGTGACAAGCTCCTGTATGGGTAAAAATGCCGCGCTCCTTTTGCCATAAAGGTCCGTCTGGATGATTTCTGCCGGCAGATCGCGAAGGTCAAATATGGAGGCTTCCTGACCTTTTTCCTGAAGTGTTTTGAGGTAATATCTTGCAACTTTTAACGTATTACTGTTGGCTCTGTTTGTTCCGGAAACGATGGTTATCATGTAGCGAAATTGTTAATAAGATGTGCAAAACACTTAGGTCTTTAACAGTAATATTGCTATATAGTTTGTATCTTAGCTAATTGTTAAAAAGCGCCTGAATGATACAAAAATAGTATTTATTAGTGTAAATGAATCTAGTTTAACAAGCCTCAGAGCATATTTGATAATTTTTAAGAAGATAGATGAGTAAAATTATTGCGTTGGCAAATCAGAAAGGCGGGGTGGGTAAAACTACATCAGCAATCAATCTTGCCGCAAGTTTAGCCGTTTTAGAATATAGAACACTACTGGTTGATGCAGACCCTCAGGCCAACTCCACTTCTGGAATTGGATTTGATCCCCGGAATATCAAGAACAGCATCTACGAATGTATCATCAATGATATAGAGCCTGCGGAGGCGATTCAGAAAACCGAAACCCCCAACTTAGACCTTTTACCTGCACACATCGACCTGGTCGGTGCGGAGATCGAGATGATCAACCTGAACAACCGGGAATTCAAGATGAAGTCTGTGTTGGGCAAGGTGAGGGACAACTATGATTTCATCATCATCGACTGCTCCCCTTCACTTGGTTTGATCACCATCAATGCGCTTACAGCTGCGGATTCAGTGATCATCCCGGTACAATGTGAGTACTTCGCGTTGGAAGGGCTGGGCAAATTGCTGAACACCATCAAAATTGTGCAGACCCGCCTGAACACGGAGCTCGAAATTGAGGGAATTCTGCTGACGATGTATGATGTCCGCCTGCGTTTATCCAACCAGGTGGTAGAGGAGGTCCGGACACATTTCCACGATCTGGTTTTCGAAACAATCATCCAAAGAAATACCCGCTTAAGTGAAGCCCCTAGTTATGGCGTATCTGTAATCATGCATGATGCGAACTGTAAGGGTGCCATTAATTATTTAAACCTGGCGCGCGAAATCGTTCGTAAGAACGGATTGGTGAAAGAAACGGAAGGTTTAACAACAGCAACTATATAAATATATCTGAATGACATCTTTTCAGCGAAAAACAGGTTTAGGAAGAGGATTAAGTGCGCTTTTAGATGACACCGAAACCACGCATGCTCCTAAGAATGCCGGAGCGCCGGTAGCTGTAACGGAACCACGTGCGGAGAACAACATCGGGAACATCAAGATCTCTGATATAGAAACCAACCCGTACCAGCCGCGTACGGAGTTTGATCAGGTGAGTTTACACGAGCTTTCTGAGTCTATAAAGGTCCAGGGGCTGATCCAGCCGATCACGGTGCGTAAGGTAGGCGCCAACGCGTATCAGCTGATTTCGGGTGAACGCAGGTTGCGCGCTTCCAAACTTGCCGGCTTAACGGATATCCCCGCCTATGTGCGTGGTGCCAATGACCAGCAGATGCTGGAAATGGCGCTGATCGAAAACATTCAACGCGAGAATCTGAATGCTATTGAGGTTGCCCTGAGTTTCCAGCGCATGATGGAGGAGTGTAACATGAAGCAGGAGCAGCTCGGTGAGCGTGTTGGGAAAAACAGAAGTACCATCACCAATTACCTGCGTTTGCTTAAGTTGCCACCAGAAATTCAGGTTTCCATACGTGATCAGAAGATCTCCATGGGCCATGCCCGTGCGCTGATCAATGTGGATGATGTGGAAAAACAACTTTTTATCCATCAGGAGATCATAGACAAAGGGCTATCTGTAAGAAGGGTGGAAGAGATGGTGCGCAGCATCAACAGCCTGCAACTTAAACCGAATCCCCCAAAACCTGCGCCCGCTGCTTCTTTTGAATATCAGAAACTTCAAAAAGACCTGGCATCCAAGTTTGCCACCAAGGTTAAGCTCAAAGTTGGCCAGAATGGAAAGGGTGCCATCGAGATCCCGTTTGTATCAAATGATGATTTAAGCCGGATCTTAGAATTACTAGATTGGTAATGACCAGATTTTTATGGGTAGCGGTTGTTCTGTTGCTTGCATCTTTCGGGGTGAAGGCACAACAGCCTATAACCATTAAAAAAGACAGCACCGGACAGTCGGTCGCACGTGTTGATACGCTGAAGAGCACCGTCAAATATGTTAACGTGGGTAAAGCGGCGGCGAAAAAGGCGATACTGCGCTCCCTGGTTATACCAGGCTGGGGGCAGTACAGTAACGGCCTCAACTTGTACCGGGGGGTGAAGATCGCAGCGATCTATACCGGCGCAACCTTACTTACCTTATCTTTCATCGACAACAACAATCAGTACCACATTTACCTGAAGGAGTTAAGAGACCGGCAGGCGAATGGAGGCCGTCCCGTTGTCGGTAGCCCATATTTCGGTATCACCGAAAGCACCGGAATCATTGCGGCGAAAGATACCTACAGAAGGAACAAGGAGGTTATTATTTTCTCTATGGTTGCCTTGTACGGTATTCAGGTTGTAGAAGCCTATGTGGATGCCCGCCTGAAGTACTTCGACGTGGGCAACGACCTGACGCTCAGTCCGACGATCATCAAATCTGATATGATGTATGGCTTCAATTCCAATATACCAGGCATTAAACTTTCGCTTAAACTTTAATACTTTGCAATCATCACATCGACATATCATATCTTCGTCCATCCTAAAAAGAATATAAAATGAAAATTGCGTTGCTAGGCTATGGCAAAATGGGCCAGATTATCGAGCGTTTTGCACTGGAAAGGGGACATGAGATCGTCCTGAAAATCGACAAGGACAACCTGGCGGAACTAAACGCTTCGAATTTGTCGAAAGCAGATGTAGCCATAGATTTTAGTTCTCCCGATGCCGCTATCTCTAATATTTACGCTTGCTTTGACGCCAATGTTCCTGTTGTTGTGGGCACAACCGGGTGGTACGGGCAGTTGCAACAGGTTAAAGACGATTGCCTGAGCCGTAACAATACCTTGCTGTATGGCTCTAACTTTAGTATTGGTGTAAATCTTTTTTTTCACATCAACAAAGTGCTGGCCAGGGTCATGAACGACTTCCCTGCGTACGATGTGCAGGTGGAAGAAATTCACCATACGCAAAAGCTGGATTCACCAAGCGGAACAGCAATGACGATTGCGGAAGGTATCATTGAGAATCTGGAGCGGAAGGATGAATGGGTGAATGAACTGGAAGGTGAGCCCTTTGATGAGGTGCTCCGGAAGGAACAGCTATTGATTGCCTCTCAGCGCGTGGATCAGGTACCGGGTACGCATACGGTGCTCTACAGTTCTGAGGTGGACGAGATCGAACTGAAACACACGGCACACAACCGTGCTGGTTTTGCACTCGGTGCAGTAGTTGCCGCTGAATGGCTTCAACATAAACAAGGCTTTTATAATATCGCCGATATATTCAATTTTAAATAAGAAAATATGAACTATAAGTTCTGGGAGAAAAGAAAAACCGATACCCCTAAAAAGAAAAAATCCAAAGGCCGGGAGTGGGCAGACGCCATCATCTTTGCTGTAATTGCTGCAACCATCATACGCGTATTTTTTATAGAAGCCTATACCATTCCAACGGGATCGATGGAGCGGTCGTTGCTTATTGGCGACTTCCTTTTTGTGAGTAAGGTGAACTATGGTGCACGGATTCCGATGACGCCCGTTGCCTTTCCTTTCGCCCACCACACCATGCCGATCACCGGCACGAAAGCCTATTGGGATGGCGTTCAGTGGAAATACCGCCGCCTTCCAGGTTTGTCAGATATCAAAAGAAATGATGTCGTTGTCTTTAACTTCCCCGATGGGGACACCGTTGCACTAGAGGCGCAGGATCGCAACTACTACGACCTGGTCAGGTCTCTGGGGCACGCCGCTGTAAACAGCCAGTTTACCGTCACGAGCCGACCGGTGGATAAACGCGAGAATTACATCAAAAGATGTATTGGTATTGCCGGAGATGTAATTACCATCAACCGCGGACTGGTATCGGTGAATGGCAAAGCGGAAAAGCTGAAACCTACCGGTCAGATCAACTATGCCGTAAAGTTTAAGAGTGCTGATGTAAATTTTGGCGTATTCACAGACATGGGATTCGATATACAGTCTGATATTTCTTCTTTGTCGGAACCCAACACGTATGAATTTACCGGAACCGAACCCATGATGGATCAGGTGAGGAAACTTGATTTCGTTGTTTCGGTAACGGAAGATACGGCTTCGCCGGATTACCAGGATACGGGTGTGTTTCCAAATGACAAAAACAGGGTATGGAACGTGGATAACTATGGTCCGATTACAGTGCCGAAGAAAGGATGGACCGTGAAGCTGGATAGCCTGACCATGCCGCTATATGAGCGTGCCATTCGTGTTTACGAAGGCAATAAGC
>JARKUW010000190.1 GCA_029851965.1 Bacteroidota bacterium | reverse complement strand
GGTCGTGGCTGTTGCACAATGGCTATATTCTCCTGAACATCGACCGTTAGATCATTTATTCAGCATTAGGAGAATTGGTAATGATTCACTGGTTTCGCGTAAAATGCAAATATGTGCCGCTGTAAGGTGTCTATGATAGCTTCAAAGAAGGTACAGGAAGGCTTTCTTCCTCCCTTTTTCAGGTATTTTTTGAGATTGAAGGCAATTGCGGCCATGAGCATGACTTTATGGGCACCAGCTTTGCCGAGTACACCTATTTTTCGTAAGCTATAGTACTGAGTTAAACTACCAAAGACAGGTTCTACTGTGCTTTGTCGTAGTTTCTTCATTTGCTTACCTCTTTTACTATGTTGTCTGCTGTAAGCTCTGAGATACTGCTCGTCATAAATTGTCCTGATAATCTGTCTCCATGTTTTATTTGGCACACAGGTGGATTTCATCGGACACGCTTTACAATCCTTTGTTGTTGTCCGGTAAATCTTTTGTACCGTGCCATCCAACGTTGTATGAAAGCCTTTGAAGGGTAAAGGCTTGCTCATGGGACAGCAATATTCATCTTTTTCTTTGTTATATGGAAAGCCTTCGATCTCCGGCTTATACTTTCCAAATACAGGTATCCAACCAGTAATTCCTCTTTGCTCCAGGAAATTGTAATTCGAGCCATTGGAGTAACCTGCGTCTGCGAGCAGATCCGTCATTAACATTTCGTTTCCTTTCAAACGGTTTTGAACCTGCATGCTGATGTTTCGTAAGTACTGGCTTCTCTACCATCGGCAAAGTCTGCTTGGATATGTGAGATTACCCCTTCTGCTGTGTCAACTGCCATGCTGCAATGATAGTTCAGCTTTCTTGCTTTGCCAGGCTTTACTGATATACGGGCATCCGGATCATGAGGATTGTAATGAGTCTTGTTGCTAAGTAGCTGTGCTTTTTCATGTGCTGCTCCCGGTGCCCCAACTGGATTATCAAGCAGATTTTGCTGGTGTTTTTTTACCCGCCTTAAATGATGATCCGGCGCAGTAATATATGCAGCTGTAGAAGGCGGATCATTCTTTTTAGCTTCCTGATTCTCTTCCTCTAATTTTTTCAAGTGGCTGTCAATAGATGTTGCTGGTGTTTTCAGCACCACACTTTCCATAGATGCATTCGCTTTGATAGGTGCTGAATCCACTGCCTGCGTATGACCAGATACCATACCGCTGCTTACACATAAGGCAAATACTTTGTTGAACAATGTTTCAAACAGGGAGGCCGGGTAGAGCTGTCTTGTTCTGCTGATGGTTGAATGCCATGGTAACTCTTCATCGATATCAAAACCTAGAAAGTACAATATATCCATCCGCATTGAACAATGCTCCATCAGTTTACGATCGGATGTGATGTTCTCCAGGTACCCAGTTAACAACAGTTTGAAAAAGACCACCGGGTCAATTGATGGGTTGCCTGTCTTGCCGTAAAGTTCTTTTGTGTCTTTGTATAAAAAGCTCAGATCAAGCGTTTCGCGGAGTTTGCGGTACAGGTTTCCGTTGGGAACCCGGCTCGAGAGCTGAAAGCTGGTGAACAGCTTTTCGGTATAGTCCTTTCTGCCTTGCATGCCTTTAATTTACGCATTTCAGCGATTTTATAAAAGCAAAATCTGCATTTATTCGAGTTGTGCAACAGCCACTCTCCTTTTTTGATAATTGATTGTTAGCCCTGAGGTGATGCAATCGAACAAATCAAATCTCACTCTATTAAGCCTGATTGATCTTTTCTTTTTTGCGATTCTCATAAACTCATTCCATTAATCAAAGCCTGTTTAACGATTTTTGATAATGAGTTTTTGATAATAACTTATTACATGAAAATAGGCTAGGGGGAGAATAAGTACATCGGATTAAAATGGTGTGGATCAAGGATGAAGATGATAATTATGTTAAGCTTTGGCGAATTTAAATAATGCCTATCTTAGGCATATGAGCCGGAAGACCGTTATCATTATTCATGTTTCATTCTGGTTGTTGTTCATTGGTCTGGGCGTCCTGTTTAATGTGGCGGAACACCATCAATTACAAGTCACGCCCGCACTTTACTGGCAGGATCTAATTCATCCGTTTACCTGGATAGGATACGGAAGGACAATAGCCATGTGTTATCTTGCCCTGTACGCCATAGGTGTTGTTTTTAGATCCAGGAAATACTATTTGGCGCTCGCCATTATACTGGTTTTCCCGGTACTGGATGTTCTGCTTCGATTTTTAATTGAGCAAATCTTTATGGGGCCGGTCTTTGGCCTTTGGCAATATCCTGAACAAGAAGGATTCAAGACTTATTTCTTCAGTAATATTTTCTTTAGCGCACTGGGCATCTTCCTGTGCTTTTTCTTGAAAATCATCAACGACTACCTGGTGAACGAACGGGTCATTCAGGAAAAGCAGCGGTTTGAGCTCCAGTTCCTGCGGTCCCAGATCAATCCCCATTTCTTGTTCAACGCGTTCAACAACCTGTACGGTTTGGCGCTCACGGAGCCGGAGAAAACACCTGACGTCATTCTAAAACTTGCTGATTTAACCAGGTATATTCTTTATGAGAGCAATGCCGATCAGGTTCAGTTAAGCAGGGAAATCACCTATTTAAAAAGCCTGATCGAATTGTCGAAGATCAGGTATGATCACCCGACTTATGTTGATTTCAGCTGTGAGGTGGACAATCCCAATGTGGTTATCTCTCCGTTATTGTTGATCGCTTTTGTTGAAAATGCACTTAAGCATGGTGATTTCAGTCGGCCGGTTGATCCGCTTTTAATTCACCTGAAGCATCATGATCAACAGCTTTCATTCTATGTTAAAAACCGCATCGCACATCAGAAAAAGGATGAGGCCGGAGGCATCGGACTTGGTAATGTGAAGCGCAGGCTGGATCTCCTTTACCCCGACAAGCACAAACTGGAAATCCGGCAAGAAGAAGATTATTTTACCTGTTCGTTGACTATAAACCTCAAATAGATGAAAATGTTAAAGGCAATTGCGGTAGATGACGAGCCCTTAGCACTAAGGGTCATTGTTTCACATGCCGGGAAAATTCCCTTCGTGGATCTGGTCTTCACCACGACCAAGGCGGTTGATGCCATCGCATATTGTCAGCACAATCCACCGGATATTGTATTTTTAGATATGCAGATGCCGGACATCACCGGGTTCGAATTCATCCGATTATTAAAGGGCAATGTAAAGATCATCCTGACGACAGCTTACCACAATTATGCCGCGGACAGTTACAATTACGATGTGCTGGATTACCTGTTAAAGCCTATTTCTTTTGAACGGCTGCTACAAGCCTGTGAAAAGGCATCCCGGCAGCTTAAAGCAGAAAGTCAGCTGTTGCTGCGCACAGACACAACGGATTCTGCGCAACAAAAAACCGTGACTTTGACTGATTGCATTTTTATCAAAACCGACTACAAGCTTCAGAAAGTTATGCTGGACGATATTCTTTACATTGACGGCGGAAAGGACTATGTGACCATCGTAACTAAGGAGAAGAATTTCATGAGCCTGGCTAGCCTCACGAAATTACAGCAGAACCTGCCGTATCCTCAATTCATCCGGGTGCATAAGTCCTGCATCGTAGCCTTAAACAAAATTGATATGATTGAGCGAATGGTTATTCACATCGGTCGTGAAACCATCCGTGTAGGGGAGACTTACAAGGAAGAATTGTTGAATTGGGTGGCCAGGATCTGATGGCGAATGGATGATCGTTAAAGTCTGTTGTTTTCTTCTTTAGACCCGATCTCTTTGTTGCTTTTCCTGCTGTTTTGCAGATCACCAAAGTTGTACGAAAACGTTAATCTGAAGTTCCGGGATTCATCGCGATAGTAGTAGCGCGTGTGAATATCCTGGTAATCGATGGTACTCAGGGTCGGATTCTTATAGAAGATGTCGTTTGCGCTAAGAGCTAATTTCCCTTTGTTCTGAAAAAGTGATTTTTGCAGGCCTAAGTTAATGCCGGAAAAGGCGCTGATCAGGTTAAATTCATGGATGCTCCGGGAGGTATAATAGCCATTGGCTTCAACTTTGAATGTGGACGACAACGTGACATAAATGTTGGCATTCCCTTGAAAACTGAACTTCTTACGTCGATATACCGTACTCAGGTAACCAGTGTTGTAATACGTGTATATTTCCTGGACGTTGGCGTTACCACCAATTGCATTGGTTAATTTGAAGGGCGCGTTCAGCTCAGCGACAAGGGACTTGAAGTCGCCGAGATTGTTGGCCTGGGTATAGGTGACCGCGCCGACCTGCTGGGGGGCAGCCTCGTAGATGGTATTGGTTGTATGATTGTAGCTGAGGGCTACGAAATAACTCCCTTTGAAATTAACAGAGAGGCGCAGGGCATTCGTAATCTGAGGCTGCAATGCCGGATTGCCCTTACTGTAGGTCAGGGAATCGATGAAATAGGAAAAAGGGCTTAGGAATACAAATTGTGGTCGGTCGATCCGCCTGCTGTACGCTGCATGGGCAGACCATTCGCTGCCGATCTTCTGGCTGAGCAGCAGGCTTGGAAATAGCTGCAGGTACCTTCTATCCACGATTTCAGATGCTCCCATCTTCCCGCTCGTGGAGGTGTGCTCCGCGCGCAAGCCGACCTGATACTCGAATCCTTTGTAGTTCTGATTTAGATTTAAATAGGCAGATTTGACGGTTTCAACATAATTGAAGCGGTTGGTTTGAGCGGTATCGACCATCCCATTCCTGGTAAAACGCAAGTCGTTTTTGATGTTGACCTGCGAGAACTTTAGTCCGGCATCCAGCTTTAGCCTGTTATGAAAAGGGTAGAGGTAGTCTGCTTTGAAGGTTGTGTAGTGAAGTGGGTTTCTCCCCAGCTGATCGTTATGCACAGCTGCTTCATTGCTGAAGATGTCTATTTGCGCATGGTTGCGGTATGTATAATCGGAATAGTCGGCATCAATGCTCAACGTTTGTCCGGCGGTGTCAAGCTGGAGTTTGTAACTGAGGTTGAACGTAATGTTCTGCCGGTTAATTTTCATCAGATTGTCCGTTTGAAAGCTGTCCAAAGCTGTGCCTAGGGTGTTATCAAGGATTTTAGTATAGGTTTTTGACGTTCCTTCACCATTGCGATGGTTTCCATTAATGAGGAGCCCAATGGTACTCTTGCGGCTCATTTTGTATTCCATACCCGTACGGTAGTTTACAATATTGTAGTGATATGGATAATAGTTTACCTGCTTATACAGGTTATTTCGGATGATCCGGTCCAGATTGTTCACTTCGAAAACATGCCGGTTCAGGTAATCGATGGTTGCGAAGGCAATTACCTTGTCCGTTGAATAGTTGAGGGAGAGGGAGGGGTTAATCCGGTAATAGTTGTTGTCGTTGGATCTGACCTCACGCTGATCGTAATGGCTGTACCCGGTGGCCAGACTGTAAGCGCCTGTCAGTCCTTGTGCATTATGTTTTTTCATCATGATGTTGATGATGCCGGCACTCCCTGCAGCTTCGTATTTCGCTCCAGGGTTGGAGATGACCTCAATCTTTTCGATGTTTCCGCCGGGCATATCCCGGAGCAAACCCTCCAGGTCGGTATAGGGTGAAGGCTTGCCATCAATCATGATGATCACGCCCGTCCTCCCGGCTAACCGAATGCGATCATTGATTACCATGACACCGGGTACCTTCCGGAGGATTTCCATTCCGGTCGCGCCCGCCGTCGTGATACTACTGCCGACATTTACCACGAGTTTGTCGTTTCGTTGTTCCAGAAATGGCTTTTTACCAACGATTGTTACGGCATTTAGCATCGTGTTTAATGCGGCGAGTACGATCGGCGGGAGGTGAATGGTGTCCTGTTCGGTCACCTTCAGGTAAGAACCGCGGTAAGGCGTGTAACCCATGCTGCTGACGGTAATGGCGTAGCTTCCTGGGGCAGTATTGAACATAAACTTCCCAGCAGAATCAGACTTTAGAGTTAGCGCATGCCCTGCGTTGTTCCGCTTGGTTAACTGGATTGTAGCGTCTGTGACGGGCAGGTTATTGGCATCATATACGCTGCCTGTAATCATTGTTCTGCCCTTCTGTGCGAAGGTTTCAGTTTGAAGTATAAGTGTAAAGGCCAGCACCCAAGCGAGTGCGGTCATAGATCTAGCTAATCCTGGAACTTTAATCATATCTTAAAGTTCCAGATCAGAAGGAAGATGGCTAAAAAAGATTGGCGAACGGCAGGATTCTGTCCGCGAAACGCATTAAAGTAATCTCTGCCTGAGGATGTAAATCATCGTGAGTAATGTCCGGATTTAAAGAGGTACGCTGGGTAAGTGTAGCGCTGTCAGTCATTTACTCGTTAATGTAGTATCAATCAGCAGTTGACGAGCGGCGGCGTCACCTCAGTTCCGGAAAGCGATTAGTAATTTAACCAAATGTAATATAACCTGTAAATGATAAACATGAAACTAAACCACTCTAAGACTTACATTTTACCCCTTTTCCTTTGTATCCCGTTATTCTTGTTTGCGGTAGGATGTAAAAAAGATCAAATCCGTGTAGATCAAACCAAGGCATATCGGGAAGTTGGACACGTACCTGCCAATGCATACGACGGCGGCTGGTCGCTAACCTTAGAGCCGGATGGGGTTGCTGAAGTAAATCCGGGTGGAGACATCAGGTATCGCGGAACCTATAAGATTAATGGAGATAAAATAAAGGTTAAAATGGCGCAAGGTGGGGGTTCTTATACTTTCGAGATTATATCTGAAATCGAAATACGGGAGACAAAATATGGTGCGACTTTAACGCTAAGCCCCTAGGAAAGTTTACAACCGCTCTCTTTCACTTTGTAATCCGGACTCGCGGTTTACCTTGGATTTGATCTTATTGTTCCCGAACCGGTAGGTGAAATTGAGGCGTACCTGGCTGGATTCTCCCCTGAAGGTGCTATGAAGGCGTAAGCCGTTGAGCTGGGTGTCTGAACTAATCCGATTGGTCCGCAAGATGTCGGTGGCTGCCAGCCGGAGCGTTCCTTTGTCCTGAAATACAATTTTTTGCAAGCCCAGGTCGATTTGGGAGTTCCCCCTGACATAAGTGTTTAAGCCGCTGATCCTTTTTGAGTTAAATACTCCAACGGCTTCGGCAGTGATCTCGCCCGGAAGTTTAAAGGTTTGCTGCAGATTTAGCGACCCGGAAAATAGCTTTGGTTTGTAGGTTCCGAACTCGGGCGTACCGACGTTTTTTTGTAGATGATAGCCGATCCCGGTGATGCTGAGGTTCCACCAGGAATTCAGCTTTACCTGCTGGGTCAGGGTCAGGTTGAAGTTGTCCTGAAACCCGATGTTCCTGGGGATTGACATGATGCGGGCAGTGTCAATCACTTCCGTTATCGCGCTGCTTAGATCACCCGTATGGGTGTAGGCGGCGGAGAGGGTGGTGCTTTTATAGCTGTATTGAAAGGACAGCGTGTTGGCATATTGCGGTTGAAGAAAAGGGTTGCCCGTCCAGGAGGATAGTTCGTCAATTGGGTAGGAAAAAGGATTCAGACTGTTGTAGGCGGGGCGGTCGATACGCCGTGCAAAGCTCAGGTTGTAGGTTCCGGCAGATTCGGTTTTCAAGGTCAGACCTGCAGTCGGGAAAAAATCCAGGTAGTTTCTGGTCACAGAACTGGAGGCCTGGCTGCTGCCTTCAACAGGCTGCAGATTTCCCTCCGAATGGGTGTGCTCCAGCCTTAAACCAAGATCTAAACGTAACACGTCACTGATTGGCCGCTCATACTTCAGGTATCCTGCACTGATCTGTTCCTGGTATTGGAAGGTATTGGATAAGTCGACATCAATGATGTTAACGCTTCCATTCGCATCGTATTGATTGAAAACATTATCGGCATTTACACTGGAAAGTTTGGCGCCTGCAGCCATTCGCCCCCTGCCGAGCGGGAATCCATAATCCGCCTTGACCGCGTACAACTTGATGTCGCGGCTGTTTCGCACAAGAAAATTGTTGGTAGACTGCAATTCTCCCGCCGGAGAATAAAACTCGTTTGTACTTAGGTTGTCAGTTCCACTGTCGAAAAATCCATAGTCTGCATCTACATCCAATGTAGTATTGTTCGCCCCTTTGTATCTGTAGTTCAGATTTACATTGTAACGGCTCGCCAGCTGTTTCGAATAGATACTCTGGCTGTTCAGGGTTTGCAGCAGCTGCCCGCCTGCCTCATCGTAAATTTTTGTTATGGGTGTGATCAGGCCAGGACCCGGTAAGAAATTGCTGTTTACTACAATTCCCACGGTATGCGCCGTATCAATGGCGTAATCGGCACCTAAAGTTGATCCAATACTGTGTCGCTTATCGATATCGTGGTTGGCGTTCAGGTAGATCTTTCCATTGGTGATGCGATCGTTGTCGTAATCCATCGCATAATAGCCGAAACTGTGGCTATAGCTCCCAAAGGCATTTAGTTTTCCCTTGCGGAAGTTCAGGTTGAGATTGGTGTTCTGTTTCAGGGTTTTCCCAAAGGCGATCCGTTGTTTATACTTCCGTTGAAACCTTCGGCGGCAGGTTTCTGAAGCACAAGATTAATGATCCCACCGGTTCCGGCAGCATCGTATTCTGCAGAAGGGTTTTTAATGATCTCTATTGATTTCAGGTCTGATGAGGCCATGGATCTCAGTAGTTGTGCAAGCTCTTCTGGCTGAAGGTAGGTTTGCCGGCCGTTGATCATCACCAGGGCACCGCTGGTTCCGTTCAGTGTGATGCTATTGTCTTGATTGACGATGATTCCGGGCGTCCTTTTCAGGGCTTCCAGGGCATTTGTTCCCTGTGCCGTTGCACTGTTTTGAATGTTGTAGATCAGTTTTCGCCCCTCTACCTGAATGAGGGGCTTATTAACTGTACTTTTAATCACCACCTCCAATAAATTTTGCGCTGCGGTTTCTATTCGCACCACACCAAGGTCGACCGCTCCGGAGAGCTTAATTAGTTCACTCTGGTAAGAAAGCGTATTTAGATGGGAAATCGAAAGCACATAATTCCCTGGAGTCGTTGTGAGGCTGAAAGCCCCATCAGAAGCTGTGGTGCCAGTTTGTATGATCTGGCCATCACGTCCATCTTTAAGGATTACAGTTGCACCGGCCACCGGTTCATTTTTGGAGTCCCGGACAACACCTTTTAGCGAAGATTGAATATGATTTTGGGCCAGGGTTTCCGGGAGCAAACCTATGATCAGGAAAAGTAAGGAAACAAAGTGCTTTGTTTTTGGGAATTGCATGGAGGGAACAGGTTTGTCGCTTGGTTTAGTGTTATAATGCAGGCAGGATCCAGTGAACTTAGGGTTTAAGGTCATCTGGCGGCGTAAGGCTGTTCTCCTCAGCTGCAGGCCGCGGAGCTTGTTCAGCAGCTGGCGGTTGTACTGCCTGTTCATCCTGGGCACCTTTAAGTTCGTCTATGACGGTACCTTTCCAGATTGCAACTCCGGTGTGGTATGCCGTTTTACCGATCATGTGTGCCGCTACAGGGGCGGTCAGGATCAGGAAGAACACAATCGACATGGCTTTGGTTGTTACTGAAGTGTCGGAGAATGTAAAGGCGGCACAGGCCAGCAAAAAGCCCACGCCTAAAGTAGAGGCCTTCACCGTTACGGAGAGGCGCAGGTAAAAATCGGGCATCCTTAATATGCCTATAGATGCAAAAAGAATTGCCAGGGCACCAATGGTGCTGAATATGGCGGTTAAAATATCTGTCATTTCTTAGTTTGTTTGTCTAAATAAAATGAGAAAGCAATGGTTCCTAAAAAGGCGATCAGCGCGAAGATCATGGCTACATCCAAGAGGACCTCTTCGGCCGAGCGGATGCTGTATACAGTGATCAAGGCAATACCGATGGTAATGATGAGGTCGAGTGCAATGACGCGGTCGACCACCTGCGGCCCTTTAAACAGGCGTATCAGCACCAGAACAACCGATATGACCAGTATTGGGAAAATGACATAGTCGAAGTATAGATTTAAAGTCATCGTAATATTTCTAATAGTTTTTTCTCGAATCCGTTCTTTATTTGTGCGATAAAAGCGTCTTTGTCTTTCAGATACATGACATGGATGAAGAGGGATTTCTTATCCTCGCTGATGTCCAGGATGAGTGTTCCCGGCGTCATGGAGATCATGGTAGAGAGCAAATTGATCTCTATATCGGAATTCGCTTCCAAAGGATAGCGCACAATGCCAGGCCGGAAGAAGTATTTGGGTGTGATGACATCATAAGCAACCTGGATATTGGCAACGATCATTTCATACAGGAAGAAGAAGACAAACCCTATGGTCTTCGGTACACGGGTGAAATAGCGTTGGTCGGTTTCCTCCCTGTTCATGATCCACAGGATAAAAAACCCGATCATAAAGCCGAAAAGAAAATTCGTGTAATACATCGAACCCGTCAGTGCCACCCAGATGAAGGACAGCAAGAGGTTCATTAAAAAGTTTCTGATCATCATAACTATTTACCTAACACGGCTTGTATATAAGGTTTCGTATTTAACATTTCATTTGATATCCGGTCTGCGACCTGTATGATAAACTCTGCATTCAGTCCGATGAAGAGTGAAGAACAAGCAAGTATTCCGATTGGAAGAATAAGTAAGGTCTTTCTTGCGGCGCTTAGCGGTTCAAAATTGTCCGTGATGATGTCGGCCGTTGACGCTTCTTTCCAGAAAACTTCGGACCACAGTTTGGCGATTACAAACAAAGTAATAAAACTCGCAAGGATCAGACTTCCGATAAAGGCATAATTTTTCACGGAAAACGCGGCTTCAAACAGGTAGATCTTTGGCCAGAAGCCGGAGAGCGGCGGGATCCCGACCAGGGAAAACAAGACTACTGCGATGAGCAGCGAGATTTTCGGATAGGCTGCATAAAGGCCGCCAATCTTGGACATGTTCATCGATCCGCGCAACTGCCGGATCAATCCCGAAATTAAAAATAGGTTTGTTTTAACCATGATGTCGTGGATCAGGTAAAAAATTGCCCCCATGAAGGCCACTTTCGTATACAAACCGAGCCCGCCAACAATAAATCCGATGTGGCAGACGATCAGATAAGAAAATAAACGGCGGATGTTATTCCGGATGATGGCACCGAAAGCCCCGGTTAAGATCGTCATAATGGCCAGGATAATGAAAACCGTCTTTATGAAATCATTGGGTATGAAAATAAGGGTGAACACCCGGAATAGGGCATAAAGACCTACTTTAGTGAGTAATCCACCGAATGTTGCAGCCACGGCCGATGGTGGTGTATGGTAGGAGGAGGGCAGCCAGAAGTATAGTGGGAAGATGGCAGATTTAATGCCGAATCCAATGATAAAGAACATGGCTGTTAAGTTCACAATGGATTGATCCTGCACAAGCGGTACTTTCAGGGCGAGATCTGCCATATTCAGAGTTCCGGTAATGCCATACAATATACCGATGCCGGTCAGGAAAAAGGTTGAGGCCAGAATGTTCAGGGCCATGTATTTTACGGCACCTTCCAGCTGTGCCTTGCGCCCGCCAAGAGTTAAGAGTACAAACGAGGCAATGATGATGACTTCAAACCAGACGTATAAATTGAAAATATCCCCGGCTAAGAACGCGCCATTCAGGCCCATGATCAAAAAGTGAAAGATCGGGAAATAGCCATATTGCATTCTTGGTTTTCCGACGCCTACTGCAGAAAAAATGGATACGGCAAGTGCAGCGATTGAAGTGAGCAATACCAGGGTGGTGCTGAGCAGATCGGCTACGAACACAATACCGAAAGGCGCTGCCCAGTTGGCCGCGTTCATGGTCAGGATGCTGCCATGAAACACTTTTGAGAACAGGTGTATGGAAAAGCCGAGGGCAATAAGGCAACCCGCGACACTCAATACCCGCTGGGTGACGGTCTTTGTCCAGAAAGCCAGCTGGAGTATAGCGGTGAATAAATGAATCAGTATGGTGGCTGTAATGTGGTTATCAATCATATATCTTCTTCCTCTTCCGGGGTGTTTAAATCATCTAAATCGTCTGAATTTACCAGCGCGTAAACACGCTTCAGGAGTACAATGGCAAAAGAGGTCAGGCCAAAGCTGATCACAATTGCCGTCAGAATTAACGCCTGCGGAATGGGGTCTGCGTAGATGTCCTGGAAAACTTTGAAATCTGCCTGAATAATGGGTGGCTTCCCTTTGGTGATGTTCCCGAATAGAAATATCAGAATGTTGGTCCCGTTGCCCAGAAGGATAATTCCCAAAAGCAGGCGAACCATGCTTCTGCGCAGGATTAAATACACGCCGGCAGCATACAGGATACCAATCAAGAGGACTAAGAGTAGTTCCATAATTAGTGTGTATAAATCGAAATGGTGAACAAAATGGTTAGTACGACGCCGATGACAACGAGGTAGACGCCTAAGTCGAAGAAAAGTGCAGAGCCCAGCATTCCGATGACGGGGATGGGTTCGTCAAACCAAAGACCGGTCATCACGGGCAATCCGAAAAAGACGGGCAGGAACATGGCCAGTGACGCCACGGCCAGTCCCATAGGAATCAGTGCCAAGGGTTTATACCGGACAATCTTAAGCGTTTTGGTGGTGCCATGCGCAAAGCTGTGCAGGATGAATGCGATCGCGGCGACCAGTCCGCCTACAAACCCGCCACCCGGATAGTAGTGACCACGGAGTAGGAGAAAAACGGAAAATAACAGCAAGATGGGTAACAGATATCTGGATGCTGTTTGGAGTATGGCACTTCTCATATTATTCTTTTTCTGAAGGATTCAATCTTAACTTAATCAGGCTGTATACACCCAGCGCCGCAATGCTCAGGACCACGATTTCAAACATGGTGTCGAAGCCCCTGAAATCAACCAGAATTACATTGACGACATTTTTTCCCTTGGCTAAAACGTAAGCGTAGTCGCCATAAAATTTACTGATGGCAATATCCGTTGGCACCTGCAACACTTTGATCGCAATGATGGAGAGAATAATGCCAAAGACAATGGCGACGATGGCGTCTCTTACAACCTGCGACCGGTTTGTCTGGTTGATAAATGGAGGCAGATTGAACAACACGAATACGAAAAGGACTACGGTTAAGGTGTCAATGGTGAATTGAGTCATCGCAAGATCTGGTGCACTGTAATAAACGAACATCAGACAGATGGCATATCCGATTACGCTTGTCCCCACCACCGCAGTGAGTCTTGAGGAGGAGATCACAGTGAGCACCACGGCTGCGATCAGTACGAGGACATTTACAACCTCGTAGACACTAATGGCAGACAATTGCCCGTAATCAATATAAATCGGGCCTCCGATGAGTAGTTCATAGCCAAGAAGTAACTCCGCAAAGATGATTATTCTTAGCAGATAGGACCTTAGAAAACCATTGTGCATGGCCCCGGTATACCAGGCAGAGAAACTGATGAACTTAGATGAAAGCCACTCGAAGATATTTTGCGGAGATATGGTGTTCAGGGTGCTTAACATTGCGAGCTTTTTGGTGTCCGCTTTGTTAAAGATAAATACAATTGATCCGATGCCAAGGGTGATCAGGCTTAGCGTCAGTATCGTGTTGAACCCATGCCATACCTTCAGATGCACATCAACAGGGTTCCTGGTCATGATATTCACCGCCGGAGAAACGATGTAGTCACCTGCAAAAGCAGGGAAGACCCCAAAAAACAGTCCCGCCAACGCGAGTAACAGGGGTGGAATCCACATGGACATCCCAGGCAAGTGAACCTTTTCGTATACCTGAGGCAGTTGCCCGATGAAGGGCCGGATACCAGCCATAAAGCCTGCAGCAACCAGGCAGACGTTAGTGATGATGGCGATGGCAGTTAAATAAAGCGCCAAATGCTGTTCGGCATGCAGGGTTGCTTCATAAGTAAGATCCTTGGAGATAAATCCGAAGAGCAGGGGCAGGCCGGCACTCGACAATGCAGCCAGAACACCTGCTATAAAAACAGGCAACAGCACCTTTCTCAGTCCGGCAAGCTTTGTGAGGTCTCTTGTGCCTGTTTCATGATCAATTATGCCGGTAGTCATGAATAAAGTTGCTTTGTAGAGCGCATGGACAACGGTAAATGTCATTGCGGCTATCAGTGCAGCCGCTGTTCCAAGTCCGATCAGGAAGGTTAGAATACCAAGAGCGGAAATGGTGGAATATGCCAGAATGCTTTTTAGGTCAGTTCTGAACAAGGAATGCACTGCAGCGAACAACATCGTGAATCCGCCTACGATCATTAGCGTATAGGACCAGGCGGGGGTGCCCCCCAGGATCGGGCTGAAGCGGGCAAGCAGGAATATGCCTGCTTTAACCATCGTTGCGGAATGCAGATACGCGGATACCGGCGTGGGCGCTTTCATGGCTCCCGGAAGCCAGTAGTGAAATGGGAACTGCGCCGATTTGGTGAATGCACCGATAAATACAAGTGCAATGGCCAGGCCGTAGGAGTCGTGGTTTTTTAAAGTCTCTGCCGCATTTATGAGTTGCGAAATGGAATACGTGCCTGCGATGTTTCCGATCAGGATAAAGCCGGCTAAAAGAAAGAAGCCCCCAAGGCCAGTGATGCTTAGTGCAGTCAATGCACTCTTGCGGGAATCGGGATTGGTATTGTTGAAGCCGATAAGGAAGAAGGAACTGATACTGGTTAGCTCCCAGAAGATGAAGAGCAGCAATATGTTGTCAGACAGCACGATGCCCAGCATGGAAGCCATAAACAGGCA
This sequence comes from Bacteroidota bacterium, assembly GCA_029851965.1. Taxonomy (GTDB): domain Bacteria; phylum Bacteroidota; class Bacteroidia; order Sphingobacteriales; family Sphingobacteriaceae; genus Pedobacter. Next base: position 4,116 of record JARKUW010000190.1, on the reverse strand, counting down.
CAAGTAACCGTAAAACCGGTCCAGGTATGGATGTCCTTTAAGATAGGAGCTGGCATATATAAAAATTAAGGAGCCAATGCCGGTGATCAGGAGGCTGAAGAGTAACGATAAGCCATCCAGCCGGAGATCAAGGTTTATGTTTAGGGATGGCACCCACGTCCAGGATTCAAACATCACTCTCCCGGTGCTTACCGCCGGAATAAACTGTAGTAAATAGCAAAACAGAAAGATCGGCAGCAATGACAATACGGCGCACCATTTTCCCCGGAAAAACTTTCCAAAGGGAATTAAGAGGGCTGCCGTGATTAACGCCGATAAGACAGAAAATATCATTTTGAAGGGTGTTTTGTCTCGAAAACCCTCAAAATACTAAAAAATGCCGAATGTTCTTGCCTTTTCGTCAATTATACAGGCCTAAACCGCCTTTGTAGACCGAAGTGTCACTGGTATTGACCCGAGATTTATGCACCTGTCTGCTTGTGATTCGCAGGTGTTTTTTCCTGATTGCTACTCTATTACCGCGATGGTTGCCTGTCTGCCGACGGCCTTCCATTTGCTATCCCTCTTCATCCAGATGTTTGTAAATCTTCTGGTGACTACCTTACCGGCATGATCTGTAGTGCCTTTCGGCTTGATCTCCTCGTGGCCCATCACAATTGCCGTATTGCCAATGATGGATATCTTCTCAATGATGCGGTCGAAATGTGCGTAGTCGATTTTGCCCGTTCTGATCAGGGTAGCGACATCGCTTTTCGTTACGACCAGGTTGGCGGGGTTGTTGACGATGAACTCCGGTGCCCAGAGTTCATTGAAAAGGGTTGATGTATCCCCCTTGAGAATCGCTTGTACTTCCGCCTGTTCAAGCTTTCTAATCATTTGTTCCGTGCTTTGCTGGGCGTATACACCAAGGTGCAGCACTGTAGCAAAGCAGGTGAAAAGCAGGTTTTTTAAGTTCTTCATAGCTGTTTTCAAATACCCGGTATATCATGACGGCGAATTTATATGAATATACGAAAAACGCGCCGTATCATTGAGGTAATATTGCAGGGCGTTTGCTGTTCGCTTTCGCTCATAGCTGTTCATTTTTGAACAGCTGTGTTCGCCCAAATACCTGAGCAAATTGCTTTTTAACGCGTGTTTTCGGATTGGCACAATGAATGGTCCTGTTGCGTAAATTGAGATCCATGTTGAAATTAAACCTTAAGATTGCATTAAGAAACCTTTACCGGAACAGATCATACACGCTGATTAATATCCTCGGACTTTCTGTCGGGATGACCAGTTGTATATTGATCTTCTTATTTATCCGGTTTCAACTGGGCTATGATACCAATTTCAAGAATGCGGACCGTGTGTACCGGTTTGTGACGGACTGGAAGTACAATAGTTATGACGATTATTCCGCTGGCGCACCCCTTCCTCTGGCTCCTGCGGTGCGGGAAGAGCTTGCCGGAATTGAAAAGATTGCCCGTATATCGAAGCGGGCAGGGGTGGTGATGGTAAAGAATGATGATGGAAGGGAGCGTTTCAAAGCTTCAAAGGAGGTGTTTTTTGCGGAGCCTGAGCTTTTTGATATTCTTCAGGTCCAATGGTTGCTGGGTACATCGGGCAGGTCACTTTCCGAGCCAAATACTGCAGTGCTATCTGAGCGAAATGCCACATTATTGTTCGGTTCCGCTGAACTGGCGATAGGCAAGACCTTTACTTTCTGGAACTCGATACCACTGCGGGTGGTCGGTGTAATTGCAGATCTGCCAGCCAGCACCAGTGTACCAATGGAAATCGTGGCGAATTATAAGACTTTTCATGGCAACAACGAGGAGGTATGGGCGAACGTAAGCAGCTATGATCAGTGTTTCATGCTGTTAAAACAGGATGCTTCCATAGAAGCCCTTGAACATTCCTTGATTCAATTTAACCAGAAATATCGTCAGCGGGAAAAACTTGCAGGCATGCAGCACAGTCGCCTTCAACCCCTGTTTGACATCCACTTCAGCGAACGTTACGGGAACTTTGCAGATACCTCGATCAGTAAAAAGGAGGTATATGGTCTGGGTCTGATCGGGTTGTTTCTTATCGCTACTGCATGTATTAATTTTATTAATCTTGCAACGGCTCAGTCCGTCAATCGCTCCAGGGAAGTTGGGGTTCGGCGGGTAATGGGTGCAATGCGGCGGCAATTGATGGTCCAGTTTTTAGCTGAAACCGCTGTTATTACGATCGTATCAATGATCATTGCTTGTATATTGTCCGAGCTTTCGCTGCCCCTGTCGACGCATATTCTTAAGAAAGCGGTTTTTTTAACCCTTTTCTCTGATCCCTTTGTTTTTGTGTTCCTGTTTGTACTGGTCGCCTTAGTGACCTTCCTTGCTGGATTCTACCCGGCAATGATCATGTCAGGCTTCAGTCCGGCGCTGGCGATCAAAAACAAGGTACGGCTCCAATCCGGGAACCTGAGTTTAAGAATGGTCCTGATTGTCGTGCAGTTCAGCGTTACTATTGTTTTGATGATCTCGACGGTCGTTGTTATCCGGCAAATGAATTACGTGAGGGAGAAACCGCTGGGGTTTGACAAGGACCAGGTAATGCTCGTTAACTTTCCGGCGGATAGCGCGAATTTAACCCGTCAGCAGCTGATCAGGGAAAAACTGCTACATGTAAAGGGTGTGGAGATGCAAAGTTATTTTGCCAGGCCACCGCTTTCAGAGATGGTCAACACAACGAGCTTTTTTATTGACGGGCGGGAAAACAAGGACTTTGAAGTTCGCTTAAGTATGGCCGATGAGCATTACTTTCAGTTGTTTGGACTCCAGTTTTTGGCTGGCAACGTATATGCGAAAAGCGATACGGCGAATGCGTATGTTGCCAATGAGACATTTGTACGGAAAATCGGGATTTCCGATCCGCGCCTCGCGCTGGGGAAGGTGATAGCTCAGAACGGGCGTAAGGGGCCTATAGTCGGCGTGGTGAAGGACTTCAATGACCAGTCGCTTAGGGAGAAGATATCACCGATGGTGTTTTATCAGGAAAAGACACAGTTTTACAATATGGGGCTAAAGCTGGATAACAGGCATGTTGTTTCTGCAAGGAAAGAGATTGAATCCATCTGGACGAAGGCCTTTCCGAATGAGGTTTACAACGCAAAGTTTATGGACGATGACATTGAGGGCTACTATGAAGCAGAGCAGGTCACGGGTGTTTTGTTCAAAATATTTGGCGGGGTTATCATGTTTATTGCGTTTATTGGTCTGTTTGGCCTGATCTCATTTGTCGCCGCACAACGCACGCGAGAACTGGCGATCAGGAAGGTGCTGGGTGCTACAACGCTGGAGTTGGTTCAGATGCTCAACGGGTCGTTTGTTAAAATGGTCCTCGCCGCAAATTTAATTGCATGGCCGTTGGCCTACATACTCAGCAATCAATGGCTATCCGGATTCGCTTACCGCACGGCCTTCAGCATCTGGCCTTTTGTGGTGGCCATGGGGGCATCGATGTTGCTTACGCTCATCGTGGTAAGCTTCCGGTCTTACCGGGCAGCAACAGCAAGTGCGGTGAATGCATTGAAATACGAGTAGGGCGATCAGCTGTTCCAAAAATATTAATATCCACTGCTGATCCCGAAACGCAAGCTCGATGATGGTTCGTTGCTGCTTCTCCCCGGAGCGGTTTATCAGCTTTTAAAGCAAATTTACAGACATAAAATGCAAGGTGTCAATAGCCGGTGGATGTGGAAAGACGCGCGAAAATCAGTATTTTTCCTGCAATCGATTGTTGTTTTAAAAGCCTATTTCTGGTGTTCTGAACGCCTTTATTGTGCTTTGATACAGATTAGATACATACGCTGCAAGCAGGTGGAATAATTCTTCTCCCGTATTTAATTTCACCACGAACTCATCCGGTACCTATCATCTAAAAATGCATTTTAATGTAGGTTGTGTGTATTTAGCCTTGTAATGGCGCTTCGCTAAGCAAACAGGGCGGTTAGATGTTCACAGCGGTTGCCAATCCATGGTTTAGCTTAAAAATAGCTTGTTGTTAATTTTAGAAGATCACTCCGGCTTGAGATCAATGGATGAAAAAAATATTTCTGCAATCGATTGCTTTATTGAATAAATT